>NZ_JBUEGB010000017.1:0-150502 GCF_054963695.1 Micromonospora sp. RTBAU3-60 | reverse complement strand
CACGTTCGCGGTCTGCTCGTCGTTCAGGTCAATCTTCGACTGGGCGCCCTGCACACCATGCGGAATCAGCTTCCCCATGTCCACGCCCGGCTTGTCGGCCTGGACCGCGGCGACCGGCTTCCCAGCAGCAACCGGGGCGTCGGCGTGAGCGGCGATCGGACCGGCGAACACACCACCGGTGAAAGCCAGACCAGCAACACCAAGAACCGTCTTACGCAGCATCGTGTTCATGACGAAAGCTCCATTCGGGGGTTGGCGCACCCACAGCCCATGGGGGTGGGCAGGGCACGCAAGCACCGTCAGGCGCTCAAAGCAAAAGGGGAAAAGTCTTCAAGCCAGCGACTCGCGGGGCGAGAAGGGGTCGCCTCGTCGCGGCGCCGGGACCATATCCAACGACCGGCGGCCGGCCAGCATTCCGGGCCCAGCCACCCGTCGGGCGGGGCGTCTTCCTCGGCCGTGCACCCGTGTTCAACGACCCCCGACCGCCCACCATTCCGGGCCCGAGATGCCACCGGCCACTCGCAAACCGGACATCGCCTGCCAGAACACCCGCACAAGGGACCCCAAACCTCCCGTGATCCACTCCACATCGCCTAAGTGGCGGTATCCGACACCCGCCGACACCGCCACATCCCCGACCTGGCGTCGCTCACCATCCCCGACACGTGGCAAGACGTACCCGGGGCCGAACGGCGCAGGCCGCACATCCAGACGACGGCCGACCACCACCGGGGTGTGGCCCGCCGTGACCGGCGCAGGGATCAAGCCTGACCGCCCGGAGCCGGGCACGGCGGGCCACACCCCCAACAGCGACCACAGACGGCCGCAGGCCACACCGCAACGGCGACCACAGAGGGCGACGGGCGCACACCCCGAACAGCAACGGCGAGCTACCGCTCGTCCGTCTGCTCGGGCACGTACCAGCCACCCCGGTACAGGGTCCCGCGAGGCGGCTCGACCGGCGCCGACCGGGCCCGCCGCGCCCGGCGTACGCGACTGACCACGAACCAGCCGACCGCACCGGCGCAGACCACGATGACGACGTTCTGGAGCGTCCCGACGTACGTCTCGACCACGTGCCAGTTCTCGCCGAGCAGGTAGCCGGCCAGCACGAAAACGCTGTTCCAGATCAGGCTGCCCAGCGTCGTGTAAAGCAGGAAGATCGGCACGGGCATCCGTTCGACGCCGGCCGGGATGGAGATGAGGCTGCGGAAGATCGGAATCATCCGGCCGAAGAAGACCGCCTTGACGCCGTGCCGGAGGAACCACGCCTCGGTCCGGTCGACGTCCTCCAGCTTGACCAGCGGCAACCGGGCCACGATGGCGCGCATCCGGTCCCGGCCGAGGGCCGCGCCGATGCGATAGAGGGCCAGCGCTCCCAGCACCGAGCCGAGGGTGGTCCAGAGGATCGCCCCGATCAGGCTCATCCGGCCCTGGCTGGCGGTGAATCCGGCCAGCGGCAGGATCACCTCGCTGGGGATGGGTGGGAACAGGTTCTCCAGGGCGACGGCGAGACCGGCGCCGGGGCCGCCGAGCCGCTCGACCAGGCCGGTGACCCAGCCGACAGGCCCGTCACCGGCGGGCTCCGCGGCCCTCGGAGCGTTGACGCGGGGGCCGAGCAGGAGCTGCGCGTTTCCGATCATGCAACAACGTTACGGTCCGGCACGGCGGGCGGCCACGAAACCGTCACCGATGAGTGCGGAGGAGCATCCATCATGCGCGGGCGCGCCGTCCACCGACGCGCTGAGGGGCGCCCCACGTGCTGGCCCGTCGAGGCCGGCACCGTCGTGGTGCTGCACCACCCACCCGAGCACGGGCGATCGTGTCGGACCGGTGACCTACGGTGATGCGGTGGGGCCGCCGGCCCCGGAGAGGAGCAGGCCGATGACCCGTGCACCCGTCGAGGGCACCGTCCGGTCCGCCGACGGCACCACCATCGCGTACGAGCGCAGCGGCTCCGGGCCGACCGTCGTCATGGTGGACGCCGCCGGCGGATTCCGTGAGATGGGGCCGATGCGCCCGCTGGCCGCCCTGCTGGCCGACGAGTTCACCGTGGTCTGCTACGACCGGCGGGGCCGGGGCGGCAGCTCGGACACCGCGCCGTACCACGTGGACCGGGAGGTCGACGACCTGCGGGCGCTGGTCGCGGAGGTCGGCGCTCCGGCCTGTCTGTTCGGCTTCTCGTCCGGGGCGGTGCTGGCGCTGGTCGCGGCCGCGCGGGGGCTGCCGGTGGAGCGGCTCGCGCTGCTCGAGCCCCCGCTCGATCTGAGCAGCACGCCGACGGGCGAGCCAGGGTTGGCCGCGGAGATCGCCGGGCTAGTGGCGGCGGGCCGCCGGGGCGACGCGGTGGCGCACTTCCAGGCGAGCATCGGCGTGCCGGCCGAGCTGACCGAGGGCATGCGGGAGAGCCCCTGGTGGCCGGCGCTGGAGCGGTTGGCCCACACCCTGGTGTACGACCTGACGATCGTCGACGCGCTGCCGGCGGACGAGCTGGCCCAGGTCACCGTGCCGACCCTGGTGGTCGACAGCGAGCAGAGCGACGCGCGGCTGCGCGAGTGGGCCGCCGGCGTCGCGGCGGCGCTGCCGCACAGCCACCGGCGCAGCATGCGCGGGGACTGGCACCAGGTGCCGGAGGCCGACCTGGCACCCGCCTTGGCGGACTTCTTCGCCGGCCGCGCCAACGTGGCCGGGTCGGCGGAGCCGACCGCGAGCGGGCAGGTGACGGCCGACGCGAGACGGTGACGGCCGGAGCGGGACGACGCCGACCGACGCGGGACGGTGCCGCCGACGCGGGGCGGTGCCGGCCGCCCGCGAGCGGACTCCGCGGATCGCGGGCAGCCAGCGGTGGACGGTCAGCCCTCGTCGCGGCCGCCGCCGCGCAGCTGCGCGTACGCGTCGAGGAGGGCCGCCAGGTCGGCGGCGGTCTGCTCGGGGATCTTGCCGTCGTCGGCCGCCTTCTCGATGCGTTCGCGCAGGTCCTCGAGGCGCTTGGCGCGGTCCTTCGGCTTGCCCCGCTCCAGCTCGCGGGCCTTGTCCCGCAGGTCCTCGGCGGTCTTGCGGTCGATGTCGTCGCCGGCCTGGGCGAGCACCTCGTCGAAGCGCGCGGCGAGCTGGCGCAGGGTGACCGGCGCCGGCTGGGTGGTGGCCGGCTCCGAGGCGGCCGGCTCCGGCGGGGCGGACGACTCCGTGGCCTCCTCCGTCGGCGCGGTGGCGCTCGGCCCGGTGGCCTGCTGGTTGCCGGAGTTGTCGTCGAGCAGCAGCGCGCCGACCAGGCCGAGCAGGAGCACCAGCCCGGCCGCGACCAGCACCCCGATGAGCCGGTTCGACCGGGCGGGCGACGACGGTGGCGGGGCCGGGCGGACCGGAGCGGCCGCACGGTCGATGAGGGTCGGCGGGTGCTCGGCCCGGGCGACCGTGGGCAGGATCGCGGTCGGCGGGTCGACCGGCTGGCCGGCGCCGAAGCGGGTGGCGAGCTGGGCGGCGGTGGGCCGGTGGGCCGGGTCGAGGGAGAGACAGGCCAGGGTGAGGCCGGCGACGTCGGCCGGCAGCCCGGGTACGCGCAGCGGCGGCACCGGGGGGCGTCGGGCCTGCACGTCGAGCACGTCGTCCCAGGTCTGCACGGGCAGCGGGGCCCGCCCGGTGAGGGTGCGGTAGAGCAGCGCGCCGAGCGCGTACACGTCGCTGGCGGGGTTCGCCGGGCCGGGCGTCATCCGCTCCGGGGCGAAGTACGCGGGGGTGCCCATCATCAGCTCGCCGGTCTGGCCGGCGAGGGGGTGGCGCGGACCGGCGAGCGTGGCGATGCCGAAGTCGAGCACCTTCGCGCCGGTCTCGGTGAGCATCACGTTGCCGGGCTTGATGTCGCGGTGCACGACGCCGATCCGGTGCGCGGCGGCCAGGGCGGCGGCCACCTGCCCGGCCAGCCGGACCGCCTCCGGCCAGGCGAGCGGCCCGCCGGTCAGCCGGTCGGCGAGGGTCCGCCCCTCGACCAGCTCCATGACCAGGTACGGCACCACCGAGCCGTCGGGCAGGGTCGCCTCGCCGTAGTCGTAGACCTGGGTCACGTGCGGGTGGGTGAGCCGGGCGGCGGCGCGGGCCTCGCGCTGGATGGTGGCCCGCAGTTGCGGATCGGCGGCGAGCTCCGTGGCGAGGGCCTTGACCGCGACGGGGCGGTGCAGCACCTCGTCGTCGGCGCGCCACACCTCGGACATCCCGCCGAGCCCGATGCGCTCGCGCAGGACGTACCGATCGTGCAGCCGCAGCGTGGGCGTGAACGGCGACATGGTGGTCCAGTCTGCCTGGCGACCCGCGCGTCCCACCAACCCGGTGCCCGGTTCCGTCCCGAGCGGGCACGGATGGGACGAAATGGGGCCCGCCGGGGTGGCGCCGGCCACTCGGGCGGGCCGTCCGGCGCGGATCAGGGGGTGCAGGACGGGACGGAGGCCGGGCGGGGTTCCATCCGGTCGGCGAGCCGGCGCAGGGCGCCGGCGACGGCCAGCCGGGTGGGTGCCAGGCGGGGCGGGTGCGGCCGGTCGGGGCGGACCGGCGCGTCCGGCCGGGCCGAGTTGACGTGCCGGGTCACCGCGTCGACGGCGAGGACGAAACCGGTGGGCTGTTCCATGGTCAGCTCCTGGGGACGGGGCGGGTGGAGGTACGGACGACGAGTTCGGTGGGGAGCAGGACCTGTCCCGCGGCCGGGTCGGCCGGCGGGGTCAGCAGCAGCCCGGCGGCGAGCCGCCCCTTCTCCTCGGCGGGTTGGCGCACGGTGGTGAGCCCGGCGGTGGCGGCCTCGCCGATGTCGTCGAAGCCGGTGACCGAGACGGGACGGGCCAGCCGCGGGCCGATCTCGGCGAGCGCGTCGAGCACGCCGAGGGCGAGCACGTCGGAGCAGGCCAGGACGGCCGTGGGCGGGTCGTTCCCGGCCAGGGCGGGGGCGACGGCGGCGGCGCCGGCCGCGCGGCTGTTGCTGGTCGCGTTGAGCACCGTGATCTCGGGCCAGGGCACGCCGGCGGCGGCGAACGCCTCGGCGAAGCCGGTGAGGCGGCCGCGGGTCGTCGGGTGCGGCGCGGCGGCCGGGTCGGCCAGGCGCAGCGGTCCGGGCGGGGCGGCCGGCAGCACGGCGTCGCCGAGGAGGACCACCCGGCGGTGGCCGAGGGCGGCGACGTGTTCCGCGACGGATCGGGCCGCCGCGCGCTCGTCGATGCCGACGTAGCGGTCGGTCGGGCCGGCGTCGGGGCGGGCGGCGGTGGTGACGTAGGGCAGCGCCCGGCCGCGGATGGCGCCCAGCACCCAGTCCTCGTCGCCGACGCAGTAGACGCAGAAGCCGTCGACCGCGGCGTTCTCCACGGCGGCGCGGACCCGGGTGTGCTCGGCCGGCAGCGGCACGAGCAGCAGGCTGGTGCCGTGTTGCTCGACCGCTTCGCTGACCCCGGTGAGGAAGCGCACCGCGAACGGGTCGGTGAAGGCGTACGACAGCTGGGAGGTGAAGAGGACGCCGATCGCGCCGACGAAGCCACGCCGCAGCGATCGGGCGGTCGGGTTGGGGCCGGGGTAACCGAGGCGCTGCGCCGCGTCGAGGATCTTCGCCCGCAGGGCGGCGGAGAGCTGGTCGGGGCGGCTGTAGGCGTTGGACACGGTGCTCCGGGACACGCCCACGACGTCGGCGACGTCCTGCAGGGTCGGCTTCACCGGACGCACCACCCTTCTGGATCGATTCAGAACTGTATCGATCCAGAGAGTACCCACGCGGGTCGGCGTGCGTCAATGCCTCAGCGGCGGAGGGAACGGTGGGGCGCGGATCAGGCCGGGTAGAGCTCGTCCCGGATCTCGGCGAGCAGTTCCCGGGTACGCTCCGGCGGTGCGGCCTCCACGCAGAGCCGTTCCATGGCCAGCGCGTAGTAGTCGAGATCGTCGCGCTTGTCCAGGTAGATCGCGCTGGTCAACTGTTCGATGTAGACGACGTCCGGCAGGTCCTGGTCACCGAAGCGCAAAATGCTGAAGGCGCCGCTGGCGGCGGCGTGCCCACCGGCGGCGAACGGCACGATCTGGAGCTGGACGTGCGGCTCGGCGGTCGCCGCGATCAGCGCATCCAACTGCCCACGCATCACCTCGGGGCCACCGATCGGCCGGCGCAGCGCGGCCTCGTCGAGCACCGCCCAGAGCTGGGGCGGTTTGTCGCGGCGCAGCACCTCCTGGCGCTTCGTCCGCAGGCTCACCCGCCGGTCGAGCTCCTCGGCGGGTGCACCGCGGTGGCCCAGCAGGATCACCGCCCGGGCGTACTCGGGGGTCTGGAGCAGACCCGGCACGAACTGCACCTCGTACGTGCGGATCAGCACGGCGGCCGCCTCCAGCCCCAGATAGGACTGGAACCAGCTGGGCAGCACGTCGCCGTACCGGTGCCACCAGCCGGGGCTGTTCGCGTCCCGGGCCAGTTTGAGCAGCGCCTCCCGCTCGTCGGCGGCGGTGACGCCGTAGAGGGTGAGCAGGTCGGCGACGTCCCGCTCCTTGAAGCCGACCCGACCCAGCTCCATCCGGCTGATCTTCGACTCGGAGGAGCGGATCTCCCAGCCGGCGCTCTCCCTGCTCACCCCGGCACCCTCGCGGAGGCGACGCAGCTGCGCCCCGAGCAGCATCCGCAGCACGGTCGGTCCGCTGGCAGGATCACCCCCGGCGGGTACCGTCGTCACCTGACCGTCCTTCGCACGCCGACTGTCGCCGACCGGGCGCCCCGGCCCGGCCGACGTGTAAGCATGCCATGTGCGCTCCGTGAGGTGAACTCCCCCGGACGGCTGACCCGGCCGGTCAGCCCGCGGGGCGGCGGGCGATCAGGTCATCGAAGTCACCGTCGCGGGCGCCGAGCACGAAGGCGGCGATCTCGTCCACTGTGTAGATAAGCGCGGGGCCCTCCGGGTACCGGGAATTGCGGACCGCGATCCCGGCGCCGCCGGGCAGCTCGGCCAGCTCGACACAGTTGCCACTCGGGTTGCTCCGGCGAGCCTTCCGCCAGCACAGCGGCGGCAGCTGGCTGGTCGGTACACCGTTCTTGGGGTGCTCCATGGCGCATCTTTCTGTGCAAGAGCCAGCCGATGCCGCGGGGAGGAGCGGTGGGTGGCGACGCGGGTTCTGTCGACTGAGGAGTGAGATGCACGTGCATCTGCTATTGCATCTGCATTGGACAGCGAGCATGATAGCCCCACGTGCGGTGTACCCACAGGTTCACTCTGGGTCACCCAAACCCGGTCACGACCGGGGAAGACGCGGGTCTGGCGCGGTCGGCCCCCGGTGCCGTCCGGCGAGACCGAGAGCTGCGGTGAGGGAGGACGCGTGCCGGACCCGATGACTGTCGCTTCCGGCATTTCCGCCGCTGGTGCCATCCTCTCGGCCTGGCAGCTGCGCCGCCGGGCACTGCGCGCGGAGACCCAGCTCGAGCTGCTCCAGGCCGAGCTGGAGGCCGAGCGGCACGCGGCCAGCCACGACCCGCTCACCGGGCTGCCCAACCGCCGAGCGTTCCACCGGCTGGCCGCGACCCTGCTCACCGACGCCGCCGGCAAGCCGCTGGTGGCGATCGTGCTGGACCTCGACGACTTCAAGCAGGTCAACGACCGCTACGGGCACGCCGCCGGCGACCAGGTGCTGATCAGCGTGGCGCAGCGGCTGGCCGCGTTCGCCGGGGACAACCTGGTCGCCCGCCTGGGCGGGGACGAGTTCGCCGGCCTGCTCGCCAGCCCGACCGTCGACCGGCGGTGGATCGAGCACGCCACCCGCAGGCTCTGCGAGGCGCTCGCCGCGCCGATCCCGCTCGGCACCCGCACCCTGCGGGTGACCGCCTCGGTCGGGCTCGCCCCGGTGCACGGTCCCACCCAGCTGGCCGACGCGCTCTGCCGGGCGGACGCGGCGATGTACCAGGCGAAGAGCATCAACAGCGGCCGCGCGACCCGCCAACTCGTGGACGCCCCGCAGCTGGCCGACCGCTGACTCACGCCCAACGGCCCAGCTCGCGCAGCGCGATACGGGCGAGCGTGACCAGCCCCGCCGGCCCGAGCAGCCCCCGCACGATCCGCAGCGCACGGACGCGGTCGGCCTCCGCCCGGCCGGCGTCGGCCACGTCAGCGGACCAGCTCCACATGTCGTCCAGCGCCCGCACCCCGAGGTGGTACGCGAGCCGGACCGGATCCGGCCGCACCAGGCCGTAGCCGGCCCGGAAGGCGGCCTCGTCGACCCGCCCCTCGGGCGCGAAGGCCGGCCCACCGCCCAGCACGAACATCAGATCGCGTTCCCGCGGGGCGAGCACCGCGTCATCCCAGTCGATCAGCCAGACCTGCCCGTCCGGGCCGAGCAGCAGGTTGCCCAGGTGCGGGTCGCCGTGGCAGACGACCAGCTCCGCCGGCCGGGCGCGCAGCTCGGCGCCGAACCCGTCGATCCGCTCCAGCAGCCGCGCGACGTCCGCGGCCGCGGCCCGCCAGCAGGCGGCCACCTCCCGCGTCCACCGATCGGCGGAGCCGTCGACCGCGCGCAGCCGGCGATCCGCCTCCCGCACGGCCGCGCCGATCGCGGCGTGCGTGTGGTCCTCCCGGGGCAGCCCGGCCAGTTCCTCGGTCACCGGGACCGCGTGCGCCGCGGCGAGCAGCTCACCGTACCCGCGCCAGTGGGCGGGGCGCATGCCGCCGGCGGTCGCCCGTTCGTCGGAGACCCACGGCACCACGGTGAGCCGGCGGCCGTCGTGGACGGCGCTGAGCCGCCCGTCCCGGGTGGTCAGCGGCGCGGCGATGCCCGGTACGCCCTGCCGGGCGAGCAGCGCGCTGACCACCAGCCCGGCCGGTGTGCCACCGCCGCTGAGCTTGACCGCGTACGCGTGGCCGTCGGCGGTGGTGGCCCGCCACAGCCGCGCGGCGGGGTCCGCGCCGAACGCCACCGGGGTGGCGCTGACCAGGGTCAACCCGAAGTCCGCGGCGACCCGGGCGGTGAGCCGGTGGTCCACGCCCCCGCCGGTCAGCGCCAGCCGTAGCCGGCGCGCAGCGCCTGGCCCACCCGGTCGAACCGCCGCCGGTCCAGCACCGCGCCCTCGCGGCGGATGCTGTCCTCGCGCATGGTGAGCACCCGGTCGAGGCGTACCCAGCTCGGGCGCTGGTCCCGGTCCCACTCCCCCGGGCCCAGGGACATCCAGTGCCGCTGCCCGTCCCGGTCGCTCTGGCTCGACAGCATCAGCCCGAACAGCGTGCGGCTCTGCCGGCCGACCACCAGCACCGGGCGGTCCTTGCCCTGCCGAGGGTCGTCCTCGTACGGGACCCAGGTCCACACGATCTCCCCCGGATCGGCCTGCCCATCCAGCTCCGGGGCGTACGACAGCTCGCGCCGCTGCAGCGCGGCGACCTGGCGGCGCCGGGCGACCTGAGCCGGAATCGGCCCGGCGGTACGGGCCGGCACGGACCGGCCACCGGTGATCCGGCCGAACCGGGACGCCACACTCCTCAACAGACCTGCCACGGCGGGCAGCCTATCCTCCGGGCGCCCCGGCCACGCATCCCCGGCGACGGAAACCGGGTGGCCGTGCGGGCGGGCGCTCGGCGACCATCTGCCGGTGACCGTTCCCGTCCACCAGATCCGCGCCACCTACACGGCCGACACCATCACCGTCTACCAGGCCTACTCCGCGGAGATCGCCGCCCCCGCGCTGGCCGCCGGCCGGTTCGTGGCGCCGTTCAAGCGCGAGCGGATGACATGGATCAAGCCGTCGTTCCGGTGGATGATGTACCGCTGCGGCTGGGCGCGGAAACCCGGGCAGGAGCGGGTGCTGGCGGTGGAGATCACCCGGGCCGGCTTCGAATGGGCGCTCGCGCACGCCTGCCTCAGCGGCTACGCGCCCCGGCTGCACGCCGACCGGGCGGCCTGGCACCGGCAGCTGAAAGCCAGCCCGGTGCGGGTGCAGTGGGACCCGGAGCGATCGCTACGACTGGCGCCGCTGCCCTACCGCTCGCTGCAGGTGGGGCTCTCCGGCAAGGCGGTGCACCGCTACGTGGACGACTGGCTGGTCGGCCTCACCGACGTCACGCCGCTGGCCCGGGCGGTGCACGAACGGCTCACCGCCGGTGACGAGCCGGGCGCGGGCGCGCTGCTGCCGGTCGAGCGCCCGTACCCGCTGCCGGCCGAGGTGGCCCGAATCGTCGACGCCAGCCCGGACTGAAGCGCGGAAGCACCGGCCGCTCGACGCGGGCCGCCCCGGACCGCCGATGGCGGGATCAGGCCGGGCGGCGGGCCAGGACCAGGGTGGTGCGCAGGTCCATGACGATTGTGCCGCCGAACCCGTCGACGGCCGCGCCCACCGCGGCGAGCACCCGCTCGCGCAACTCGGGAGGCCGCTTGAGCTGCGGCGAGAACGTGCTGACCAACCGTAGGTACGCCGCCGTGTCAAACGGCACCGCCCGACGGAAGGACAGCGACCGCACGTCGGTGAAGAGGCCGCTGCCGAGCACGTCGTCGTGGAACCAGCCCTCCGGACGGTCGTTCGGCTGCTGGGGGTCGGCCGACTCGAACGCCGCCCGCAGCGCCGCGGCCTGGTCCGGGTCGAGGTAGTCGTAGCGGTGCGCGAAGACGGCCAGGGTGCCGCCGGGGGTGAGGCTGTCGTGGGCGCGCCGGTTGCGGGTGGCCGGTTCCAGCCAGTGCCAGGCCATCGCGCAGGCCAGTGCCGGCACCCCGCCCGGTGGCGGACTCCACTGCTCGAACGGGACGGTCACCACCTCGACCTCGGGGAAGCGGGCCGCCAGCACCCGGGCCATCCGGCGGTCCGGCTCCACACAGGTCAGCGGCGCGCCCAGGGTGAGCAGCGTCCGGGTGGCCAGCCCCGTGCCGG
The DNA here is from genome assembly GCF_054963695.1 of Micromonospora sp. RTBAU3-60. Classification (NCBI taxonomy): domain Bacteria; kingdom Bacillati; phylum Actinomycetota; class Actinomycetes; order Micromonosporales; family Micromonosporaceae; genus Micromonospora; species Micromonospora sp. RTBAU3-60. The sequence goes on along the minus strand of NZ_JBUEGB010000017.1, from coordinate 139,659 downwards.
CGCCGACCTCGACCAGCGCGCGAGGCGCCCCGCCGTGGTAGGCGCGGATCGCCTCGACGAGGTCCGCTGGGTAGCCTGGGCGGGCCTCGTCGTAGCCGCCGGCCACCTCGCCGAAGAGCTCAGACATGATCGCCATCTTCGCAGAGGTGGCCCGCCGACGCTGATCCCTTCGGTGTGAACCGTCGTCGAGCGGGTCGAACCGGGCTTGATGCGAGGTCAAATGGCCTTTTGATGCACTTCTCGACTCGGTTCGGCTGGCACGGTTTCTGTTCTTTGCTGTACTGCCGGCATCAACCGCTCGGCGTGCCTGGTCCAGCCGAGGAAGCGGCGGTGCAGCACGCCGGCCGGTGTCCAGGGCATGTCTTCGGTGGCCCGGACGAGATAGCTGCCGAGGTAGATGGCCAGCGACACCGGAGCATCGGCGTACTCCGCCCGCAGCTCCCGCTTCCTGGTCGGGCACGGCCAGGGCAGGTCGCATCCTCCGCAGCTCCAGATCGGCATGACCGAGCCGTGGGCGGTCACCGCACACCCTCTAGGAACTGAGCGGTGATCGTCCGAGCCTGCTGGCTGGTCGCCCAATCCACCTGCCAGCACGGGTACGGAGTCAGCCGCGACCACCACGCGCGGCAGCCGGCGCACATGCCATCGAGGCCACGGACGTGCACCGCGAGGATGACCCGCTCCTGCCCGCCGCTCACTGCTCCCCCTCCGTCGGCCAATGGCCACGATTGATCGGAATCCGGTGCCGGGCACGGCACGGCAGATCGGCTCCACACCGGCAGACCCGCCGCCACCGCCGCCAGCACCAGACCGGCCGATGCCGCCGCGCGAAGGTCATCGCGACGGCGAGCAGGTACTCCTCGTACGAGACGCGCCGCACCGCATCCCTCCTTGGGCATGGTCAACGGCACGGCAGCCGGGCCTTCGCGGGTCATCCGACCGCCGCACCTGCCACGGATGTTCGGGTCACCCTCGGCAGTAGTAGACGCTCAGGTCGTAGATCGCGGTCGAACCCCGCCCGTCGTCCAGCTCGGAAGGGGCCAGGTCCCTCAGGGCGGACCTCGATCTTGTGTCCCGACCCGCTCCCGCTGTCGATTAAGACCCGCGTCGGTGAGGCTGCCCAGGTCGATCAGCTGGTGCCAGGTGGCCAGCACGGCCTCGCCCGCGCCGGGCTGCGGCACGGCGGCCGGCTCGACCGACGGCGCGGACGGACGGTCTGTCCGTCCCTCGGCAGCTCACGAGGACCAACCACCGGGACTGAGAACGCCTTGGTCACAACCCCGACGCCCCCTTCCGATCTTGAACAGGTCGCCGGAGGGTGCCTGCCGGGCAAAATGTTCACGGGCGCGACCTCGATTCGCGTCAAGGCCCTCGGTAAGCGCTACACGAGCCGAGGGCCGCTTTGCAGGCATGCCCCGACTTTAACGCCAACCTGTCCAGCCTGTCCATAGAACGGACAGCATAGACCGCCTGGCCCGCCTGGACAGGTGGAAGCCTGTGGGCATGATCGACCCCTGGTCACCGCGCTCATTCGCTGAACAAGTGGCCGACGCGCTCCGGGCGAAGATCGACAGCGGGGAGTGGCCACCCGGGCACAAGCTCCCTGGCGAGGTGACGCTGGCGCAGACGTACGACGTAGCGCGCGGCACCGTGCGGGCCGCGCTCGATGCGCTGCGGGAAGAAGGCCGGGTAGTCACCTTCACCGGGCGCGGGACGTTCGTCACGCCGAGGGTGACGGGAACCGTTGACACTTGACGATCGGCTTCCCCGGTCGGCCCAACCACCGAGCACCTGGAGCTGCCCCAGCCCGCCGCGACCGTGACCCACGGCCGGCGGTCACCTGCTGGATACTGCCACGATGCCCCAGAAGACAGAATCCCTCTCCTCACGGCACTTCTCGCAGAGCAATCCAGCAGGTCCGGGCCAGGATGACGTTCCGGCCCTACTGCGTCGGGTCGCCGACTCGATCGAGGAACTCGGACAGGTGTGGATCCAAGACCTGGTCCTGCACAACGAGGTCACGGCCGATGGGGACTGGTTCTCAGTCACGGTCTACTTCCGCGAGGAGTCCGAGTAGCACAGCCTGCCTCACGACCGGCCACCATGGACAAGGCGGTGTGAACCAATGATCCCCGATCTTCCCCGCGACCTGCCGGTGTTGGAGCGCCGGGCGGTGAGGGTGGTGGTGCTCGACGCCGCCGAACGGGTGCTGCTGTTCCACACCCGGGACCCGGAGCACCCCCGCCTCGGGGTCTGGTGGGAGCTGCCCGGCGGCGGGCTCGACCCCGGGGAGACGTATCTGGAGGCGGCAGTACGGGAGTTGCGCGAGGAGACCGGCATCGTGGTCGCGCCGGCCGACGTGGGCGCGCCGACGTGGCGACGGCGGGCCAGTTTCATCCACCGACAGCGGCGCCACCTGCAGGACGAGGTGATCGTCCCGGTACGGCTGCCTGGGCTCGGACCGGACGTGGACGAGGCGGACCGGCTGGACTACGAGGTGGAGGACTACTTCGGGTTCCGCTGGTGGCCGGTCGCCGAGGTGGTCGGCGCGCGGCCGCGCTGCTACCCGGGGCGGCTGCCCGAGCTGCTGCCGGCGTTCCTGGCCGGCGAGGAGATCGACGAGCCGTTCGAGCTGTGGTCATGACGAATCCGCCGGCAACCGGCACAGTGGAACGGTGAACCCAATCCACGGACCTCTCGCCCACTACGCCGAGCGGCTGCACCGCGCCGCCGGCGACGCGCACCACGTCGCCTCCCCGCTCGGCGCCTGGCTGCTCCTCGCGCTCACCGGCCCCGCCGCCACCGGCGGAACCCGTGACGAACTAACCGAGGCGCTCGGCACCGACGTGGACGTGGCGGCGGAGGTGGCAGGGGCGCTGCTGTCGGCGCCGCACCCGTTGGTGGCCTCCGCCAGTGCGGTGTGGGAGCGCCAGCCCTTCGAGGGCCTGGCCGGCTGGCGGGCCGGCCTGCCGGAGCGGACGCAGCGCGGCCCGCTGCCCGACCAGGCGGCGCTCGACGCCTGGGCCCGGGAGCACACGTACGGTCTGATCGACCGGTTCCCGATCACCGTCCGACCGCAGATCCTGCTGATCCTGGCCAGCGCGCTGGCCACCAAGGTGTCCTGGGCGGAACCGTTCCAGGTGGCTCCGGCCGACCAGCTCGGGTCGGGCAGCGCCTGGGCGGGCCGGCTCGATCGGGTGTTGCGCACCCCGTGGCACGGCCACCTGTGCTGGATCGCGACGACCGCGCGGGCCGGTGACGTCGCGGTGCACGCCGCGCCCGCCCGACCGGTGTCGACCGCCGGCGGCGAGGCCGGGATGCTGGTGGTGTCGGTCGCCGCCGCACCGGACGTGCCGCCGGTCGACGTCCTCGCCGCCGCCCAGGAGATCGCCGCACGGACCGCCACCGCACCGGACGGGTACCAGCCCCGCCAGCGGTCCCTGTTCGACCTGCCGCTCGGCGACACCCCGCTGTGGACGCTTCGGGAGGAGACGGTACGCACGTTCGCGCGCGACGGCCGGGAGGAGCGGACCAGGGCCGTGCTGCCCTGCTGGTCGGCGGAGAGCCGGCACGACCTGACGCCGGCCGGGTTCGGCTTCGACGCCGCCGCCCGGGCGCTCGGGATGCTCATGGGGCTGGCGAACCCGCAGCACGAGGCGGTCCAGTCGGCGGTGGCCCGCTACGGGCGGTACGGCTTCGAGGCCGCCGCGGTGACCGCGTTCGCGGTGGCGACCGGACTGCCGCCGGAGGGCGTCGCCCGGGTGGCGGAGCTGCGGTTCGGCCACCCGTACGCCGTGGTGGCGGTGGCCACCGACAGCGCGGGCGGGCCGTGGCACGGCCTGCCGGTCTACTCGGCCTGGGTGGCGCAGCCGCAGGAACTGCCCGAGGACGAGCTGGCGGACCCGCCCCGACAGTGGTGAGCGGGGGCCTCCGGCCGTGCGGCCGGAGGCCCCGCGCGCTACGCGCGTGAAAAGGGAACCCGGAGGCGTTGAGAAGGGCCCTTCTTTACACCGCGACCGGTTCGCGTTCGGCGGCCCGGGCGGCGAGCCGGCGTTCCCGCTCCTGGGCGCCGATCAGGTCGTCCGGGAGGGAGTCCGCCACCTCGATGTCGAACCGGCGCAGCAGCCGGATCGCGAACCCGCCGAGGGTGACCAGCACGAGGGCCAGCCCGAAGCAGACGTACGCGAAGCCGATGCCGCGGCCGGGACCGGTGCCGATCACCGCGCCCACCGACCCGGCGAGCGCCCCACCCGGGGCGAGCATCGGCTCGAACAGGGCGGTGGCCCCCGGTGCCAGCAGCGCGAAGCCGATCGGGAGCGTCGACCAGGCGATGGTCTGGTTGAGGCTGAACACCCGGCCGTGGAACCGCTGCGGCACCTTGACCTGGACGATGGTCGCGTAGATCGACTGCGCGGTGGTCATCGCCATGGCCAGCCAGCCCATGCCGACGCAGATCATCGCCACCGAGGCGTCCAGGCCGATCAGCACGCAGCCGATCGCGGTGCCCAGGTTGGCGACGAGCACGCCGATCATCCGCCGCCGGCGTGGGCCGCCCCAGAGCGACATGAGCACGCCACCGGCCACCGCGCCGACCGCCTCGGCAAGGGCCACCTGGGCCACCTGGGTGGGGGTGCCGAAGGAGAGCACCAGCGGGGTGGTGAGCACCAGGGCGGGGGCCAGGAAGATGTTGCCCAGCGCGAAGTAGCCGAGCATCAGCCGGAAGCCCTTGTGCTGCCAGGAGTAGCGCAGGCCGTTGGCGATGGCGACCAGGAGCCGTTCCCGGGGCCGCCAGCCGAGCAGGTCGGGGAAGCGGACCACGGCCAGGGTGGTCACCGCGACCACATAGCTGGCCACGTCGACGAGCAGGATGCCCTTGAGCTCGATCGCGGCGAGCAGGCCGGCCGCGAAGACCGGCATGAGCAGGGTGGCGACGCCGGTGGAGAGCTGGGTGATGCCCATCGCGTGGCCGAGGTAGCGCTTCGGCACGAGCTGGGGCACCGCCGACTGGAACGCGATGCGCTGGAACGAACCGGCCACCGAGCTGAGCGCGACCAGGAGGTAGATGTGCCAGAGCACCAGGCTGTCGGTCCACAGCAGCGCGGCCAGGACCAACTGGATCGACCCGGCGATGGAGCTGGCCAGCATCATGATCCGGCGTCGGCTGACCCGGTCGACGATCGCGCCGGCCACCGGGAGCATCAGCACGCCGCAGATCAGCGCGAGCGCCCAGAGCAGGCCGAGGTCGGCCACCGACCCGGTCCGGTTGAACAGCCAGATCGGCAGGGCGAACGCGGTCAGCGCGGAGCCGGTGCTGGAGACGAGCTGCCCGACGGTGACCGCCAGGAAGCGGCCCATGCTGGGTTTGACGGTGGCCCGGGCCGCCCCCTCCGCCGCGCCCACCCGCAGGTGGTCGAGGACCGCCCAGCCGGCGTCCTCGCCCCGCGCGTCGGGGGTGAGCGCCGCGATGTCCCCGGCGACCACCGCCGGGTGGACCCGGGTGACGATCTCGGCCAGTTCCTCGGCGCGGTACTTCAGGAAGAAGTGGCCGGCCTGGTCGAGGACGACCAGCCCGAGGGTGTCGCTGAGGAACTGCCACTCGGCGTACCGCTCGCGGTAGTAGTCGGTGACCGGGTCCTCGGAGCCGACCACCGAGATGATCGGGGCGCGCAGCTTCGTGGCCCGCTGGTCGAGCAGGCGGGTGAAGTACTCCTCGGAGGCGCGGGAGTCGGCCCGCATGTTGCTGATGATCCGGTCGGCCTGCTCCGGGTCCAGCTCGTCGGTGTCCACGCCCATCGACTTGAGCCAGCTCGCGTAGTGCCGGTTGCTGCGCAGCTGCTCCAGCCGGTTGCGCATCCGCGCGAAGAGGCCCTTCGGCCGGGCGAACGGGAACATCGCGCCGATGTAGACGGCCCCGATGTCGCGGCCGGCAGCCTCGACCTTTCGGGCCACCTCGGCGATGATCGCACTGCCCACGCCGCAGTGGCCGTAGAGCGCGATCGGGCCCTCGACCCGCTCCAGGATCTCGTCGGCGACCCGGGTGGTCAGCTCGTCGAAGGGCAGCGCGTCCTCGCTGAGGCCGACGTCGTGCCCGGGGATGGCCAGCGACCAGAGGGCGTGCCCGGCCGGCAGCGCGTCGGCGAGCGGCTGGTAGACGATGGCGCTGCCGCCGCCGTACGGGACGCAGACGTAGGACAGCACCCGCTTGCCGGCGGGGATCGGCTTGGTCAGCTCGTAGAGCAGCCGGCGCGGCCCCTCCTCGGCGGCATCGCCGGAGATGAACGCGGCCAGGTCGCGGATGGTCCGCTGCTGGAACAGGTCCATCACGCCGACCGGCCGGCCGCCCAGCTCCGCCTTGCGGATCTTCGCGACCACCTGGGTGGCGAGCATGGAGTGCCCGCCCAGATCGAAGAAGTCGTCGTCGATGCCCAGCGTGTCGACGCCCAGCACCTCCGACCAGATGGCGGCGAGCGTGCGTTCGGTGTCGTCGCGCGGCTCGACCAGCGCCACCGACGCCTCGCGGGTGACCACCGGGGCGGGCAGCGCCTTGCGGTCGAGTTTCCCGTTGGGGGTCAGCGGCAGCGCGTCGAGGGTGACGAACGCGGCCGGCACCATGTACTCCGGCAGGGTGTCCTTCAGTGCGGTCTTCAGCGCGGCGTGTTCGGCGGGCCCGACCAGGTAGGCGGTGAGCCGCTTGTCTCCGGGGGTGTCCTCGCGGACGATCACCGCCGCCTCGGTCACCCCGGGCTGCTCGCGTAGCGCGCTCTCGATCTCGCCCAGCTCGATGCGCAGGCCGCGCAGCTTGACCTGGTGGTCGATCCGGCCGAGGAACTCGATCACGCCGGCGGGCCGGGCCGGGTCGTCCGTCCCGGGCGCGAGCACCCAGCGGGCCAGGTCGCCGGTGCGGTACAGGCGGGCGCCGGGTTCACCGGAGAACGGGTCGGGGACGAACTTCTCGGCGGTCAGCGCCGGCCGGCGGTGGTAGCCGCGGGCCAGCCCGACGCCGCCGATGTGCAGTTCACCGGCGACGCCCAGCGGGCACTCGTTGCCCGCCGGGTCGAGCACGTGCAGCCGCAGGTTGGCGATCGGCGCGCCGATCGGGACGCCGGTGAGGCCGGCCAGCAGCGCCGGGTCGCACGGCCAGGCGGTAACGTCGATGGCCGCCTCGGTCGGGCCGTAGAGGTTGTGCAGGCCGCACCAGGGCAGCCGGGCGGTGAAGTCGACCGCGGACGCCAGCGGCAGCTCCTCGCCGGAGCAGATCACCCGGCGCAGCGCGGTGGCCGCCTCGATCCCGTCCTCGGCGAGGAAGACGGTGAGCATGGACGGCACGAAGTGCGCGGTGGTGATCCGCTCGGCGACCAGCAGGTCGCGCAGGTAGCCGGCGTCCTTGTGGCCGCCCGGCTTGGCCAGCACCAGGCGGGCGCCCTCGCGCAGCGGCCAGAAGAACTCCCACACCGACACGTCGAAGCTGGCCGGGGTCTTCTGCAGCACGGCGTCGTCGGCGCCGAGGCGGTACGTCTTCTGCATCCAGTCGAGCCGGTTGACGATGCCCCGGTGGGTGTTCGGCACCCCCTTCGGCCGGCCGGTGGAGCCGGAGGTGTAGATGACGTACGCGAGGTGCTCGGGGCCGGCGGACGGCTCCGGGTCGGTGGCGGGCTGGTCGGCCCAGCCGGCCGGGTCGTCCAAGGCGAGGACGGTGGCGGCCGTCTCCGGCAGCACCTCCCGCAGGTGCTCCTGGACCAGCACCACCGGCGCGTCCGCGTCGGTGACCATGAAGGCCAGCCGGTCCGCCGGATACTCCGGGTCCAGCGGCAGGTAGGCGCCGCCGGCCTTGAGCACGCCGAGCAGGCCGGCGACCAGTTCGAGGGAGCGCTCCGCGCAGACGCCGACCAGGGTCTCCGGGCCGACACCGGCGGCGCGCAGCCGGTGCGCGATCCGGTTGGCGGCGGCGTTCAGCTCGGCGTACGTGAGGCTGCGGCCGTCGATGGTGACGGCGACCGCGTCCGGGGTGGCGGCGGCGCGCTCCTCGATCGGGCCGTGCAGGGTCTGCGTACGCGGGAAGTCCGCGGCGGTGTCGTTCCACGCCGCCAGCAGCGCCCGCTCCTCCGCGGGCAGCAGCGCCAGCCGGGAGACCGGGGTGTCCGGCGCGTCGACGATCGCGGCCAGCAGGGCGGTCCAGCGCCGGGCCATCCGCTCGACGGTGTCCCGGGTGAACAGGTCGGTGTTGAAGACCAGCTTGCCCCAGAGCCCGTCCACGGTCTCCACGGCGTGCAGCTCGAAGTCGAACCGGGTGGCCCGCAGCTCCATCGGCGTCCACTCGAAGCTGACCTCGTCGTCGCGCGAGACGCCGGTGAACCGGCCCATCTCGTAGTTCTGCAGCACGAACATGGCCTGGAAGACCGGGGACCGGCTGACGTCGCGGGGCAGCCCCAGCTCGTGGACCACCTTGGCGAACGGCACCTCGGCGTGCTCGAAGCCGTCCAGCACGCCGCGCCGGGTGCGCTCCAGCAGGTCGCGGAAGGTAGGGTCGCCGGCCAGCTCGGCCCGCAGCGGCAGCATATTGATGAACATGCCGACCACGTTCTCCAGCTCCGGCGCGGAGCGGCCGGCCACCGACGCGCCGACGGCGAAGTCGTCCTGGCCGGAGTGCCGGGCCAGCAGCACCTGGTACGCGGCCAGCAGCGTCATGAACAGCGTGCCGCCGCTGTCCCGGGTGAGGTCGTTGAGCCGTTCGGTGGCCGCCGGGTCGAGCTGGAACTCGACGAAGTCGCCCCGGTAGGTCTGGGTGGCCGGGCGGGGCCGGTCCAGCGGCAGCTCCAGCGGGGTGATCCCGGCGAGCCGCTGCTTCCAGTAGTCGACGTGCGCCCGGGCCTGCGGGCCGTCCAGCTCCTGCGCCTCCCAGACGGCGAAGTCGCCGTACTGGATGGGCAGGGTGGGCAGCTCGCCGCCCCGGTACAGGGTGATCAGGTCGCGCAGCAGCACGTCCACCGACCAGCCGTCCCCGACGATGTGGTGCTTGCCGAGGAAGAGCACCCGGTCGTCGGCGGCCAGCCGGACCAGCAGGGCGCGCAGCAGCGGCCCGTGCGCCAGGTCGAACGGTTCGGCGGCGGCCGCGTCGACTAGCGCCTGCGCGGTTGCCTCGTCCGGGGCGTCCACGATGGTCAGCGGCACCTCGACGGTCTCCTCCACCACCACGGTGGGGCGCCCGTCCGCGTCGGCCGGGAAGCGGGTCCGCAGCGACTCGTGCCGGGCGGTCAGCGCGGCCAGGGCGGCACGCAGCGCGGCCACGTCGAGCGGGCCGCGCACCCGCAGCGGCACCGCGATGTGGTAGGCCGCCTCGCCCGGAGCGAGCTGGTCCATGAACCAGACCCGCTCCTGGGCGTAGGACAGCGGCACCTCGGCGTCGGCGGGCCGGGGCGTGATCCGGGCCGTGGGGGCGGCCTGCCGGGCGCGCAGCCGCCTGGCGATCAGCGCCTGCCGGGCCGCCTCCCGGGTCGAATCCTTCAGGTCGGTCATCAGCTGCTTTCCTGCTTCCTACCACGTCTCGTTGTCGAACGGTTCGGATGTTTCGCTCTCCGCTCGGCTGGTGCCGGGCTGGAGTCCTGGACCGGCAGTCTGGTCCGGCGGCGATCGGTCCGTTCCTGCAGGATCTGCTTCACCCGTTGGTGTGGGGTGTGCAGGGCGATGTCGGGGTCGCCGGCTCGGTGCAGGATGTTGATCGCGGCGTTCACGTCGGCCTGCCACACCACCCCGCACTCTGTGCAGTGAAACCGGTCGCCGCTGCGGCGGCCGAAGTCGCCGCAGCGGTGGCAGGTTTGTGAGGTGTAGGCGGCGTTGACGGGAACGAGCGCAGAACCTCTACGCTCCGACACGCTTTTCAGGGCCTCGGCGGTGACTCCTTTGGTCCACGCCGCGAGGCGCCGGTTGATGTTCTTGCCGAGTTTCTTGGGGCTGGTGAAGCGCTTGGTGAGGTTTTCGGCGACCACGGTGGCTGCCTTGTCGACGACCTCGTGCACGGCGGTGAAGATCTCCGTACGCACCCGCGCCCGGTGCCGGGCGGCCTGCCGGTCCCGCTTGGCGGTGCCGAGGTTGTTGGCCTTGATCCGGTGCGCCTTCGCGTGATCACCATTGCGGGCGGCGGTGTTGGCGATCGAGCGGAGCTTCGCCCGCCGCCGGTTGCGTTCCTTCAACCGATCCGACTCGACGGTCAGCAGCTCGCCGAGGCAGGTTCCGTGTGGATCACCGTCGGAGTCGGTGAGGGCTTCGGTGTAGCCCTTGTCCACCCCGATCATTTGCTCGCCGCAGGGCCGTCGCGACGACGGCATCTCCGATGCGTCGATCTGGTAGTGCACCTCGACCCGACCCCCGCGCAGGATCAGCCGCAGCGTGCCCGTCGGAGCGACCATCGTAGACAGCGGGATTCTGACCATCTTGCGAGGCTTGAGGCCGGGAACCGCCAGCCACAACCGGCCGCGCCCGTCGGTGAGCGTGTGGTGCTGGTCGGCGCGTACGACGATCTGATCGTGCGTGTGGTTCTTGCCACGCTTCCAGTGCTCGCGCATCTGCCGAGCTAGGAACGGGTCGTCAGCCCACCGGTCAGCCCTCAACGCGGCCAGCATGCGCTGACGCTCGGCCAGATCGCTGGTGCGCCGGAAAACCGCGCGGCGCACCTCGACCTTGGCTGAGGCCAGGCTCGCGGCGATGTCGGCCATGGCGTCGCGGACGGTTTCCTTCCACGCATTCGCCAGCACACCAAACTGGACGTACGTGCCGTCAGCCATCCACCGGTCCCGCACCTGCCGGTCCTTCAGCCCGGACCCGACACCGACGACCGACCCGTACCGCTGCCACACCTCACTACGAACCCGACCCAACCGACGCGCCTGCTTAAGCAACACCGCGTACTTGCCCAGATTCAGACCCGCCGAGTAAGCGATCCGCGTGACCTTCACCGCTGACCAGCCCCGGTCAGGCCCGCTTCGGGTTCCTCCTCGAAGGGGCGCTCTGCGTACTCACCGATCCGGTAGATGTTACGCACAACAAGCAACCATAGATGGACATGCGGGGAAGAACGACAACTGGTCACTCCTCTTCCGCCGCGAGCAGCGCGGCGACCTCGGTGTCGGAGAGCCCGTCGAGCTCGGCGGCGATCCGCTGCTCGATCTGGGCGGCCAGGTCCGCCACCACGGGGCTGCTGAACAGCGCCCGCATGGGCAGTTCGACGTCCACCTCGGCCCGGATCCGGGCCATCGCCCGCATGCCGCGCAGCGAGTTGCCGCCGAGAGCGAAGAAGTCGTCCAGAGCGCCGACCTTCTCCACCTGGAGGATCTCGGCGTACACCTCGGCGACCAGGGCCTCGGCCTCGGTGCGCGGGGCGACGTAGGCGTCCTCGGCCGGCGCGGCGGTGGCCGGCGCGGGCAGCGCGGCCCGGTCCAGCTTGCCGTTCGGCGTCAGGGGCAGCGCGTCGAGCCGGACCAGTGCCGCCGGGATCAGGTGGGCGGGCAATTCCCGGGCCAGTTCGGCGCGGACCGAGTCCTCGTGGGCCGGGCCGACCAGGTAGCCGACCAGCGTCGGCTCGCCCGAGTCGGTCCGCACCGCCGCGGCGGCCGCCCGGACGTCCGGGTGGGCCAGCAGCGCGGCCTCCACCTCACCCAGCTCGATCCGCATGCCGCGCACCTTGACCTGGTCGTCGCGGCGGCCCAGGTATTCCAGCGTGCCGTCGGCACGCCAGCGGGCCAGGTCGCCGGTGGCGTACATCCGCCCCCCGGGCGGGCCGTACGGGCAGGGCAGGAAACGCTCGGCGGTGAGGCCGGGGCGACGCAGATAGCCGCGGGCGAGCTGGGCGCCGGCGACGTACAGCTCGCCGACCACGCCCGGCGGGACCGGCTGCAGGGCCGCGTCGAGCAGCAGCGCCCGGGTGTTCCAGGTGGGCGTGCCGATCGACACCGGCCCGGCCGGGACCGGTTCGCCCGGGGCGATCCGGGCGGCGACGCAACCGACCGTCGCCTCGGTCGGGCCGTACTCGTTGATCACCGCGACGTCCGGGTGCGCCGCCCGCCACCCGGCGAGCTGCTCGCCGGTGAGCGCCTCACCGCCGATCACCAGGTCGGCGGTGGGCGACAGCTCGCCGTCGAGCAGCGGCAGGTGGCTGGGGGTGACCTTGAGGAAGGTGGGCCGACCGCCGACCCGGGCCGCCGGCTCGTCGATCGCCGCGAGCCGGACCGTGCCGCCGGCGGTGAGCGTGCCGAGCAGGCCGGTGACGGTGAGGTCGAAGGAGACCGGCGAGTGCAGCAGCGCGGTGCCGGCCAGGCCCGGGTAGGTGTGCCGGGCCCAGGCCAGGTAGGCGGTGACCGCGCGATGCTCCACCACCACGCCCTTCGGCCGGCCGGTGGAGCCGGAGGTGTAGAGCACGTACGCCGGGTGCTCGGGGCGCTGCGGGGTGAGCCGGTCGGCGTCGGTGAGGTCGCCATCGGCCTGGTCGGAACCCACCTCCCCGTCCAGCACCAGCGCGCCGGCCGGCACCAGGGCCGCGGTCTCCGGGGTCGCCACCACCAGGGCCGGGTCGGCGTCGTCCAGCAGGTACGCGATCCGCCCGGCCGGGTAGGCGGTGTCCACCGGCACGTACGCCGCGCCGGACTTGAGCACCGCGAGGATGGCCACCACCAGCTCGCAGGACCGGGGCACGGCGAGCGCGACCCGGGCCTCCGGGCCGGCGCCCCGGGCCACCAGCAGCCGAGCCAGCCGGTTCGCGGCGGTGTTCAGCTCGGCGTAGGTGAGCGGCACGCCATCGCAGACCAGCGCGGTGGCGTCGGGCTTGGCTGCGGCCTGCCGCTGCACCTCGTCGACCACGGTGGTCGGCGGCAGCTCGTGCGCGGTGTCGTTCCAGGCGCTCAGCACCAGGTCCCGCTCGGCGTCGGCGAGCAGCGGCAGCGCGGCGACCCGCCGCTGCGGGTCGGCGACGGCGGCGGCGAGCAGCCGGACGTACCGGTCGACGACCGCCTGGGCGGTGTTGCGGTCGAACAGCGCCGTGCGGTAGACCAGCCGGCTCTCGCCGGTGGTGATGTCGAACGCCAGGTCGTCCTTGGTGGTGCCCAGCTCCACCGGGTCCAGGCCGGAGTCGGGGATGAAGTTCAGCGCGGTCTGGAAGATCGGCTGCACCGACGGGTCGCGCTGCGGGTCGACCGCCTCGACGATCTTCTGGAACGGGGTCTGCCCGTGCTCGATCGCGTCGACCAGGCCGGCGCGGACCCGGGCGAGCAGCTCGGCGAAGGTCGGGTCGCCGGAGACGTCGCAGCGCAGCGCCACCGGGTTGACGAACATGCCGATCAGCGGGGCCACCTCGGCGCTGTCCCGGCCGGCGGTGGAGACGCCGACCACCACGTCGGTGTCGCCGGAGATCCGGGACAGCAGCGCCGCGAAGCCGGCCAGCAGCACCATGTACGGCGTGGCCGCCGCGCCGGTCGCGAGGGCGACGACCCGGTCGAGCAGCCCGTCGGGCAGCTCGAACCGCACCTCGTCGCCGGCGAAGCCGAGCTGTGCCGGGCGGGGCCGGTCCAGCGGCAGGCCGGTGACCGCCGGCGCGCCGGCCAGGTGGCCGGTCCAGAAGGCGAGCTGGCGGTCCAGCTCCGCGCCGGTGAGCTGGTCGCGCTGCCAGACCGCGAAGTCGGCGTACTGGATGGGCAGCTCGGGCACGGCGGGCTCGGCGCCGGTCGACGCGGCCTGGCTGAACGCGCCGAGTTCCTGGTGGAACAGCACCGCCGAGTGGCTGTCGAAGACCGCGTGGTGCACCACGAACACCAGCGCCCAGGTGTCGTCCAGGCGGACCAGCCGGGCCCGCCACAGCGGCGGGGCGTCCAGCGGGATCGGGCTGCGGGCCAGTTCCGCGCGGATCGCCTCGAACGCCGCGAGGCGCTCCGCCTCCGGCAGGTGCCGCAGGTCGTCGGTCGGGATCGGGGCGGCTTCGTGGGCCCGCACCACCTGCACCAGGGCGCCGTCGTCGACCCGTAGGTAGGTGCGGAGCGCCTCGTGCCGGGCCACCACCTGGTTGACGATGCCGGCGGCGGCGTCCGCGTCGATCCCGGCCGGGAAGCGCCACGGGACGGAGACGTTGTAGACCGGCGAGCCGGCGTCGAGCTGGTTGGCCATCCACACCCGCTCCTGCGCGAAGGACGCCGGGAAGGTCCATTCCTGGGTCATGACTGCGCCTCACGTACCGAGCGGGGCCGCATGTCGGTCCAGACGGTCTCGACGTGGGCCAGGCACTCCTCCCGGCTGCCGGCGAAGCCGGCGTCGTGCCAGCCCGCGGGGAGGTCCCGGTCGGCCGACCAGATCGAGTACTGCTCCTCGTCGTTGCGCACGACCAGGAATCGGGGTTCGGCCATGTCAGTTCGCTCCAGAGGTGTCGGGGGTGTGCGGCTCGGCCATCGCCACGGCGATCTTGCGGGGGCCGGTGAACGGCTCCCGGCCGTGCGCGGCGGTCATGTTGTCCACCACCAGCACGTCGTCGCGCTGGTAGTCGAAGCGGACGGTGGCGGCCCGGTAGGCGGCGCGCAGGTGGTCCATCACGTCGGCGGGGATCTCGCCGCCGTCGCCGTAGTAGGTGTTCGACGGCAGCCCGTCGGCGCCGAACATGGCCAGCAGCCCCTCCTGGTAGTCCTTCGGGAGGGTGCTGAGGTGGAAGAACGTGGCGTGGTTGAACCAGCGCGGGGTGTCCGAGCCGGGCCGGTGGTGCACCACGTCCCGGACCGCGCGGGTGCGCAGGCCGTCCTTGCCGACCCACTCCACGGTGATCCCGTTCGCCGTGGCGTACGCCTCGACCTCGGCCCGGTTCTCGGTGTTGAACACCTCCTGCCAGCGGGTGCCGAAGTCGCCGTGGAAGTTGCGCACCAGCATCCAGCGACGCCGGATGAACTCCTCGCGCACCGCCGGGTCGATCTCCTGGTAGACCCGGCGCACGTCGGCGAGCGGAGTGGCGCCCTGCGTCTGCGGGGCGGTGATGCAGTAGAAGAACAGGGTCAGCGGCCAACGCGCCTGATACGAGTTCTCGTTGTGCAGGAAGATCTCCTCGTCCGGCGGGTAGTCGGTCGAGGTGTAGACCCGGCCCTTGATGGAGTGTCGGGGCGAGGAGCGCTCCGTGTAGGTCAGCGGCTCGCCGGAGAGGGCGCGGACCGCCCGGTCGAAGCCGTCCACCCCGCCGACGTCGAAGCCGCGGAAGAGCAGCCCGCCGTGCTCGACGAGGGCGGCGCGCAGTTCGGCTCGCCGGGCGTCGATCAGGTCGGTCAGGGCCCGGCCGTCGTTCTCGATGACCACCGGGAGTGTGGTGATCGTGTCGCTCATGGTGCGATCTCTCCTGTTCGTCGGGTCAGGCGCGGGGCAGTCGCGGGATGGCTGGGATGGTCGCCGGCGCGGCCGGCTCGTCGGCGGGCTGGCTGGCGCGCAACTCCTCGATCCGGGCGGCCAGCCCGGCGACCGTGGGGGTCTCGAAGAGGCTGCGCATCGGCAGCCGCACCCCGGTGGCCTTGCGCATCGCGGCGATGAGCTGCACCGCGACCAGCGAGTTGCCGCCGAGGGCGAAGAAGTCGTCGTCCACGCCGACCTCGGTCACGCCGAGGCCGTCCCGCCAGACCTGGGCGATGGTCTTCTCCAGCTCGGTCGAGGGCGCGGCCGAGCCGCCGCCGGTGGCGGTCGGCGCGGAGACCGCCTCGGCCGCCACCTCCAGGCTGTCGGTGGTCACCCGGGCGGCCCGTCGGCGGATGTCCGCGACGGTACGGGTGGCGATGACCACCTGCGCGCCGAGACCGGCGGTGAGGCTGCGCCGGAACGCCTCCGCCCCGTCCACCGGCCGGATGTCCTCGGTCACCGGGGCCGCGGCGGCGTCGGCCGCGGCGGCCGGGGTGTCGGTGAGGCCCCCGGTGACCGCGCCCTGGTCCACCCGGCGCAGCACGAAGTCGCTGATCGCGACCAGTTCCCGGCCCTCGGCGTCCACCAGTGACAGGTCGGCGGCCACCACCTCGTCGGTGGCGCTGTCCCGGTGCCGCAGGTGGCTGAGGAAGGACGCCGGCAGCGCGCCGCGCACCACGATCCGGCCGTACGACAGGGGCAGGTAGGTGCCGGAGCCCTGGCCCCGGCCGAAGGCGGTGGCCACATCCAGCAGGGCCGGGTGCAGCCCCCAGGAGGGCAGGTCGCCCAGCGCCGCGGCGGGTGCCTCGATCCGGGCCAGCTCCTCCCCGTCGGCCAGGTGGTGCTCAGCGAGCGCGGCCCAGCGTGGCCCGAAGGTGAGCATGCTGGTCCGACCCCGGCCGAACGACGCGTCGTCGTCGACCCGCCGGCCGGTGACCGTGGGCGTACCCGCCAGCGGGGCGGGCTCCTCGGTCCAGCCGGCGGCGCCCCGGACGTGGGTACGCAGCTGGCCGGCGGCCAGGCTGGCGACGGTGAAGTCCACCCCGTCCTCGGTGGGGGTCAGCTCCACCCGGTACTGGGCGACCGTGCCGTCCGGCACCGAGAACGGCTCCAGGAAGACCACGTCGCGCAGCTCCACCGCCGCCTGCGGGCCGGGGGCGGGCAACGCGGCGGTCACCGCGGCGCGCACCGACTCCAGGTGGGCGGTGCCCGGCACCACCGGCACCCCGCCGATCCGGTGCTCGTCGAGCAGCCAATGAGTGCTGGCGGAGACCAGGCCGTGCAGCACGGTGCCGTCCGGCCCGGCCACCTTGGTGGTCAGCACCGGGTGGTCGACCGGGCTGGTGACGGTGTCCCGGCCGGCGGCCCGGAAGGCGGCCGGCGCGTTGGTCTCCACGGCCATACCGACCTCGGCCCAGCCGCCCCAGTTCTGCGACACCACCGGCGCCCGGAAGCCGGCGCCGGCCCGCGCGAACGCATCCAGGAAGTTGTTCGCCGCGCAGTAGTCGACCTGACCGAACCCGCCGATGACCGCGGTGATCGAGGAGCACAGCGCGACGAAGTCCAGCGGCAGATCGCCGAAGACCTGGGCGAGGGCGAGGGTGCCGGCCAGCTTCGGGGCGAGCACCCGCTCCGCCTCGCCCCGCTCCTTGATCTCCGCCATGCCCCCGCCGGGCAGGCCGGCCGCGTGCACAATGCCGTCCAGCCCGCCGAAGCGGCTCTCGGCCGCCTCGCGTACCCGGCGCAGGTCGGCCGGGTCGGTGACGTCGGCCGCGAGCACCAGCACCTCGGCCCCGGCCGCCTCCATCCGGCGGATCGCCGCGATGGCCCGGCCGGCCCGGTCGGCGCCGCCGTGCACCGCCAGGTGCTCGTCCCAGCCGTCCCGCTCGGGCAGGCCGGACCGGGCCAGCAGCACCAGCTTGGCGCGTGCCCGGCGGGCGAAGTCCTCGGCCAGGGTGATGCCGATGCCGCCGAGACCGCCGGTGATCAGGTACCGGCCCTCCTCACGCAGCACGCCCGGCTCGGCCTCGGCGTCCACGGTGACCTGCTCGTACCCGGCCACCCAGCGCCGGTCGCGGCGCAGCACCACCTCCGGCTGCTCCGGGTCGACCGGGCTGCGCAGCTCGGCGACCAGGGCGGCGGCGCCCCGCGCGGCGGCGTCCGCGTCGACCAGGCGGACGGTGAGGCCGGGCAGCTCCACCGGCAGCACCCGGGCCAGGCCGGCCAGGGTGGCGTGCTCCGGGCGGACCAGGTCGTCGCCGCGCACGTCGGCGGTGCCGGCGGTGACCAGGTCGAGGGTGCGGCCCGCCTCGTCGCCGGTCAGCCCGGCGCCGGCGAGCGCCTGCACCAGGTGCAGTGCGCTGAAGAAGCCGCGGTCCTGGGCGGCCCAGGCGGCGTCCGGGTCGGTCCCGGCCGGCTCCCCGTCGAGGGCGAACGCGTGCACGAGACGCCGCGGCAGGTCCGCGCCGAGCGCGGCGACCAGGGCGTCGTGGTCCTCGCGGACGCCGGGGCGCAGCCGGAACCCGGTGGGCGTGGCGGCGAAGGCGTCGCCGGCGCGTACCTCGACCGGGTCGTCACCGGCGGCGCGCAGCGCGGCGACCAGCGCCTCGCCGCGCGGGCCGTCGGCCAGGACCAGGCAGCGACCCAGTGGGGCGGTGGCCCGGGCCGGGGCGGCCTGCCGCCACACCGGCACCGCGAACCACTCCGGCAGGGGCCGGGGGCCGGTCTCCACCGGCGCCGCCGCCACCTGCTCCACCGGGTCCGGATCCACCCAGTAGCGGCGACGCTCGAAGGGGTACGTGGGCAGCGGCACCCGCCGGGCCTCCGGGTCGGCGGCCAGCCGCACCGGCACGCCCGCGCACCAGAGCGCGCCGGCGCTGCCGAGCAGGGTGACCAGGTCGCCGGTGGACTCGCCCGGGCCGGGCAGGCTGCCCAGCGGGGTGAGCTTCCGCTGCGCCTCGCCGGCCTTGGCGACCTGCATCCGGGCCAGGTTGGCCAGCTGCCTGCCGGGGCCGCACTCGAGCAGCGCCCAGGTGCCCTCGGCGAGCAGGGTGGCCACGCAGGCGCCGAAGCGTACCGGCTGGCGCAGGTGCGCCGCCCAGTACGCCGGGTCGGTGGCCTGCGCCTCGGTGATCCAGGTGCCGGTCACGTTGGACAGGAACGGCACGACCGGCGGGCGCAGCGGCACGGTGGCCATCAGCGCGGTGAACTCGTCGAGGATCGGCTCCATCATCGGCGAGTGGAAGGCGTGCGAGGTGCGCAGCACCTTGCTCTTGCCCTTGAGCGTGGCGGCGAACTCCTCGACGGCCGCCGTCTCGCCGGCCACCACGCAGGTGCCCGGGCCGTTGACGGTGGCGATGGCCAGCCCCTCGGGCAGCCGGTCGGCGACGGCCGACTCGTCCAGCGCCACGGCCAGCATCGAGCCGGCGGGCAGCGAGTGCATCAGCCGGCCCCGGGCGGCCACCACCCGCAGCGCGTCGGGCAGGGTGAGCACGCCGGCCACGGTGGCGGCGACGTACTCGCCGATCGAGTGGCCGATCATCGCGGCCGGGGTCACCCCGGCCCGCTGCCAGGCGGTGGCGAGCGCGTACTCGATGGTGAACAGGGCCGGCTGGGTGTAGCGGGTCTCGGTGAGCTTCTCCCCCGCCTCCGGGTCCCGGCCGAGGATCAGGTCGCGCAGGTCCAGGCCCAGCTCGGGGCGGAGCAGCTCGGCGCACTCGTCCACGGTGGCCGCGAACGCCGGGTCCTCGGCGTAGAGCTGCGCGCCCATGCCGGCGTACTGGGAGCCCTGCCCGGAGAACAGGAACGCCACCCGCGGCGCGGGGCCGTCGGCAGCGCCCCGGTGGCCCTTGCGGGCGTCGCGCAGCGCGGCGACCGCCGCCTGCGGGTCGCCGGCGACGACGGCGGCGCGGTGCGCGTACTCCTGGCGGCCGACCCGCAGGGTGTGCGCGACGTCGGCGAGCCGCCCAGCGCCGCCTCCGGCGCTGCCCAGCGGCTCGGTGCCACCGCCGTTCTCCAGGTGGTCGGCGAGCCGCCGCACCGCGGCGTCCAGCGCGGTGGGGGTCTTCGCCGACACCTGGAGCAGGTGCGCCGGGCGGACCCGCCGCTCGGCCCGGTACGCGGCCGGCGCCTCCTCCAGCACCACGTGCGCGTTGGTGCCGCCGATGCCGAAGGAGCTCACCCCGGCCCGGCGCGGCCCCCCGTCGGTGTCCCACTTGGTCAGCGTGTTCGCCACGTAGAACGGGGTGTCGGCGAAGTCGATCGCCGGGTTCGGCGTCTCGTAGTTGATGGTGGGCGGGATCAGGCCGTGCTCCATGGCGAGCACCGTCTTGATCACGCTGACGATGCCGGAGGGCTGGCTGAGGTGGCCGATGTTGGACTTCACCGAGCCGATGCCGCACCAGCCCCGGTCGTCGGTGTCCTTCGTGTAGACCGCGGAGAGGGCGGAGATCTCGATCGGGTCGCCCAGCGCGGTGCCGGTGCCGTGCGCCTCGACGTAGCTGATGGTGCGTGGGTCGATGCCGGCCAGGCCGACCGCCTGGGCGACCGCCTCCATCTGGCCGTCGATGCTCGGGGCGGTGAAGCCCACCTTGCCGGCACCGTCGTTGTTGATCGCGTTGCCGAGCACGACCGCGCGGATGGCGTCACCGTCGGCGATCGCGTCGGAGAGGCGCTTGAGCAGGGTCACCCCGACGCCGCTGCCCCACACCGTGCCGTTCGCGCCGGCGTCGAACGGGCGGCACCGGCCGTCCGGCGAGGTGAAGCCGTCCATGCCCAGGTAGCCGACGTGCGGCAGTTCGATGTTGACGCCGCCGGCCAGCGCCATGTCGCACTCGCCGTTGCGCAGCGCCTCGCAGGCCAGGTGGAACGCGACCAGGGAGGTGGAACAGGCGGTGTGCACGGTCAGGCTCGGCCCGCGCAGGTCCAGCCGGTACGACACGTTGGTGGCCACGTAGTTCGGGGAGTTGCCGGTGGCGAGGGAGACCGCGCCGTGCGGGTTGCCGCCGACCCGCTTGTTGCGCAGCACGAACTTGTGCAGGTAGGTGT
Source organism: Micromonospora sp. RTBAU3-60 (assembly GCF_054963695.1). NCBI lineage: Bacteria > Bacillati > Actinomycetota > Actinomycetes > Micromonosporales > Micromonosporaceae > Micromonospora > Micromonospora sp. RTBAU3-60. Next base: position 119,217 of record NZ_JBUEGB010000017.1, on the reverse strand, counting down.
TGCCGCCGGTGCCCGCGTAGACGCCGACCGTGCCGTCGTAGCGGGCCGGGTCGTAGCCGGCGTCCTGCAGCGCGGTGTAGCAGCTCTCCAGGAAGAGCCGGTGCTGCGGGTCGGTGATCTCGGCCTCGCGGGCGGTCATCCCGAACAGGCCGGCGTCGAACTCGTCGTAGCCGTCGACCAGCGGGGCCCGGTTCACCCAGCCCGGGTCGTCGACCTCCTCGGCGGAGGCGCCCCGGGCGAGCTGCTCCTCGCGGGTCAGCTCGGTGACCGACTCGACGCCGTCGACCAGGTTGCGCCAGAACTCCGCCACGTCGGCGGCGCCGGGCAGGCGGGCGGCGAGGCCGACGATGGCGATCGGTTCGATTCCGTCGTCGGCGGGGTGCTCGGTGGCGATGTCGTTGTTCATCGGGGTCGTCCTTTACGCGGGTGCCGGGGTGGCCGGCGGGGAGGGTTGCGGCGTCACTGTTGCGGTCGTCGGGGTGGGGTACGGCGGGCCCGGCCGCGGCGGGCGGCGGCGCGCAGCGCGGCGCGGGCCAGTTCCGGCCGGTCGGCGGCGCCGTCGAGGCTGGCCGCGAGGGCCCGTACGGTCGGGTGGCGGAACAGGTCGAGCATGGTGAGCGAGCGGCCGGTGGCCTCGGTGAGCCGGGCGTGCACCGCGGCGAGGGCCATGGAGTGACCGCCGATGTCGAAGAAGTTCTCGGCGACCCCGACCCGGTCCTTGCCGAGCACCTCCCGCCAGATGCCGGCGATCAGCTCCTCGGTCTCGGTGAGCGCGTCGGGCCCGGCGGGCAGCGGGGCGCGGGCCGGCTCGGCGGCGACGGTCATCGCGCCGAGGGCGGCCACCCGGACCGCCGGGCGCGGCAGCTCGGCGGCCACCCGGTCGGCCGGCGCGTCCGGGTCGGCGGCCAGGGCGCCGACCAGCGCGGCCAGGTCCGCCAGGAGCGCGTCGATCCGGTCGCCGTCGAACAGGTCCGGGTTGTGCACCACCTCGACCCCGGCCCGGCCGGCCCGTTCCACCACGTAGACGGTGATGTCGAAGGGCGAGCCGGGCTTCGGCACCGGCACCGGCTCGACGGCCAGGCCGGCCAGGGCGAGCCGGGGCGGCACGAAGTTGAGCACGTTGAACAGCACCTGCACGAGCGGGGCGCGGGAGGTGTCCCGGCCCACGCCGAGCGCCTCCACGATCCGTTCCAGCGGGGCGCCGGGGTGCGTGGTGACCTCGTGCAGTTCGGCGGCGCAGCGGTCCACCAGCTCGGCGAAGCTGGCGCCGCCGCTGCGGACGCGGACCGGCACGGTGTCGATGAAGAAGCCGATGACGTCGTCGAAGGCGGCCAGCCGCCGGTCGGCGACGATCGCGCCGAGCACGTGATCGTCGGCCCCGGTGAGCCGGCGCAGCAGCTCGCCGAAGCCGGCCAGCAGCACCGCGGCGACCGTCGTGCCGCGCCGGGCGGCCAGCTCGCGGACCGCCCGGTCGGCGTCCTCGGCGAGCACCACCGCCGCCTCCGCGCCGGCGTACGTCTGCACGGCCGGGCGAGGCCGGTCCCGGGGCAGGTCGAGCACGGTCGGCGCGCCGGCCAGGTGCCCGGTCCACCAGGCCAGGTCGGCCGCGCCCCGGCGGCGGTCCCGCTCGGCCCGCCAGACCGCGTAGTCGGCGTAGGTGGCGGGCAGCGCGGGCAGGGCCGGTGGCTCGCCGACGACCGCGCGGGCGTACGCGGTGGCCAGGTCGTCGTAGAGCAGCGCCTCGGACCAGCCGTCGAAGACCGCGTGGTGCATGGTCAGGGCGAGGACGTGCTCCTCGGCGCCGACCCGGTAGACGGTCCCCTGCCAGGGCGGCCCGGTGGCCAGGTCGAACGCGTGCCCGGCCCCGGCGGCCAGCATGGTGGCCAGCTCCGCCTCGGCGTCGGCGGCGCCGGTCAGGTCCACCACCGGCACGGCCACGTCGGTCGGCTCCTCGCGGACCGCGTACGGCACGCCGCCGGTCTGCAGGATGCGCCAGCGCAGCACGTCGTGGCGCTCGACCACGGCGCGCAGCGCGGCGCCGAGCGCGGCGGTGTCCAGCGGCCCGCGCAGCCGGTGCGCCACCGCGATGTTGTAGGGCGCGCTGGACGGGGCGAGCTGGTCCATGAACCACAGCCGCCGCTGCGGCGGGGCGAGCGTGGGCGGGTTGCCGGTGGTGAACCCATCGCCGTCGGCGGGGGCGGCGGCGCGAACCCGGTCCACCAGCGCGGCGAAGGTGCGGCCGGTGAACAGGTCCCGGGTGTCGACCTGCCGGCCCAGCTCGGCGCGGAGCGCGGCGACCAGCCGCATCGCGGCGATCGAGTTGCCGCCGGCGGCGAGGAAGTCGCTGTCCGGGCGTGGGGGCGCGCCGAGCAGCCGGGCCCAGAGCCGCCGGACGGTGGCCTCGACCGGGTCGCCGCCGTCGGCGTCGTCCACCCGGGTGTCCGGAAGGGACGTGGCCAGGGCGCGCAGCGCCGGCCGGTCCAGCTTGCCGGTGGTCGGGCTGACCGGCAGCGCGGCCAGCCGCACCGTCCGGGCCGGCAGCATCGCGGTGGTCAGCCGGGGCCCGGCGTACGCCCGCAGCGCGTCGTCGTCGGGGGCGTCGGCGGGGATGAGGAAGGCGACCAGCTCGGTGCCGGCCGGTCCGGGTACCGCCTCCACGGCGACCCCGTCGACGCCGGGATGCCCGGCCAGCACCGCCTCGACCTCGCCCAGCTCGATCCGCTGGCCGCGGACCTTGACCTGCCGGTCGGCCCGGCCCAGGTAGACGATCCGACCGTCGGGCGCCTGGCGGACCAGGTCGCCGGTGCGGTAGAGCCGCTCGCCGGGCCGGTCACCGAACGGGTCGGGGACGAACCGCTCAGCGGTGAGGCCGGGCCGGTTGAGGTAGCCGTCGGCCAGGCCGGGCCCACCGATCAGCAGCTCGCCGGTCTCCCCCGGCGGCACCGGCCGCAGCTCGGTGTCCACCACGTACGCCCGGTGGTTGGGCAGCGGGAGGCCGATCGGCACCGGATCGGCGTCGGCGGCGGTGAGGTCACCGCTGACCGCCAGCACGGTGGTCTCGGTGGGGCCGTAGCCGTTGAGGAAACGCCGGCCGGGGGCCCAGCGGGCGACCAGCTCGGCCGGGACCGCCTCGCCCCCGCAGAGCACCACCCGCCAGGACGGCACCTCCGCCGGATCGAGCAGGGCCAGCACGGTCGGGGTGATGAACCCCCAGGTCACCTCATGCGCGGCGATGAACCGGGCCAGCCGGACCGGGTCGGCCCGGTCGTCGGCGCCGAGCAGCTGCACGGCGCCGCCGAGCAGCAGCGGCACGAAGAGGTCCATGGTGGCCGCATCGAAGCCGAGCGACGCGATGCCGAGGCTGCGGACGCCGGCGTCGGCGCCGGTCAGCGCGGTGATCCCGGTGACGAACTCGACCGCGTTGCGGTGGGTGGTGAGCACCCCCTTGGGCCGGCCGGTCGACCCGGAGGTGAACAGCACGTACGCGGGGTCGCCCGGGCGTGCCGGGCAGGGCGCGAGCGGGGCCGGGCCGGGCAGCCCGACCGTCTCGACGCCCGGCTCGTCGCCGAACTGGGCCGCGGCGGCGTCACCGACCACCACCCGGACGCCGGCGTCGCGGGCGATCTCGCGCAGCCGCTCGCGCGGGCCGCCCGGTTCGAGGGGCACGTAGCAGCCGCCGGCCAGGAGCACCCCGAGCACGGTGACCACCAGGTCTGGGGTGCGGGTGCCGCAGACACCCACCCGGTCGGCGCGCCCGACGCCCCGCTCGCGCAGCGCGGCGGCCACCCCGGCGGCCCGGTCGACGAGTTCGGCGTAGCTGAGCCGGTCGTCCCACTGGCGGACGGCCACCGCGTCCGGGGTACGGGCCGCCTGGGCGGTGATCAGGTCGGCGAGGGTCGCATCCGGCCAGGGCAGGGCCTCGCCGTAGGCGGCGCTGGCGGTCAGGATGTCGGTCACCGGTGGTCTCCCGTGGCTGGATCGGTGATCTGGAGGCGCAGTTCGCTGACGTAGCCGCGTCCCTGCGCGTCGGTCACCCAGGCCTCGTCCGGGGCGGGCAGCAGTTCGCTGACCACCACCGGCACGTCCGGGCTGGTCCGGTGGGCGGCGTCCACCATGGCGCAGAGCGACTGCGCGTACAGCGGGCCGGTCAGGTCGACGTAGCAGGGCTTGATCTCGGTGCCGACCTTGACGAACACCCGCTCGGGCAGGCCGGTGGCCGCCCGCCACCGGCGTACCGCGAGGTAGCGGGCGGTCTCGTCGGCGTGCCCGGCCAGCCCGCACTCCCCCGCCGTGGTGCGCCAGGTACGCCGGGCCACCACCAGCCGGTCGATGGTGATCCGGGGCGTGTGCGGGGCCGGATCGAGCAGCTTGAACGCGTCCAGCAGCAGCGAGTCGAGCAGGCTGGCGAAGACCTCCATGAGCGGCCAGCGGGTGGCGTCCGGGAACACCGCGACCAGTTGGTCGCCGTCGCGCTCGACAGTGACCGCGGTGGCCGGCACCAGCCGGTCGACCTCGGCGCCGTGCGCGGTGTCGATGCCGAGCTGGCGGTCCGCGGGCCCGGTGAGGGCGTACGTGGTGCGGGTGGTCCGCCGGGGGAAGCTCTCCGGCCAGAGCACCCGCAGCCGGGCCGGGCCCAGGTCCGCGTCGAGGGCGGCCCGCAGCGCCGCCGGGTCGGGGTGGAACGGGCTGAGCACGGCGCTGTCGTAGGCGACGTGGGCGGGGTGCAGCTCGCCCAGGACGAGCAGGAAGTCGCCCCGAGCAACTGCCTCGGGTGAGGCCGCACCGAGCTGGACGTCCGGGTTGTGCAGCCGGGCCGACGGCCAGCCGGGGCGGCCGGCCGGGAACAGCTGCCGGACCCGGTCGGCCAGATCCTCGGCGCGCAGCCGCAGCTCCGTCTGCTCGGCGGGCAGGTCATGCAGGCCGAACAGCTGCGCCCACCGCTCCGTGAACGCCGCCCCGGCCCGACCGATCGGGCCGTCCGGGGCGATCAGCGTCCCCTGGGCCAGCAGCCAGAGGTCGGCCAGCCGCACCGGGCCGTCGGCGGCCAGTTCGTCGTGCAGGTCGGCGAAGAGCTCGGCACACCGGGCCGCGACCTCCACGGTGTACCAGCGGGCGGTCTGCAGCACCACGGCGAGCGGGGCGGCCAGCGCGTCCACGACGGCGGAGCCGACATCGAACGCCAGGTCCCGGCTCGTCTCCTCATAGCAGACGGTGCGGCCGGCGTACATCTGGCCGCTGTGCCGGGTGGCCGGACGGCCGGTGACGGCGGTGAACTCGGTGTTCAGCGCGGCGAGGGCGGCGCCGAGCCGGTCGGCGTCGCCGGCCGCGGCGGCGACCTCATCCCGGGCCGCGCGGAGCCGCGCGAAGCCCGCCCCCATCTCGTCCCGCACCCGGTCGTCACCGATGGCCGCGATCCGCTCGGCGAGCACCCGCTCGGCGTCCGGGCTCACCGGCAGGTTCGCGCCCCAGATGAGCTGGCCGCGATCGACCCACCGGTCGAGCAGCAGGTAGACGTCGTCGGCACCGTGCACCTCACCGGCAGCGCGCATCCGCTCGGCCAGCTCGACCGCGGGGGTCCGGCCGTCGCAGGCGGCGAGCAGCCGAGCCTCGGTCGGGGTCAGCGCGATCGGCGGGTGCAGCGGCCAGAGCAGCTGACGCCCCTCGACGGTCAAGTGCGGTTGCAGCGCCGGGGCCCACCAGCGCCGCACCGCCAGGTCGTCGGCGAGCCGGTCGGCGTACGCGATCAGCGCCCACGCCTCGAAGACCACCTCCCGGCGGTCGACCAGCGCCGGGCCGGGCGACAACCGGACACCCGGCTGCTCCGGGTCGACGGTGCCCCAGCAGACCGGGCCGAAGAAGCCGATGGTCTCCGCCTTGCCGCAGTAGCGCTGCCAGTAGCGCAGCAGGCTCAGTTCGCGCTTACGCCGGCGTACGTTGCGCACCTCCGGGTCGGTGCGCAGCAGGCCGTCCAGCGCAATGAGCATGTCCGGGTTCTGCCAGGTGACCGCCTCGCGCAGCAGCGGGTCGGCGGCCAGCTCGTTGGCCACTGCGGAGGACTCGGCGAACGCCTCGCGCAGCGTCTTGTCCAGCAGTTCCGGGCTGCTCGCGCCGGCCAGCAGCGCGTCGGCGACGGCCGCCGCCTCGGGCGCGGCGAACCGGTCGAGCCCGGCCGCCGGGAAACCGGCCGTGCGCAACACCGCGTCGCGCCAGACCGACCAGCCGGTCTGCCCGAGCGGCACCAGGTGGCTCGCGGGGGCGGTCACGATTGCTCCTTCCCGTGGGTGTCCACGATGTGCAGCCGCAGCTCGCTGAAGTAGCGGCGGCCGGCCGCATCGGGCACCCAGGCCTGGTCCGGGGTGGGCAGCATCTCGCTGACCACCAGCGACACGTCGTCGCCGCCGTCGACCCGGGCGGCCCGGGCCATGGCACAGAACATGTTCGCGAAGCCGGGGCTGCTCAGGTCCACGAAGCAGGGCTTGGTCTCGGTGCCGAGCTTGACGTACACCTGCTCGGGCAGGCCGAGCCGGCGGCGCCACTCCCGGACGGCGAGGAACCGCTGCCGCTCGCCGGTCACCGTGGCCAGGCCGCTCTCCCCCACCGTGGTCCGCCAGGTCTGCCGCGCCACCACCACGTTGTCGAGGGTGATCCGGGGCGTGTACGGGGCGGCGGCGACCAGCTTGAACCCGTCCACCGCGTGCGCGCTGAACAGCTCGGCGAAGACCTCGGTGAGCGGCCAGCGCTGGCCGTCGGAGGCGGTGGCGACGAACTGCCCGTCGACGTCGCTGACCGTCAGGTCCACGGTGGGCAGCAGCCGACCCGGCTCGCCGCCGGGGGCCGCCTGGAAGGCGAGGTGCCGGTCGGTCGGCCCGGTCAGCGACTCGGAGGTACGGCTGGTCCGGCGCGGCCAGTCGCTCGGAAAGAGCAGCCGGATCCGCCGCTGGCCCAGGTCCTCGGCCAGCGCCACGCGCAGCCGCTCGACGTCGGGGTGCGAGGGGGTGAACACCGCGCAGTCGAACGACGACCAGGCGGCGTGCAGCTCACCGAGGACGACCGTGTACTCGCCCCGGCGCAACGCCTCCGCGTCGGTGGCGCAGATCTGCAGGTCGGGGCTGTGCATCACGGCGTTGGACCAGTCCGGCCGGGTGCCCGGGAAGACCTCGTCGATCCGGTCGGCCAGGTCGGCCGCTCGCAGCCGCACGTCGGTGGTGCCGGAGGGCAGCGCGTCCAGCCCGAACAGCCCGGCCCAGCGGGCGGCGAACTCGGCGGCGACGGCGTCCACCGGCCGCTCCCCGCCGCCCCAGAACAGACCCTGGGTCAGGAACCACAGATCCGCCAGGGCGACCGGACCGCCCCCCGCCTCGGCGCGCAGCTCCTCGTAGAGCCCCCGGAGCACCTCCCCGTACGCCTCGGCCAGCGCGTTTGCCATCCAGCGGGCGGCGCGCAGCAGCACGTCCAGCGGGGCGGCGAGCTCGTCCAGCAGCGGCGCCCCGAACACCACCGCCAGGTCGCGGGCGGTGTCCTCGTAGCAGATCGTCCGGCCGGCGTACATCTGCCCGGCGCGGCGGCTGGCCGGGGTGCCGGTCAGCTCGGTGAAGGTGGCGTCGAGGGCGTCGAGGGCGCCGCGCAGCCGGTCCGGGTCCCCGGCCGCGGCGGCCACGGCGTCCCGCGCGACGCGCAACCGGTCGAACCCGGCCTGGGCGCTCGCGCGGGCCGCCGGGTCACCGATCGCGGCGATCCGGGCGGCGAGCACCTGCTCGGCGTCCGGGCTGACCGGCAGGGCGGCGTCCCAGGTGATCAGTTCCCGTTCCACCAGGCGATCGAGCAGCGCGTACCCGTCCTCGGGCCGGCGCAGCCCGACGGCCGGGTCGGTCACCAGGTCGGCGGCGGACCGGCGGCCGTCGGCCGCGGCGAGCAGCGCGGCCTCCACCGGGGACAGCGACAGCGGCGGGCGCCCGGGGCGCAGCACGGTCCGGTCCCGGACGGCGAGCTGCGGCAGCAGCATCGGTGGCCACCAGCGGCGCACCGCGAGGTCCGCGCCGATCCGGTCGGCGTACGCGGCGAGGGCCCAGGACTCGAACCACACCCAGCGGCGGGCGGTGAGCTGCGCGCCGGCGCGTACCCGGACGGTCTCCGGCTGGTCGGGGTCGACGGTGACCCAGCAGCTGGGCCCGAAGAAGCCGACCGTCTCGTTCTTGCCGCAGTAGCGCTGCCAGTACTTGAGCAGCGCCCGTTCCCGGTCGCGGCGCTTCACGTTGCGGGGCGCGTCGGCGCCGGCGCGCGCCAGGCCGTCCAGCGCCACCAGCGCACCCCGGTTCTGCCAGGTGACCGCCTCGCGCAGCAGCGGGTCGGCGGCCAGTTCGGTGAGCCGGTCGGCGGCAGCCCGGACGGCCTCGTCGAACTCCTTGTCGTACCGGTCCTCGCCGGACCCGGTGGCCAGCAGCTCGTCGGCCGCCGCGGCGGCCCGGGGGGCGGAGAGCAGGTCGAGGCCGGTGGCCGGGAAGCCGGTGGTGCGCAGGATCGCGTCGCGCCAGACCGACCACCCGGTGTCGCCCAGCGGCACCCGGTGCGCGGCGGGGGCGGCGGCCCGTCCGGCTGCCGGGCCGCCGACCGCCGGGGCGTCGACGGTCAGCGCGCCGGCCAGGTCGGCGCGGATCGCGGCCAGCACGTCGGGGAGCTGGTCGTGCAGGAAGAAGTGTCCGCCGTCGATCTCGTGCAGGGTGAACCCGGCGGCAGTGTGCTCCGCCCAGGCGGCGCTGTGCTCGCGGGTGACCGCCCGGTCGCGGACGCCGCTGAACGCGACGATCGGCACCGGCAGCGGCTCGCCGGCCACGTACCGGTAGCTGTCCACCCGGCCGAAGTCGGCCCGCAGCAGCGGCAGCAGCAGCTCCACCAGCTCGGGATGGTCGAGCAGCTCGGCGGGGAGCCCGCCGCCCTCGCCGAGGCGGCGCAGCAGTTCCTCGTCGTCCACTCGGGACAGCCCGTCGAAGAGGCTGGGCGCGTCCACGTGCGGGGCGCGGGCGCCGCCGACGTACAGGCGCAGCGGCAGCGGCCGGCCGGACCGGCGCAGCTCCCGGACCACCTCGAAGCCGACCCGGCCGCCCATCGAGTGCCCGTAGATGGCGTACGGGCGGTCGGCCCGGGACGCGATGGCGGCGGCCAGGTCGGCCACGTCGAAGCGCGGGTCCTCGCTGATCCGGTTCTCCCGGCCGGGCAGTTGCACCGGCAGCACCTCGACGTCCGGGCCGATCCCTTCCTGCCACCGCCGGAACGCGCTGGCGCCGGCTCCGGCGTAGGGCAGGCAGAACAACCGCACCGGCGCCTGGGGTCGGCTTCCGGCGGAGACGAACCAGTTCACCGTGGACCTTTCTGCACGGGGTCGATCCAGTACCGCTGGCGCTGGAACGGGTAGGTGGGCAGCCCGGTACGCCGGACCGTGCCCTCGGGATGCAGGACGTCCCAGTCGACGTCCCGCCCGGCGACCCAGTCGGCCGCCAGTTCACGCAGCGGGCCACCGTCGCCGGCGATCCGGGCGTCGGTGTCGAGCAGCATGTCCAGCGCGGCGAGCGCGCCGGGCAGGTCGGCGGCGACCACGGCGGCCCGGTGGGCGAATGCCCGCCTGCCGAGCGCCAGGGTGGCGGCGACCTCGGGCAGCGCCGGCACGGCGCCGGCCAGGTGGGCCCGCAGCCGGGTCAGCGCGGCCCGCAGCGCCACCGGGGTACGCGCGGACACCGGCAGCAGCCAGGGGCCGTCGGCCGGGAGGTCCAGCGGCTCGTCCGGCGGGGGCTGCTCCACCACCACGTGCGCGTTGGTGCCGCCGAGCCCGAAGGCGCTGACCCCGGCCACCCGGCGCGGGCCTTCCGGCCAGTCCCGTGCCTTGGTGGGCACGTAGAACGGGCCGGCGGCCAGGTCGATCTCCGGGTGCGGGTGGGTGAAGTGCAGGTTCGGCGGGATCACGCCGTGCCGTACGGCGAGCACCGTCTTGATCAGCCCGGCGATGCCGGCGGCGGCGTCGAGGTGGCCGATGTTGGTCTTCACCGAGCCGAGCGCGCAGGACTCGGCGGGCCCGCCGGCGTACACCTCGTGCAGCGCGGCCACCTCGATGGCGTCGCCGAGGGGCGTGCCGCTGCCGTGGCCCTCGACGAAGCGGACCTCGCCGGGGGCGACCTCGGCGGTGGCGAGGGCGTTCGCGACGGCGGCGGCCTGCCCGGCTGGGCCGGGGACGGCGAAGCCGGCCCGGTCCGCGCCGTCGTTGGTGACCGCCCAGCCGGGCAGCACCGCGTAGATCCGGTCCCCGTCGGCCTGCGCGTCGGCGAGCCGGCGCAGCGCGACCACGCCGACGCCGGAGCCGAAGCCGGACCCGTTGGCGCCCTCGTCGAAGGCGCGGCACCGGCCGTCCGGGGAGGCCAGCCCGCCCGGGGTGTGGCGGTGCCGGGGCCAGGTGACGTTGACGCCGCCGGCGAGGGCGATGTCGCACTGGTAGTCGGCGAGGCTCTGCGCGGCGAGGCAGACCGCGACCAGGGAACTGGAGCAGGCGCTCTGCACGGCCAGCGCGGGCCCGGTCAGCCCGAGCCGGTAGGCGACCTGCCCGGGCAGGTGGTCGGTGAACTGCCGGCCGATCAGCCGCGCCTCCCAGTCGTCCGGGTCCACGTCGCCGACCACCGCGGGGTTGTCGAGCAGGTGGAACAGGAAGTACCGGTTGGCGGAGGCGGCCGAGTAGACCCCGATCAGGCCGGGGAATCGCGCGGGGTCGTGCCCGGCGTCCTCCAGGGCCTCCCAGGCGGTCTCCAGGAAGAGCCGGTGCTGCGGGTCGGTCCGGGCGGCCTCGTCGGCGCCGAAGGCGAAGAACTCGGCGTCGAAGTCGGCCACCCCGTCGAGCCGGCCGACGGCCCGCACGTGCCGTGGGTCGTTGCGCAGCCCCGGCCCGACGCCGAGCGCGGCCAGTTCCTCGTCGGTGTGTTCGTGGATGGCGTCGACGCCGGTGCACAGGTTCCACCAGAAGGTGGCCACGTCCGGGGCGCCGGGGAAGCGGCCGGCGAGCCCGACCACGGCGATCTCGTCGCCGGTGTACTCGCGGGCCGCGGCGGCCGGGGCGGCCGGCACGGGCAGCACCGGCGCGCGGACCGCCTCGGACGGGGCTTCGAGCAGCGCCGCCTGGGCGGCCACCGTGGGGTGGTCGAACAGGCGCAGCATCGGCAGCCGCACCCCGAAGTGCTCGGCCAGCCGCTGCTGCACCTGGCCGAGGAGCAGGGACTGCCCGCCCACGTCGAAGAAGCTGTCGTCGCGGCCGACCGCGTCGCGGCCGAGCACCGCGCACCAGATGTCGTGCACGATCCGCTCGGTGTCGGTGCTCGGGGCGGCGTCGGCGGGTACCTCGCGGGCCGGGTCGGGCAGCGCCCGCTCGTCCACCTTGCCGGTGACGGTGAGCGGGAACTCGTCGAGCACCACCACCGCGCGGGGCAGCGCGTACTCGGGCAGCGCCGCGGCGAGGGCGGCCCGCAGCGCCGCCGCGTCCGGCCGGGTCCCGTCGGCCGGACGGGCGTACGCCAGCAGCTCGCCGTCCCGGGCGATGGCCCGTACGCCGGCCACGCCTGGCTGGGCGGCGAGCACCGCCTCGATCTCGGTCAGCTCGACCCGGTGCCCGCGTACCTTGACCTGCCGGTCGAGCCGGCCGAGGCAGACCAGGTCGCCGCCGGGCAACCGCCGGCCGAGGTCGCCGGTGCGGTACGCGCGCACCCCGTCGGCGGCCACGGTGAACCGGTCGCTGTCCTGGTTGAGGTAGCCGGGGGCGAGGTGCGGGCTGCGCACCACGATCTCCCCGGTGTCCGGGGCGAGGTGCAGCTCGTAGCCGGGGAACGCGGCGCCGATCGGCAACGGGCCGGTGGCGGCCGGATCCACGGTGGACAGCGGCAGGGCGTACCGCGCGACGAAGGTCATCTCGGTGGCGCCGTAGCCGTTGACCAGCTCGCAGTCGGGCGCGAATCGGCCCCGGCCGCGGGCCGCGTCGGCGTACGTGGCCTGCTCGCCGCCGAGCAGGACCACCCGGACCGCGTCGAGCCGCCGGTCGCCGAGGGTGTCGAGCAGGAACCGGTAGACCGTGGGCGTGCAGTGCAGCACGGTCGCCCGGTGCCGGTCGAGCTGCTCGACCGCGTACGCGAGCCCCTGCCGGCGCAGGTCGACCGGGATCACGGCGGCGCCGGTGAGCAGCGCCGGGTACAGGTCCGGGATGGCGGCGTCGAAGCTGAACGAGGCGAGCAGGCTGAGCCGGTCGGTCGGACCGATGGCCAGCGCGGCGATCTGGTTGTCGACGACGTGCGCCAGGTTGCGGTGGGTCTGCCCGACCGCCTTGGGCACCCCGGTGGAGCCGGAGGTGAACAGCACGTACGCCAGCGCGTCCGGGTCGACCGGGACCGGCCGCAGCGGGGCGGGCGGCACGTCGTCCAGCGGCACCACGGTCCGGCCGTCGGCGAGCCCGCGGGCGAGCTCCCGGTGCCCGGCGGCGCAGGCGATCGCGCTCACCCCGGCGGCGGCGAGCATGTGGCGCAGCCGGTCGACCGGGAAGCCCGGGTCCAGTGGCACGTACGCGCACCCGGCGGCGAGGGCGCCGAGGAGCGCGGCGACGGTCGGCGCGCCGTGCGCGGTGAGCAGGGCGACCCGGTCGCCGGGTCGGACGCCGGCGGCGGCGAGCGCGGCGGCGTGCCCACCGGCAGCGCCGGCCAGCTCGGCGTAGCTGACCTCGTGGGTCTCACCGAGCAGGGCCGGACGATCACCGTGGCGCGCCGTCATCTCGCCGAGGCGATTGATGATTATCGACGTCGACATGTCAGGGAGTGGATGTTTCCCTACAGGCGGCAGGCGCGCAGGATTCCACGCTTGTGATCATGATCCCCCCCAGGACTTCACAATGGATGCAGGATATGACTCAATCTTTCGATGGGAAGGGGATCGATCAGGGTCGAGCCGAAGGGGGGACGAGGGCCTGGAACCTCGGACGGGGGAATTCGTCCGATCATCCCTCTAGCGCGGAAACGATTTTCCGCGTAGAGGGCTACTCACGAGTTATTTTACGGTGAAAGTACTTAGGAACCGTGGAATTTCGCTCGGGCGGCGCCTTGGCCGCAGCTCAACCCGGTCTACTGGGGAGCTTCCTCACGCATCGTACGGCGGGCGCGGGATCGGGTCCACCATCGCGTCGAAACCCTTCGGCAACTGCGCGAGCAGGTCCTGGAACTCGCCGACCGTCACCGCCTCGCGCAACGTGGTGAGCACCGCGCGGGTGCCCACCTCGGCGACCGCCGGGTCCACCTCGGCCCGTTCGGCCACCCGGTGCACGAAGGCGACCGCTCCCCCGCCCCCGGCCACCCCGGCCGGCGCGGACAGATAGCTGCCCAGCTCGTCCGGCAGCTGCGCAGCCAGCTCCGCCGACTCGTGCCCGGTCACCCGCTCGGCGAGCGTCTGCAGCACCGCCCGGGAGATCGTGGCCGCCTGCTCGGCGGGCAGCTCGGCGCGGTGCGACACCGCCTCGACGAATCGGGGAAACCGCACGTCGCCCTCCTGTCGTCGCCGGCGCGCCGCCGGGTTGCCGACGACCCCAGCTCGGCGCGGCTGGCGCCGCGCGACGACCTGGAGCCGTCGGTGGGTACCCGCGACCCGGCGGGGCAAACGACGCTCACCGCCCGGCGGGCACCCCCGCTTCGGCCTCCGCCGGTTGGGGCAGGTCCGCCGGGCGCGGGAAGTCCCGGGTCCGCCAGACCGGCGAGCAGCGGGTGACCAACGCCGCCCCACCCATGCCGGCCGCGGCCAGCGCGAGGTACGCCGGCGCGCCCAGCAACCCGGTCAACGCGCCGCCGAGGACCGCGCCGAGCGGCATCGCCCCCCAGATCACGAACCGGCTGGTCGCGGTCATCCGGGACAGCATCGCCGGGGGCGTGGCGGCCTGCCGCAGACTGACCGCGTTGACGTTGTAGAGGCCGCTGGCGAAGGCGCTCACCGCCAGGCCGGCACCGATGCCCAGCGGGTGCGGCAGCAGCACCAGCACCGCACCGGCCTGCAGCACGGCCGCCCCGGTGACCGCCCGGCCCACACCGAGGCGGGCCCGCGCCCGGCCGGCCACCGCCGCGCCGAGCAGGTAGCCGACGTTGGCGCCGGCGACCAGCAGGCCGACCGTGGCGGCGGGCAGGTGCCGCTCGCGCACCGCGTACACCACCAGCATGGCCAGGAAGCCGGCGTGCCAGAGGTTGGTCAGCCCGGAGCAGAGGGTCAGCGCCCGCACGACCGGGTCCCGCAGCACGAAGCGGACCCCACCGGCCGCGTCCCGCCACACCCCGCCGGTGCGGGGGGCGGCGCTGCGCGCCAGCCGCGGCGTGCCGGCGAGGAAGAGCGCGGAGGCCACGAAGCTCGCCACGTCGACCAGCAGGACGACCGGCGCGCCGAGGGCGCCGACCAGCACGCCGGCCAGGCCCGGGCCGGCGGTCTGCCCGACCGCCCGGGTCGCCTCCAGGCGGGCGTTGGCGTCGGCGAGGCGCGCGGCCGGCACCACCGCCGGCACCGCGGCGAAGTACGCCACGTCGAACAGCACCGTGGCGCAGCCGGCGAGCAGCGCCACCACCACCAACTGGGCCAGGCTGAGCAGCCCGACCGCCCAGGCGAGCGGCACGCTGGCCAGCAGCAGGGCCCGGGCGAGGTCGGCGGTGACGAGGACCGCACGGCGGGGCAGCCGGTCCACGAGCGCCCCGGCCGGGATGCCGAGCAGCAGGTACGGCAGGGTCGCCGCGGCGGTCAGCGCGGCGACCCCGGTCGACCCCGCGCCGAGCACGGTCAGCGCCGCGAGCGGCAGCGCCACGCCGGTGACGTGGGTGCCGAGGGTGCTGACCGCGTCGGAGAGCCAGAGCCTGCGGAAGGTGGCGTGCCGCCAGAGGGCGGCGGAGGTGACGGTCATGCGAGCAGCCTCGGCGGCGTACCCGGGAAGTCGGGTGGACCGGATTGTCACGGTGACAATCCGGCGACGGACGGCCGGACGCGGGGCTAGATTGTCACGGTGACAATCTGGGAACCGGCGGCGCCGGCCGGGGCCGGACCCCGCTACCTCGCGCTCGCCGACGCGATCGGCGCGGACATCGCGGCCGGGCGGCTGGGGCCCGGCGACCGGCTGCCGCCGCAGCGGGAGCTGGCCCGGCGGCTCGGCGTCACCATCGCCACCGTGGGCCGCGCCTACCAGGTGGCCGCCCGGCGCGGCCTGCTCACCGGCGAGGTCGGCCGGGGCACCTTCGTGGCGCCGGCGCCCGCCCCGCCGGCCCCGGCCGCCGCCCCGGTGCTCGACGTGGCCGCCGTGCACCCGCCCGGACACGGGCCGGTGCACCGGGCCGTCGCGCCCATCCTGCACCGGATCGCCGCCGACCCGCTCGCGGTCGGCGCGGAGGACGCCGACGCGGTCCGGCACCGCATCGCCGGGGCCCGGTGGATGGCCCACGCCGGCTGGCGGCCGGACCCGGACAACGTCGAGGTGACCGCCGGCGGGCAGCACGCCCTCGCCGCCGCCCTGGCCGCCCTCGCCCAGCCCCGGCACGTGGTGGTCACCACCGAGCTGACCAATCCCGGCCTGCTCGCCGCGGCGCGGCTGCTCCGGGTCGAGCTGGCCACCGTGCCCGGCGACGCCGCCGGCCCCCGGCCCGACGCCCTCGACCGGCTCTGCGCCCGCCGCCGGGTCGCCGCGCTGCACCTGCACCCCACCCTGCACAACCCGACCGGGCTCACCATGCCGGCCGAGCGCCGCCGGGAGATCGCCGCCGTCGCCACCGCGCACGACCTCACCGTCATCGAGGAGGACCCGTTCGGCGCGCTGCTGCCCGACCGGCCGCCGCCGCTCGCCGCCTGGCACGCCCGCACCCTCCACCTGACCGGCATCACCAAGACCCTCGCCCCCGGGCTGCGGATCGGCTACCGGTACGCCCCGGCGGCGCTCGCCGCGCCGCTGCACGCCGCCGCCCGGGCGCTCGCCTGGGCACCCGCGCCGCTGGTCGCCGAGGTCGCCACCCAGCTCGTGCTGAGCGGGCACGCCCACCAGCTCGCCGCCGCCCGGGCCGCCGAGCTGGCCGGCCGGGCCGCGCTCGCCCGGGAGCTGCTCGGCGACCGGGTGTCCGCCCCAGGGCCGGCCCCCTTCGCCTGGGTACGCCTCAACCACGACGCCGAGGCGGTCACCGCGCTCGCCCGCCGGCGCGGCGTGGCGGTCGCCGGCACCGACGAGTTCGCCGCCCGGCGGGCCGCCCCGCCCGGCCTGCGGGTCAGCCTCAGCGCCGACGACGACACCGTCCGCACCGCGCTGCACGCCCTGGCCCGGCTGCTGCCCGGCTGACCCGGCCAGGACCTACCGCAACGCGCCGGTCGACCGCAGGTGGTCGAAGACGAGCTGGTTCGCCGCGGAGACCCGGTGCCGGTCGGCGTAGCCGAGCCAGGCCAGCTCCTCGATCTCGCTGGCCGGCCGGAGCGTGCCCCGGTAGTCGGCGGCGTAGCAGGTCATCCGCACCAGCGTCCCGGCGGCGCGCCCGTGGGCCGGCGCGGTGAAGGTGCCCACGTGCCCGGCCGACTCCGGCACGATCGCCACGCCCAGCTCCTCGGTGACCTCCCGGGCCAGGGTCTCCAGGTCGGTCTCGCCGGCCTCCCGCTTGCCGCCGGGCAGATACCAGACGTCCTTTCCCCGGGACCGGGCGCACAGCACCCGGCCGTCCTCGACCCGGATCCAGGCCACCTTGTCGATCTCGCCCACGGCACTCCCCCGGCTCGGCTGCGGCACCACGCTATCGGACCCCCTGAGTAGGCTGGCCGCATGGCCCGCACCACCCATCCCGGCGCCTGCCCGCTGGACTGCCCGGACACCTGCGTCTGGCAGCTCACCGCGGAGGACGGCCGGGCCGTCGCGCTGCGCGGCGACCGCGACCACCCGTTCACCCGGGGCGCGCTCTGCGGCAAGGTCAACCGCTACCTCGACGCGGTCAACGGACCCGACCGGCTGACCACCCCGTACGTCCGGACCGGGCCGAAGGGCGTCGGCCGGGTCGCCTACCGGCCGGCGAGCTGGGACGAGGCGGTCGAGCGGGTGGCCGCCGGGCTGCGCGCGAGCATCGACCGCCACGGCCCGGAGGCGATCCTCCCCTACTACTTCGCCGGCACGATGGGGCACGTGCAGGGCTGGACGATGGGTCCCCGGCTCTTCGCCCACCTGGGCGCGTCACGGCTGGACACCACCATCTGCACCGCCGCCGCGCGGGCCGCGCTGGCCTCGATCTACGGCAGCTCGGTCGGCTTCGAGCCGGAATCCATCGTGGACGCCCGGCTCATCGTGCTCTGGGGCGCCAACCCGCTCGCCACCAACCTGCACCTGTGGCCGTTCCTGCAGCAGGCCCGGGAACACGGCGCGCACCTGGTCACCATCGACCCGCTGCGCACCGACAGCGCGGCGCGCAGCGACGAGCACCTCGCCCCGCTGCCCGGCACCGACGCGGCGCTGGCGCTCGGGCTGATGCGGCACGTCCTCGACGCCGGCGCGGCGGATGAAAAATGGCTGGCGGCGCACACGGTCGGCTGGCCGGAGCTGGCGGCCCGGCTCGGCGAGTGGCCGGTGGAGCGGGCCGCCGCGCAGTGCGGCCTGCCGGTCGAGGCGGTCCGCCGCCTCGGCGAGCGCATCGCCACCACCCGGCCCACCGCCGTCCGGGTCGGGCTGGGCCTGCAACGGCATCACGGCGCGGGCCAGGCGATCCGAGCGATCTGCGCGCTGCCGCTGGTCACCGGCGACTTCCGCTACCCGGGCGGCGGCGCGCTCGTGTCGACCAGCGGGCACCACCCGATCGACGAGGGACCGGTGATCCGGCCGCCGGACATGCCCGCGCCGCGAGCCCGACTGGTGAACATGAGCCGGCTCGCCGCGGTGCTCACCGGGGAGGCCGACCCGCCGGTCACCTCGCTGGTGGTGTTCAACGCCAACCCGGCCGCCACCGCCCCCGACCAGACCCGACTGCTCACCGGCCTGCGCCGCGCCGACCTGCACACCGTCGTGCTGGAGCAACGCTGGACCGACACCTGCGACTACGCCGACGTGGTGCTGCCGGCCACCATGCAGCCCGAGCACCTCGACCTGCACTCCTCCTACGGACACCACTACACGACCCTCAACCTGCCAGTCACCCGGGCGCCGGGCGAGGCGCTGCCCAACACCGAGATCTTCCGCCGGATCGCCGCCGCGCTCGGGATCGACCATCCCCGGCTGCGGGACAGCGACGAGGACCTGGCCCGGCAACTGCTGCGCGGCACGCCGGTCAGCTTCGAGGAGCTGTGCGAGCGGACGTACGCCCGGACCAGCGGGGTGGCGGTCGGGTCCGCCCCGTACGCCGACGGCGGCTTCCCCACCCCCGACGGTCGGGCCCGGCTGCACGACCCCGCACTGGCCCGGCGCGGGGTGGACCCGGTCGTCGGCTACACCCCGCCGATGGAGGCCGCCGACCCGGCGCTGGCCCGCCGGTTCCCGCTGGTGCTCGTCGCCCCGGCCGGCCGGTACCTGATGAACTCCACCTTCGCCTCGCTGCCCTGGCACGCCCGGCGGACCGGGCCGCCCCGGGTGCACCTGCACCCGGACGACGCGGCGGCGCGCGGCCTCGCCGACGGCGACGCCGTGCGGGTCCACAACGACCGGGGCGCCTTCCTCGCGGCGGTCGCCGTGGACGACGCCACGCGACCCGGGCTGGCGTTCACCTACAAGGCGTACTGGGCGCGGCTGAGCCCCGGCCGGGCCACCGTCAACGCGGTCACCGCCGTCCGCGACGCCGACCTGGGCGGCGCCCCGACGTTCCACGACTGCCGGGTGGAGGTCGAGCCGGTGCCGGCCGCGCTGCTGACGGTAGAGCCGCCCCAGGACAACGAGGCCGTGCCGCCGCCCCGCGAGGCGACGGACGACCCGGCCGGGCCGGTGCCACGACCGACGGAGGCCGTGCCGGCCGGATGAGGCGGCCGCCGGCGTCCCGGCAGGTACGCCAGCCAGCGGGGTACGTCAGCCGGACCGGGCCGCCGGGTGCGGCGGGCCGGCGGTCAGCCGACCACCGGACTGCGCCGTTCCAGCAGGACCACGTCCCGCCACCGGCCGTGGTGCCGGCCGACCCGCTCGCGGACGCCGACCACCCGGAACCCGGCCCGCTCGTGCAGCGCCAGGCTGGCGGTGTTCTCCGGGAACACCGCGGACTGGATGGTCCACACGCCGGCCGCCTCGGTGGCGGCGATCAACTCGTCGAGCAGCCGGCGGGCCACGCCCCGCCCCCGGGCGGCCGGGTCGACGTACACCGAGTGCTCGACCACCCCGGCGTAGACCGCGCGGGTCGAGGTCGGCGAGACGGCGATCCAGCCGAGCACCCGGTCGTCGGGGTCCACCGCGACCAGGCGATACGCGGGCAGCTTCGCCGCGTCGAACGCCGGCCACGAGGGGGCGACCGTCTCGAAGCTGGCGTCGCCCTCGTCCAGCCCCTGCTGGTAGATGGCCAGCACCCGGTCGGCGTCCTCGGGACGCATCGCCCGGACCCGCACGTCACCCATGACCGCACGATAGCCAGCGGGACGCTTCACCCCTCGGCGAGGGCGTCCAGCAGCAGGGCGGCGGTCCAGCTGAACGCCGGCGAGCCCAGCCCGGCCCCCGTGTCAGGGTGGAAGTACTCGTGGCAGCCACTGCGGGCGACCACCGCCAGCATGGACTCGCGCAGGCCGGCGGCCAGGTCGGGGCGGTGGTGGGCGAGCAGCCCGCGCCACAGCAGCCAGCTGGTGTTCAGCCAGCTCGGGCCGCGCCAGTAGCGCAGCGGCTCGAAGTCCGGCGCGGTGCGGTCATAGGTCGGCAGCGGACGGTCCATCCGGACGGCGAGCCCGAACCGGGGCGAGCCCGCCTCGGCGAGCACCGCCCGCACCTGGAGGGCGGGCAGGTCGGGCAGGATAAGCGGCATCAGCCCGAGCACCGTGCGGGCCGGGATCAGCCGGCCGGTGCGCACGTCACGCGGGTGGAAGGTGCCGGTGGCCGGGTCGTACAGCCGCTCTACCAGGGCCTGGGTGAGCCGCGCCGCGCGTTCCCGGTGCGGCCCCGGGTCGGCGCCGACCACCGCGGCGATCCGGGCCAGCGCGTGCTCGGCCAGCCCGAGCGCCGCGTTGACCAGCGGGCACTCCACCAGGAACGGGTGCCGGCCGAGCAGGCCCTCGTCCCGGTAGCCCCCCGCCCGGTAGGCGTCGACAAGCGCGACGTAGCGCGCGTAGTCCAGGTCCGTGGGGCGGTGCGCCGCGTCGGCGTGCGCGGTGTCGTGCCGGCGATACGCCCGCATGACCTCGGCGTCGGCGGGCACCGCGGCCAGCGGGGCGTCCCAGGCGGGGCTGTTGTCCAGCCCGGACTCCCACGGGTGCACCACGGCGGCCAGCCCGGCGCCGCCGACGTCCCGCGCGCCGGTCAGGTAGCGCTGCTGGGCGACCAGCCGCGGGTAGAGCCCGCGCAGTGCCCGCACCGACGCCTCGGAGGGGGCGCGGCGGTGCACCAGCCAGGCGGCGGGGGCGTGCACCGGCGGCTGGACGATCCCGGAGGTGGCCGCCGCGGGGGCGCCGGCAGCGCGGGCGGTGTCCCAGAACTCCGGCCCGGGGAAGTACGAGCCGGCCCGCAGCGCCGGGTTGAACACGATGTGCGGCACCCGCCCATCGACCCACTGCGCGGCGAACAGGGTGTGCAGCTCCCGCCAGGCCCGATCCGGGCGGAAGTGGGCCAGCCCGACCGCGATGAACGCCGAGTCCCAGCTCCACTGGTGCGGGTAGAGGGCGCGCGACGGCACGGTGTGGTCGTGTTCCCAGTTGGCGTCGAGGGTGGTGATCGCCAGCCGGCGCAGCGCGGCGGCGCGTTCCGGGCCGGCCGGGCGGGGGTCGCCGGCGTGCGACTCGGCGGGTGTGCCGGGGAGCCTCAGCGCCCGCTCGGCAGCCGCCCGAGCAGCGCCGTACCCCATGGTTCGCTCACCACGCTCGCTCATGCGGCCGCCTGCCGGGGCCGGGCCTGGGCGAGCACCGTGGCCGCCTGGCGCAGCGCGGCAACGGGCTCCCCGCGCAGCCGGCACTCGACGGCCAGCCAGCCGGCGTAGCCGAGGTCGTCGAGGGTGCGCAGCAGCTCCGGCCAGTCCAGGTGACCGGCCCCGGGCTGGTAACGGTTGGAGTCGCTGACCTGCACATGCCCCAGGTACGGCGCGGCCGCGCGCAGCGCCGCGGGCACGTCGTCCTCCTCGATGTTCATGTGGAAGGTGTCGGCGACCACGCGCACCGAGGGCAGACCGACGGCCCGGCACAGCGCGACCGCCTCGTCGAGGCGGTTGACCATGTGGTCCTCGTAGCGGTTCAGCGGCTCCAGGAAGACGGTCACCCCTTCGGCGCGGGCGTGCTCGCCCAGCTCGCCGAGGGCGTCGACGAGCACCTGCCGGTCACCGGCGGGCGGGCGGGGCGGCTCGAACGGCGGCAGCCGGCGGGAGAACATCCCCCAGGCGGCGGGCGTCATCGCGCCGATCCCGCCGATCTCGGCGATCACCGAGAGCTGGGAGCGCAGGTTGCGCACGGCGTCCCGGGAGCGCTCCGGGTCGAAGTCGCCGATGAAGTGGTCCATCTCGACGCAGACGGTGGGCAGCACCACGCCGTCGGCGCGAGCCCGGCGCAGCTCGGGCAGCCGGCGGGCGAACGCCAGGTCGCCGCGGCCGCGCAGCTCGATGCCCTGGTAGCCGAGCGAGACGGCGAGGGCGTACTTGTCGGACAGGCTGGCGCCGGGAAGCAGCTGCTCCTGGCAGGCGAGTGGAATGGCCATCAAAACCTCAGCACCACTTGGAGGACGGCATCGTCACCGCGGTCGAGCAACGCCAGCGCGTCGGCCACCGCGCCCGCGTCGACGACGTGGCTCACCAGCGGCAGCGGGTCGACGCTGCCCTCGGCCACCAGGTCCATGAAGGTGTGGGCGATCCTGGGCCCGGTCCACCGGCCGGCCGTGCCGGGCCCCGGGGTGGGCCCGGAGACCTGGGCCGCCACCAGCTGGATCCGGTTGTGGTGGAACTCCTCGCCGAGCCCCAGCCCGTGGGCGTACCCCTGGTAGAAGCCGGCGGCCACGACGCGGCCGGCGTGGGTGGTGGCGCGGATGGCCTCGTGCAGCGCCGGGTACGACCCGGACAGCTCCAGGCAGACGTCCGCGCCCCGGCCGTCGGTAGCCGCGTGCAGCACGGCGGCGGCCGAGTCGACGGCGGCGTCGACCACCCGGCGGGCGCCGAGCGCGACGGCGTGCGCCAGCCGGGCCGGCACCCGGTCGACCGCGACGACCCGGGCCCCGGAGAGGACGGCGAGCCGGGTGCCGAGCAGCCCGATCACCCCCTGCCCGAAGACCCCGACCCAGTCGCCGAGGTGCAGGTCGCCGGCGAGCACGGCGGTCAGCGCGATGGCGCCCGGGCGGGCGAAGACGGCGGCGAGCGGGTCGAGCCCGGGGGCGAGCGGGGTGACCGTGCCGGCGGGCACCACGGCCTCGGCCCGGTGCCCCCAGATGCCCCAGACGAGCTGGCCGGGCCGACGGTCGGCGACGTCCGGGGCCACCTCGACGACCTCGCCGACCTCCTCGTAGCCGAAGCCGACCACCGGGTACGCGGGCGCGGCCTGCCGGGGCACGAACATCCGGGTGGCGGCGTCCCAGTCCTTGCTGAGCCGGGGGTTGCTGCCCCGGTAGAGGGTCAGCTCGGTGCCGGCGGAGATGCCGGAGTAGCGGGTGCGGACGCGGACCTGGCCCGGGCCGAGCGGGTCCGGGGGGCAGGGCTCCAGGCTGACGCGCCGGGGCCCGGCCAGAGAGACAACCCAGTTGGCCATGGCGTCGCTCCGAGGGAAGTGCCGGGCCCAAGTGTAAGCCGAAATATTGGTAAATGTCTTGTAGATGATCAATCGAGGGCGTTAGATCCCTGATGTACCCTTCGAGAGGAGTGCCACCGATGTCATCGCCCTCGATGCGGATCCTCGCTTCTACCCTGATCATGGCATTTGCCGGGACAGCCGTGGTGGCCTGCGGCGACGACGCGCGGAAAACCGACAGTTCCCAGCTGACCGTGTGGAGCCTGGAGGACGTGGCCGACCGGGTCACCGCCACCAAGGCGATCATCGCCGACTACACCGCGAAGACCGGGGTCAAGGTCAACCTGGTCACCGTCAACGAGGACCAGTTCCCGTCCCTCATCGCGTCCAGCGCCGCCGCCGGCGACCTGCCCGACGTGGTCGGGGCGGTCCCGCTGGCCGGTGTCCGCACCCTCGCCGGCAACGAACTGCTGCACCCGGACGCCAACCAGGAGGTGGTCGACAAGCTGGGTCGGGACACCTTCTCGCCGCGGGCGCTGGAGCTGACCGCCGACGGCGGCAAGCAGCTCGCCGTCCCCAGCGACGGGTGGGGGCAGCTGCTGGTCTACCGCAAGGACCTGTTCGCCGCGGCCGGCCTGCCCGCCCCCGACACGTACGAGAAGATCGCCGCCGCGGCGGCGAAGCTGAACACCGGCGGCGTCGCCGGCATCACCGCGGCCACCGCCCCCGGCGACGTGTTCACCCAGCAGACCTTCGAGCACCTGGCCCTGGCCAACAACTGCCAGCTCACCGACGACTCGGGCGCGGTGAAACTGGACTCCCCCGAGTGCGTGGCGGCGTTCCGCTTCTACGGCGAACTGATGCGCGACCACTCGGTCAAGGGCGCGCAGGACGTGGACACCACGCGGGCCACCTACTTCGCCGGCAAGGCGGCCATGCTGATCTGGTCGCCGTTCATCCTCGACGAGCTGGCCGGGCTGCGCAACGACGCCAAGCCGACCTGCCCGCAGTGCCAGCGGGATCCGGCGTTCCTGGCGAAGAACAGCGGCTTCGTCACCGGGATCAAGGGGCCGAACGGCACCGAGCCCGCCCAGTACGGCGAGATCAGCTCGTGGGCCGTGCTCGATGGCGCGGCCGACCCCGCGAAGTCCTTCGTGGAGTACATGCTCTCCGACGGCTACCCGCGCTGGTTCGGCATGTCCCCCGAGGGCCGCTTCCCGGTCCGCAAGGGCACCGGCGACGACAAGGAGAAGTTCCTCACCGCCTGGAACACCAGCCCGGCCGGCGTGGACACCAAGCAGCCGCTGTCGCAGGTGTACGGCGAGGACGTGCTGGCCACCCTGCGCCGCAGCCCGGACACCTTCCAGCGCTGGGGGCTCAGCCAGGGCCAGGGCAAGCTGGTCGGGGCGATCCTCGGCGAACTGCCCGTGCCGAAGGCCCTCGCCGATGTGATCGCCGGCAAGTCCGACGCCGCCGCGGCCGCGAGCCGGGCGAAGAAGGACGTCGAGGCGATCAAGGCGGGCATCAATTGACCACCGCCGCGCCGGAGGCCGGCCGCTCCCCCACCCGGGAGCGGCCCCGCCCCGGCCGACGCCCGCTCACCCTGCGCCGTCGCGAGTCCCGCGCCGGGCTCGCGCTGGTCACCCCGACGCTGCTCGTCGTGGTGGCGGTGATCGGCATCCCCATCGCCTGGACGATCGTCCTGGCCTTCCAGCGGGTACGCCTGGCCACCCTGCGCCGGACCGGCCTGTTCGGCGAGCTGACGCTGGACAACTTCGACCGGGTGCTGCACACCCCCGGCTTCGCCGACACGCTCTGGACCACGCTGGTCTACAGCGTCGGCGGCACCGCCGGGTCGATCCTGGTCGGGCTCGTGGCGGCGCTGGTGGTCCGCCGGCCGTTCCGGGGCCGCACCGTGGTCCGGGCGTCCATGCTGCTGCCGTACGTGGCGCCGGTGGTCGCGATGGCCTTCGTCTGGCAGGTGATGCTCGACCCGCAGCTCGGGATCGTCAACGACTGGGGACGGCGGTTCCTCGGCTGGGACGCGCCGATCCCGTTCCTCTCCCAGGACTCCACCGCGCTCTGGACGGTCATCGCGTTCGAGGCGTGGCGCTACTTCCCGTTCGCCTTCCTGTTCCTGCTGGCCCGGCTCCAGGCCGTACCGGGTGAGCTGGAGGAGGCGGCCCGGGTCGACGGGGCCACCCCGACCCAGCGGTTCCGGCACATCCTGCTGCCGCAGCTGATGCCGGTGATCGCGCTGCTCGGGGTGCTGCGGTTCATCATGACGTTCAACAAGTTCGACGACGTCTACCTGCTCACCGGCGGCTCGGCCGGCACCGAGGTGGTCAGCGTCCGGGTCTACCAGTTCCTCACCGCGCGTACCGACATCGGCGCGGCGGCCGCGCAGGCGGTCGTGCTGGCCGTGGTGCTGATCGTGTTCGTCGCGATCTACCTTCGCTTCTTCGCCCGGCGAGGGGAGGTGTGATGGACCGGGACCGGATCGAGACGGTCAGCCTGCGCTGGCTGCGCCGGCTGGTGATCGCCGTCTTCCTGCTGGTCACCCTGCTGCCGTTCTGGTACATGCTGGTGCTCTCGGTACGCCCGATCGAGCGGCTGCTGCTCGACCCGGGCTCGCTGCTGGTGCCGGTCGGCGAGCTGACCGTCGCCACCTACGCCGAGGTGCTGAGGGCCACCGAGGACGGTGGGCAGGGTTTCCTCACCTTCATCCGCAACAGCGGCCTCGTCGCGCTGGCCGCCGCGGCGCTCACCCTGGTGGTCGCCATCCCCGGGGCCTACGCGGTGTCCCGGCTGCGGTTCTTCGGCCGGCGGCAGGTCCACGCGCTCTTCCTCGCGGTGTACCTGTTCCCGTCGATCGTCATCGCGATCCCGCTCTTCGTGGTCTTCACCCGGGCCGGGCTGCGCGGGTCGCTGGTCGGGCTGGTGCTGGTCTACATCTCCCAGACGCTGCCGGTCTCGGTCTACATGCTCAAGAACTACTTCGAGACCATCCCGGTCAGCCTGGAGGAGTCCGCCGCGATCGACGGGGCCGGCCGCCTCGGCGTCATCCGCCGGGTCAGCCTCCCCCTCGCCGCGCCGTCGGTGATGGCGGTCGCCCTGTACGACTTCATGATCGCCTGGAACGAGTTCCTCTTCGCGCTGCTCTTCCTCGTCGACCGGCCGAACCGGTGGACCGTCTCGCTGGGCCTGTCGCTGCTCTCCGACGGGGTCGAGGTCCCGAAGACGGTGCTGATGGCCGGGTCGGTGATCCTCACCCTGCCCATCGTGGTGCTCTTCTTCGCCAGCGAGCGGCTGCTCACCGAGGGGCTCACCAGTGGCGCGGAGAAGGGGTGATTTGACCTTGCCCGGTGCGGCCCGCAGGATGGCCCGGTGCGGGCGGTCGCGGAACGGACGGTCGGCGGGCGGCTGGCCCGACTGGTCACCGAGGTGCTCGCGCCGAGCGTGCTGGTGACCGCGATGCCGCTGCTGGTGGCCGCCGGTGCCAGCCACGACCTGGGCAGCTTCCTGCGCTGGGCCGGCACCGCGCTGCTGTTCTGCGCGGTCATCCCGGTCGGCGTGATCGTCCACGGCGTACGCCGGGGCCGGCTCACCGACCGGCACGTCGGCGACCGGACCCAGCGGGCCCGCCCGCTGCTGACCGGCCTGGCCTCGGTGGCGGTCGGCATGGGCCTGCTCGTCGCGCTGCGCGCCCCGGCCGAACTGTTCGCCATGATCGTCGTGATCTTCGTGGTCGGCGCGGCCTGCACCCTGGTGAACCACTGGTGGAAGCTGAGCATCCACGCCGCCGTCGCCGCCGCCTCCGCAGCCGTCCTGGTGCTGCTCCATGGCCCGGCCCTGCACGTCGGCTGGCTGCTGGTGGCCGCGGTTGCCTGGTCGCGGGTGGTGCTGCGGGACCACACCTGGCCGCAGGTCGCCGCCGGCACCGCCCTCGGCGCCCCGCTCGCCGCCGGCACCTTCCTCGCCCTCACCTGAACCCGCCGAACCAGGGCGGCCTACTGCACGGAAAGCGTGGCCATCCGGGCGACAATGGCCGCCCTTTTCCGGGAATCGGTGCCCTGCCGAGGCCACGCGGGAGATCAGTTACGGTGGCGGCATGGGGAAGCCGACGCGCTGGGTGACCGAGACCCAGCCCGGACATTCGCAGTGGTACATCGACCGGTTCCGCCGGCTCGCGGCCGAGGGGGCCGACCTGGCCGGTGAGGCGCGACTGCTGGACGCGCTGGTCCCGCCCGGCGCCCGGATCCTGGACGCCGGCAGCGGCACCGGCCGGGTCGGCGCCGCACTCGCCGCCCGCGGCCACCACGTCGTCGGGGTGGACGCCGACCCGGCCCTGATCGAGGCGGCCCAGGTCGACCACCCCGGGCCGCGCTGGCTGGTCGGCGACCTCGCCGAGCTGGACCTGGCCGCGCAGGGGGAGCCGGAGCCGTTCGACGCCGCCGTGTGCGCCGGCAACGTGATGGCGTTCGTCGCCCCCGGCACCGAGCGGGCGGTGCTGACCCGGATCGCCGCGCACGTCCGCCCGGACGGGCTCGTGGTGGTCGGCTTCGGCACCGACCGCGGCTACCCGCTCGCCAACTTCGACGACGACGCGGTGGCGGCCGGGCTCCGCCTGGAGCACCGCTTCGCCACCTGGGACCTGCGCCCGTGGCTGGAGGACGCCGACTTCGCGGTCAGCGTCCTGCGCAAGCCGGCCGCCTGACCCGCCCCGGCCGGCGCCCCGCCGGCGATCGGGACTCGCGAGAGCGACACGACTTCGGCGAAGTGGCGGCTTCCGGCCTGCCCTGATGCCGCCACTTCGCCGATCTGTTGGACGCGACGTGGCGGCTTCCGGTGTGCCTGATGCCGCCACTTCGCCGAGTGTCGGACGCGACGGCGGGGGTGGCAGGCCGCTCGGGCAGGGGCGGCGACCGTGCGGGCGGCGGCCGGGTCGAGCGGGCTGCCGGCCGGGACCAGGCTGACCAGGCTGGCCGGCAGCCGGGCCGGGTGGACTCCGGCGTAGCCGAGCATGCCGAGCACGTCCGAGCCGGGGAGCGCGTACCGCCGGCCGAGGTCGGTGACGACGTGGACCGCGCCGCCGGACGCGCCGGGCGCCGCGACGGACTCGACCACGGCACCCCGCCCCGGTTCGACCAGCAGCTGGTCGGCGAGCCCGGACCGGCCACCCGTGGCGGCGGAGAGGTCCGGCGCGGTGGCGCCCACCCGCACGTCGCGTACGCCGGTGTCGTCGCCGATCCGGGCGCAGAGCGCCCCGCCGTCCACGGTGGCCAGCCGGGGCGGCACGGCCGGCGGGGCGGTGGGCCCGGTGGGCACCCGGTCGGGGAGCTTGGGCAGGGCGGCGAAGCGGCCGAGGGTGATCGGCTTCGGGTCGCCCTGGCCGGTGCGGGCGAGCAGCAGGGCGGCCTGGAGCTCGGTGACCCCGGCCAGCCCGCCCCGCTCGGCCACCGCGTACTGCCGGCCGCCGCCGGAGTTGCGGACCAGGTAGACGTCGCCGACGGTGGCACCGGTGACCCGGTCGGAGGGCGCGCCGAGGCCGGGTACCGAAGGCGGGGCCAGGTCAGCGCCGGCCGGCACGGTGTGCAGCAGCGCCGGGGCGACCGGCACGGCCCGTTCCCGGGTCGCGGCCAGCGCGGCCAGCACCCGGTCGGGGTCGCGGAGCAGGTAGCGCCGGTCGTGCCAGAGCAGGTGCAGGGTGCCGTCCGGGTGGCGTAGCAGCAGCGCCTGCTCGCCGAGGGGCCGACCGCCGGTGGCGTCCCGCCCCACCAGCAGCGCCGACCGCGCCTCGGTACGCCCCGCCTGGATGGCGCTGACCGGGCAGACCGTCCACGCTCCGGTGACGAGCCGCCCCGGCGCGGGCAGCGAGTCCGGGGCGTCCGCGATGCCGAGCGGCAGGCCGCGCGGCACCCCGTCGATGGAGCGGCGGGAGACCAGCACGGTCTTCGGCCGCTCCGCCCCGATGATCAGCAGCGCGGAGGCGTAGTTGAGCACCGGATGGAGCTTCTCCTCGCGGTAGACGAACCGCGCGCCGGACTCCTTCTCCACGATCACCGCGGTCGGGTCGCGCCAGGAACTGCCGCCGCCGGCGAAGAGGCCGTACAGGGCGAAGCCACCGAGCGCGATCACGGCGACCAGCACACTGGCGAGGCCGGCACCGGCCAACCGCCGGAAGGGCGACTGCGCGGGGTCGGTCTCCCGCATCACCAGCGCGGCGACCGCCCGCTGGACGGCGAACTGGTAGGAGTGGAGCTGGTCCTGCCGCGACGGCATCGGGTCCCTTCCGCCTGGATCGTCGGGGCACAGGATAAGCGCTCCGTCGATCTCTCGGGGACCCTCCGTGGCTGCGGTGGGCCCGGATTCGGGCGAATCAGGCAGCGACGCCTTCCGGGACGGCGGGGTCGGTTTCCGCCCAGCGGGTCGCACCGCCGAGTCCGGCGGCGCCGGGTAGGCCACGGGCCGGGTGACCGACCACACGACGTCCCAGTGGCGGACGGGTACCCCCCGGGGTATGTTGGGAGCCGGGAGGTAACGCCATGAAGCTTCAGCCCGAGATGACCAGCGAGGCGCTCACCCGGCTCAAGCGGGCGCGGGGCCAGCTCAACGCCGTCATCGAGATGATGGAGAACGGCGAGGACTGCCGCGCTGCACTGACCCAGCTCGCCGCCGTGTCGAAGGCGATCGACCGGGCGGGCTTCAAGATCATCGCTTCCGGAATGCGGCACTGCGGCGCCGCCCGCGACCGGGGCGAGCAGCCGGAGATGACCGAGGAGGAGCTGGAGAAGCTCTTCCTCGCCCTGGCCTGACCGAAGAATTCGACGCCCATGCCGCCTGAGTGCGGCATGGGCGGGTAATCGCGCCCGTAACCGGGGGCCGGAGTGTGCCTTCCACATACCCCCGGGGGTATGTGGAAGGCGTGGAAAGGAGAACGGCACATGGCAGTCGACACGTCCGTCATCGCGACGTCCTCGCTCGGCGACCGCAGCTACCTGGCCTCCGACGGACAGGTCGCGATCGTGGTCGACCCGCAACGGGACATCGACCGCGTCCTGTACCTTGCCGGGGCGAAGGGGGTACGGATCACCCACGTCGTGGAGACGCACATCCACAACGACTACGTCTCGGGCGGGCTCGAACTGGCCCGGTTGACCGGCGCCCGCTACCTGGTGGCCGCCGACGACGAGGTCGACTTCGACCGGATGCCGGTCGCCGACGGCGACGTGGTGCCCGTCTCGGACGCCCTACGCCTCCGGGTGGTGGCCACCCCGGGTCACACCTTCCACCACCTGTCGTACGTCCTCGACGAGGCCACCGACGGGGGCTGGCAGCCCGCGGGAGTCTTCACCGGTGGTTCACTGCTGTTCGGCACGACCGGGCGCACCGACCTGCTCGGCCCGGAGCACGCCCACCAGTTGGCCCACCAGCAGCACGCCTCCGCGAAGCGGCTGGCCGACCTGCTGCCCGACGGCGCCCAGGTGTGGCCCACGCACGGCTTCGGCAGCTTCTGCTCGGCCGCCCAGGCCGACGCGCCCGACTCGACCATCGGCCGGGAGAAGCAGGCGAACCCGGTGCTGCGGCTCGCCGCGGATCAGTTCGTGAGCGAGACCCTGGCCGGGCTCGACGCCTACCCGGCGTACTACGCCCACATGGGGGTGGCCAACCTCGCCGGGCCGACCCCGGTGGACCTCACCCCGGTGGCCCGGGCCGACGCGGCGCAGCTACGCGAGCGGATCGCCGCCGGCCAGTGGGTGGTGGACCTGCGGCACCGCACGGCGTACGCGGCCTCGCACCTGGCCGGCACGGTCAGCCTCGGGCTGGACGGGCCGATGTCGACCTGGCTCGGCTGGCTGATCGACTGGGGCATGCCGGTCACCCTGCTCGCCGAGACGCCGGAGCAGGTCGCCGCCGCCCAGCGGGAGCTGGTCCGGATCGGCATCGACCGGCCGGCCGCGCAGGCCACCGGCGCGGCCGAGCAGTGGGCGGCCACGCCCGACCAGCTGCGCGAGCTGCGGCGGGCCGACTTCTCGGCGCTGGCCGCCGCCCGCGCGGGGAACCTCCCCGCCGGACTGCCCGCCCCGGACGTGGTCCTCGACGTACGGATGACCTACGAGTGGCGCGCCGGCCACGTCGAGGGCGCGGTGCACGTTCCGCTGCCCGACCTGCCCCAGCGGCTCGCCGACGTACCCGCCGGCGTCGTCTGGGTGCACTGCGGCTCCGGTTATCGGGCCACCGCCGCGGCGTCGCTGCTGGCGAACGCCGGCCGCGAGGTCGTCGTCATCGACGACAAGTTCGACCGCGCGGCGGCCGCCGGCGTCGCGATGGCCGAGCAGAGCTGACCCGTATCCCGTTCCGGCCGGCGCGATCCGCGCCGGCCGGTGGATCACCCTGCCGTCAAGCATGGCGGTTTATCCCTGAACGAGGAGAAATGAGCGCTTCCGAAACCACTCGCCCGACCACCCTCGACGCCACCAGTCTGCGCGAACTGATCGAGTCGGGACGGTCGCCCCGCCTGCTCGACGTCCGCACCCCGGCCGAGTTCGAGACCCTCCACATCCCCGGCGCCTACAACGTCCCGCTGGACCTGCTCAGGGAGCACCGCGCGGAGCTGCGCAACCACCTGGACGAGGACGTCGTGCTGATCTGCCGGTCGGGCGCCCGGGCCAGCCAGGCCGAGCAGGCGCTCGCCGCAGTGGGCCTGCCGAACCTCAAGGTGCTCAACGGCGGCATGCTCGCCTGGCAGGCGGCGAACGCCCCGGTCAAGCAGGGTAGGCAGCGCTGGGATCTGGAGCGTCAGGTCCGCCTCGTCGCCGGCTCGATCGTGCTGGCCAGCGTCCTGGGCTCCATCCTCGTGCCCGGCCTGAAGTGGGTCGCCGGGTTCATCGGCGCCGGCCTCACCTTCGCCGCGGTGACCAACACCTGCGCGATGGGCATGCTGCTGAGCAAGCTGCCGTACAACCGGGGCGCGAGCTGCGATCTGGACAGCATCGTCGGCCAGCTGCGGTCATGAGCGGGGCCGTCGTCCTCACGGTCGGCCTCGCCGTCCTGATCGGCGTCAGCCTCGGGCTGCTCGGCGGCGGCGGGTCCATCCTCGCCGTGCCGCTGCTGGTCTACGTCGCCGGCCTGCCGGCGAAGGAGGCGATCGCGACGTCCCTGCTCGTGGTGGGTGCCACCAGCGCCGTGGCGCTGCTGCCGCACGCCCGGGCGGGACGGGTCCGCTGGCGTACCGGCCTGATCTTCGGCCTCGCCGGCATGACCGGTGCCTACGCCGGCGGCCGGCTCGCTGAGTTCATCCCGTCGGCGTACCTGCTCACCGGGTTCGCGGTGATGATGCTGGCCACCGCGGTCGCGATGATCCGCGGCCGGCGCGCCGCCGAGGGGAGGCCGCTGCCGCACGAGCTGCGGGTCTTGGGTGATCCTCGACGGCGTGGTGGTCGGGCTGGTCACCGGACTGGTCGGCGCGGGCGGCGGCTTCCTGGTGGTGCCCGCCCTGGCCCTGCTCGGCGGCCTGCCGATGCCGGTCGCGGTCGGCACCTCGCTCGTGGTCATCGCCATGAAGTCCTTCGCCGGCCTGGCCGGATACCTCTCCAACGTGCAGATCGACTGGGGCCTGGCCCTCGCGGTCACCGGCGCAGCGATCGTCGGCAGCGTGCTCGGCGGCCAGCTCGCCGGACGCGTTCCGGCCGACCTGCTGCGCCGGGCGTTCGGCTGGTTCGTTGTGGTGATGGGCATCTTCGTGCTCGCCCAGCAACTCCCGCCCGAACTGGGACTGGGGTTGGCCGCCGTGGCGGCGTCGGCGGTGACCGGTACGGTCACCGTCGCGGCGGGGCGACGCCGCCGAAGGAGGAGACACAGTGGACAGCAGCGCCTGGGACGCCCGCTACGCGAGCAATCCAGATCTGGTGTGGGGCGTTGAGCCGAACCGATTCGTCGTCGAGTCGGTCGACGGGCTCACCCCCGGCAGCGCGCTCGACCTGGCGGCCGGCGAGGGCCGCAACGCGAGCTGGCTGGCCGAACGCGGCTGGCGGGTCACCGCGGTGGACTTCTCGCCGGTGGCCGTCGAGCGGGGCCGCGAGCTGGCCGCCCGCCGGGGCGTACCGGTGGAGTGGCGGGTCGCGGACGTGACCACGTACCGGCCGGTGCCGGGCAGCTACGACCTGGTCCTGATCGCCTACCTCCACCTGCCCGCCGAGGACCTGGCGCGGGTGCTCGACGCGGCCCGGCAGGCGCTGCGGCCCGGCGGCACCCTGGTCGTCGTCGGGCACGACCGGGCCAACCTCACCGGCGGCACCGGCGGCCCGCAGGACCCGGCGATCCTGCTCACCCCGGAGGGGGTGGTCGACGGGCTCGCCGGGCTGCGCATCCAGCGCGCCGAGACCGCCCGCCGTCCGGTGCCCGCCGGCGACGGCGGGACCGTCGACGCCCTCGACACGGTCGTCGTCGCGACCCGGCCGGCCGCCTGATCCGGTCAAGCCGGACGGCGGGCGGCGCCCCGGGGCTCACGGACGCAGGATCAGGCGGATCGGGTTGCCCTGCTTCTCCTGGACCCGGCGCACCGCCTCCGGCGCGTCGGCCAGCGGCAACACGTCGCTGACCGACCCGGACAGGTCGAGCCGGCCCAGCCCGGTGAGCGTCACCAACTGCCCGACGTGCTCGGCCTCGGAGCCGTAGTGGCCGAGCACCGCCTGCCGGTTGTAGGTGAACCGGCTGTCCGACGGGATGCTGATCGGCTGGTTCGCGATGCCGGCGAGCACCAGCCGACCGTGCCGGCCGAGCACGGTCATGGCCTTCTCGCGGACCGCGGGGACGCCGGCGAAGTCGAAGGCGACGTCGAGCCCCCGGGTGCCGACCAGCTCCAGCACGGCGTCCTTGAAGCCGCCGTCCTTCGGGTCGAGGGCCAGGTCCGCGCCGAGGGCGACCGCCCGGTCCCGGGCCGCCGGCAGCGGGTCCACGGCGATCACCGGTGCCGCGCCGATCAGCATCAGCAGCTGCACCGCGTGCGTGCCGAGGCCGCCGAGGCCCCACACCGCGACCGCCTCCGCCGGCCGGACCCGCCCGGTGTCGGTCACCGCGGCCCAGGGCGTGGAGACCGCGTCCGGGATGATGCACGCCTGCTCGAACGGCAGCAGGTCCGGAACGGGGACCAGGGTGTCCTCGCGGGCCAGGACGTACTCGGCCCAGCCGCCGTCGTAGTCGACGCCACGGGTGAGCACGAGGCCAAACCGGTCCCGCTCCCCCGCCTGGAGCAGCACCCGCTGGCCCGGCTGCCAGCCCCGCACCCCCTCGCCCAGCGCGTCGACGGTGCCCGCCACCTCGTGACCGAGGGTCACCACGTCGCCGGGCAGGTACAGCGGGGTGAGGGTGCCGTCGATCAGGTGCACGTCCGACAGGCACACCCCGGCCGCCGCGACCCGGATCCGGACCTCTCCGCGGCCCGGTTCGGGCACCGGCACCGATTCCATCCGCAGCGCCCGCTCGGTCAGGTGCAGCCGTCCGGCCAGCATCTCCGCCACGCTCGGCTCCTTCCTCCGCCGTCCTCGACCCCGACGGCTCCAGGTCGCTGCGCGGCGTCAGACGGCCTGCGTCCGGTCCGGAGCGCCGCCTGGCGGCGCGGAGGCCGCGGTTGGGCCGCCAGCCGAGCTGGAGTCGCCGTAGGCGTACCCGGGGTGGCGCGGGCGATGCCACCGCCGGCGGAAAAAGGGGACCGCGCCCGGCGGACGGCCGGGCCGGGCCCGGACGGGCCGGTAACATCCGCCTCACGGGACCGGCGGAGAGGATCACCCGGTGGGCGCGCGATTCGAAGAACTGGCCTGGCGGGAGACCCCGATCGGCGAGCTGAGCCTGCGGCGGCGCCGCGAGCCCTCGCTCGACGTCGACGTGTACGAGGTGAAGCTCGACGACGAGTACCTGATGTCCAGCCTGTTCCCGGTCGCGGAGATCGAGCTCGCCCGGCTCGGGCTGGCCCCGCTGGCCGGGGACGCCCTGGACGTGGTGGTGGGCGGCCTGGGGCTCGGCTACACGGCGCGGACCGCGCTGGAGGACCCGCGGGTCCGGTCCCTGCTGGTGGTCGAGGCGATCGAGGACGTGATCGACTGGCACCGGCAGGACCTGCTGCCGTTCGCCGCCGGGCTGGCCGCCGACCCGCGTACCCGGTTCGTCCGGGCGGACTTCTTCGCGGCGGTCGCCAGCGGCGCGGGCTTCGACCCGGAGTCGCCGGGCCGGCGGTTCCACGCGGTGCTGCTCGACGTGGACCACTCGCCGCGTCAGGTGCTGCACCCCAGCCACGCCGCCTTCTACACGGTGGACGGGCTGCGGCGGCTCGCCGCGCTGCTGCACCGCGACGGCGTCTTCGCGCTCTGGTCGAACGACCCGCCCGACCCGGCGTTCCAGCGGGTGCTGACCGCGGTGTTTCCGACCTCGGTGGCGCACGTCGTCCGTTTCCCCAACCCGCTGCAGCGCCGGGAGGCCGCGAACACCGTCTACGTGGCCCGGCACTGACCGGCCCGCCCCGGGGCGGATGGCGGGCGGCTCCCGGCCGGGCACGCCGGGAGCCGCGGGGGCGGACGATCAGCGGGCGTCGACGGTGAACGGGACGGTGATCACGTGGCCATCGGCGAGGCGGAACTGCCCCCAGAGCCGGTAGCGGCCCGGGCGCGGGAAGTCGACGTGCAGGTCCAGGTCCGGCCCGTAGGTCTGGCCGGGCAGGGCGAACACCGGGCGGCCGTCGGCGTCCTCGGTCTCGGCGTGCTCGTGGGCGAAGCTGTCACCCGCCGCCGACATGATCACCACGTGTCCGGCGGCGGCGAGGTACGGCCGCAGCCCGGTCACCGGCCAGCCGGTGACGGCGTCGGCGAAGCGGTAGGTGAAGCGGCTGCCGCCGACCTTCGCGCTCCCGTCCAGGGTCACCCGGACGCCGTCGACGACCTGCTGCCGCCCGGACACCGTCGCCGGCTGGTGGATGACCTCGGCCGGGTCGCCGACCGCCACGTCGTGCCGCTGCAGCACGTCGGTCAGCTCGCCCTTGCGGCGGAACTCGGTGTGCAGGAGGTAGCGCCCGGGGGTGGGGAAGGTAAGCGTGACGTCGAACTCGCCGGGCCGGCCCGCTGGCTGCGGGTGGACGTGCGCGAAGCTGGCCAGGTCGTCGCGGACGGCGATCAGGTGCATCCACGCCTCGTGGCTGCGCCCCACGTCGCGGATCGGCCGGCCAGTCTCGGCGTCGGTGATCCGGACCCGCACGGTGGTGGGCCGGCCGGGCAGCACCTCGGCGGGCATCCGCAGGTCGACCCGGACGCCGGCGTCGGCGGCGGGCACTGGTTCCGTCTCGGCGGTCATCATGGTGCTCATCGCCGGCCGCATCGGCATGCCGGTGCCCTGTGTCCAGGCCAGCACCCCGTTCATGCCCCGTGCGGCGGTGTCGGTACGGCTCAGCGCGGTGAAGCCGGCGCCCACGGCGAGCGCGAGCGCGGCCACCCCGGACAGGTACGCCCACTCGCCGAGCCGGGTGCCCAGCCGGGGCCGCAGCGCGGCGGCGGTCTCCGGGCGGCGGAAGCGGCGCAGCCGCAGCGCGTTGGTGACCACGCTGACCGAGCTCATCGCCATCGCGGCGGCGGCCAGCGACGGGTCGAGCAGGATCCCCCAGGCCGGGTGGAGCACCCCGGCGGCCACCGGGATGAGCAGCAGGTTGTAGCCGAACGCCCAGCCCAGCCCCTGCTTGATCGTGGTGACCGTACGCCGGGACAGCGCGATGGCCGAGACGATGCCGCGCAGGTCGCCGCCGACCAGGGTGATGTCGGAGGCCGCGATGGCCACGTCGGTGCCGGTGCCGATGGCGACGCCCAGGTCGGCGCGGGCCAGCGCGGGCGCGTCGTTGATGCCGTCGCCGACCATCGCCACCACCGCGCCGCGCTCCTGCAGGGCGGCCACCCGGGCGGCCTTCTCCTCGGGCCGGACTTCGGCGATCACGTGCGCGATGCCGACCTCGCGGGCGACCACCTCGGCGGTGACCTGGTTGTCACCGGTCAGCATCCACACCTCCAGGCCGAGCGCCCGGAGCTGGGCGACCGCCTCCCGGGACTCGGGGCGCAGGGTGTCGGCCACCCCCACGACGCCGGCGAGTCGGCCGTCGAGGGCCACGTGCACGGGGGTGCCGCCGCGCGCCGCCACCGCGGCGGCCGCGTCCGCCAGCGGGGCGACGTCGACGCCGTGCCGCCGCAGCAGCGCGGGGTTGCCGATCAGCACCCGGCGGCCGGCCACCTCGGCCTCGACGCCGTGTCCGGGCAGCGCCGTGAAGGAGTCCGCCGTCGGTACGGCGAGGTCGCGGGCGCGGGCGTGTCGGACGATCGCCTCCCCGAGCGGGTGCTCGGAGCCGGTCTCGGCCGCCGCCGCGTACGCCAGCAGTTGGTCGGCGTCGACGCCGTCGGCGGCGTGCACCACGGTGACGTCGGGGCGGCCGCGGGTGAGCGTGCCGGTCTTGTCCAGCACCACCGTGGTGATCCGCCGGGCCTGCTCCAGCGCCTCGCCGCCGGAGATGAGGATGCCCAGCTCGGCGGCCTTGCCGGTGCCCACCATGATCGCGGTCGGGGTGGCCAGGCCGAGGGCGCAGGGGCAGGCGATGATGAGCACCGCGATCGCGGTGCCGATGCCGAAGGTCAGCCGCCCGTCGTCGGGTCCGGCGACGGCCCAGACGGCGAAGGTGAGCAGGGCCAGCCCGATCACCGCCGGGACGAACCAGGCGGAGACCGTGTCGACCAGCCGCTGCATCGGCGCCTTGGCGCCCTGGGCCTCGCGGACCAGCCGGACGATCTGGGCGAGGGTGGTGTCCTGGCCCACCGCGGTGGCCCGCAGCACCACCGAGCCGGTCCGGTTGACGGTCGAGCCGATGACCGCGTCCCCGACCGTCTTCGACACCGGCATGCTCTCGCCGGTCAGCATGCTCTCGTCCACCGTGGAGGCGCCCTCGGTGACCGTGCCGTCCACCGGCACCTTCTCGCCGGGGCGGACCCGGACCAGGTCGCCGACCACGACCGCGTCCACCGGGACCTCGGTCTCCACGCCGTCGCGCAGCACCCGGGCCGTGCGCGGCCGCAGCCCGAGCAGCGCGCCGATCGCGGCGCCGGTCTGCCGCCGGGCCCGGGCCTCCATCCACCGGCCGGTGAGCACCAGCGCGATGACCACCACGGAGATCTCGAAGTAGACGTGCAGCGGCAGGCCGAGCCGTTCGGCCGCCGCCGGCCAGAGCGTGACGAAGGCGCTGTAGGCGTACGCGACGGTGGTGCCGAGGGCGACCAGGGTGTGCATGTTGACGCCGCCGTGCCGGGCCGCCGCCCAGGCCGCCCGGTAGAAGGGCCGGCCCGCGCCGAACTGCACCACGGTCGCGACGACCAGCAGCGCCGGCATCAGCCAGTCCATCGCGTCGATGGACAGCGGCAGGTACATCAGCACCATCATGGCCAGCCCGGTGGCCAGGGTCAGCTGCCAGATCCGCTTGAGCCGGGTGACCTCCCGCTCCTCGGCCCGGACCCGCTCGGCGTCGTCGTCCGCGCTCTCGGCGGCCGGGACGTCCGGCCGGCGGGGCTCGTCAACCTGGACGGTGGCCGTGTAGCCGGCGCGCTCCACCGCCGCGGTCAGCGCCGGCGGGTTCACCCGGGCCGGGTCGTAGGCCACGGTCGCCGTCTCGGTCGCCAGGTTGACCTCGGCCCGCGCCACCCCCTCGACCCGGCTGAGCGCCCGTTCCACCCGCCGCACACAGGACGCACAGGTCATCCCGCCGATGTCCAGCGTGCCGGAGACGACCGTCGGTGTCGTCATCGCACTGCTCCTCTCGTACCGGGCGTCGCAGGCGCCCTGGCTGGTTGCCGCCCGTCGGGCGGCCGGTGACGCCACGCTCCCGGCCGCCGCTGTCCGCCCGCTGTCCGCGACCCGTCGGCCCCCTCCGGCGTACGCGACAGGGCGCGGACAGCGCCGGCCGGCACGGTTCGAGCTGCCGGGCCGCCACGGGGTGGCCCACCGAACGAAGGAGCGAACCGTGCCCCAGCTCGTGCTCTCCGTGCCGAAGATCAGCTGCGGCCGCTGCGTCGAGGCCATCCGGGAGGAGGTCGGCCTGGTCGCCGGCGTCCGGGCCGTGGTCGTCGACCTGGCCACCCGCACCGTCCGGGTCGACGGCGACGCCGACCGGGCCGCCGTCGTGGCCGCGATCGGCGAGGCCGGCCACCAGGTCGCCTGAGTGCGGGAGGAGGCGGACCGATGGACCTGGACACCGTGATCGTCGGCGGTGGTCAGGCCGGGCTGGCGCTCGGCCACCACCTACGCCGCGCCGGCGTGCCCTTCGCGATCCTCGACGCGCACGCCCGGGTGGGCGACGCCTGGCGGCAGCGCTGGGACTCGCTGGCCCTGTTCACCCCACGCCGGTTCTCCGCCGTGCCGGGCCTGCCGTTCCCCGGCGACCCGGACGGGCACCCCGGCAAGGACGAGGTGGCCGACTACCTCACCGCGTACGCCGCGCACTTCGACCTGCCGGTGCGGCTCGGCTGCCGGGTCACCTCGGTCCGCCCCGGCGTGGCGGGCGGCTTCACCGTCGACACGTCGACCGGAACGCTGCACGCCCAGCGCGTGGTGGTCGCCGCCGGGGCGTTCCACACGCCCCGGGTGCCGGAGGTGGCCCGCCGGCTCCGCGTCACCCAGCTGCACAGCAGCGCGTACCGCAACCCGGCGCAGCTGCCCGGCCCGGTCGTGGCGGTGGTCGGCGGCGGGAACACCGGGGTGCAGATCGCCGCCGAGCTCGCCGACCACGGCCGACGGGTGGTGCTGGCCGCCCCGGCGATCGGCCCGGTGCTGCCGCAGCGCTGGCTCGGCCGGGACATCTTCTGGTGGTTCTCCCGGCTGGGCACCATGCGGCTGAGCGCCGAGAGCCGGCTGGGTGGGCGGATCGCGGCGCAGAACCCGATCATCGGAAGCGACGTGGCCGGGCTGCTGCGGCGGGTCGACCGGGTCGGCCGGGTGGTGGACGCCGAGGGGGCCAGCCTGCTGCTGGCCGACGGCGGGCGCCGGCGGGTGGACGCGGTGGTCTGGGCGACCGGGTTCCGCCCGCACTACCCGTGGCTGGAGGTGCCGGTGCTGGACCCGGCCGGCGCGCCGGTGCAGCGGGCGGGCGTGACGGACTGGCCGGCGCTGTACTTCCTCGGCCTGCCCTGGCAGCGCGCCCGCGGCTCGGCGGTCCTCGGCTGGGTGGGTCGGGACGCCGAGGTGCTGGCCGCCCGGCTGGCCGC
Organism: Micromonospora sp. RTBAU3-60; assembly: GCF_054963695.1. NCBI lineage: Bacteria > Bacillati > Actinomycetota > Actinomycetes > Micromonosporales > Micromonosporaceae > Micromonospora > Micromonospora sp. RTBAU3-60. The sequence continues at coordinate 79,093 of NZ_JBUEGB010000017.1, read as the reverse complement.
GGACCGGCGGCTGACGACGGCCCGGCCGGCGCCGGCCGTCCCGGCCTGAGCGGGCCGCCACCCGGCCGACGGGCCGCCCCGCCCGAGCGGGTCCCGACGTCCCGGCCCGGCAGGCGGCGCCCCCACCTGCCGCGGCCACGGCCGGCGGCGGGCAGCTCACCGCCTTTCGGCTGATCGGCCGAGGGCGGGCCGGGACGTACCATGGGCCCGCCCGGGCAGCCACCCGGCGATCGGGGCGGGCCCCAGGGCCGACGCCGCAGCGGACGGGAGTGCGATGAGAGGGGACAGCGGGCCCACGGTGAGCTTCGGGGTGCTCGGCACCGTCGAGCTCCGCGTGGCCGGCCGCCCCGCCACGCCGCTCGCCCCGGCGGTCCGGGCCCTGCTGGCCCGGCTGGTCCTCGCCGCGGGCCGGGTGGTCTCCGCCGACGCGCTGGCCGACGCGCTCTGGGGCGACCAGCCCCCGGCCGACGCCACGAACGCGCTGCAACTGCGGGTGTCCAAGCTGCGCCGGGCCCTGGCCGCCGCCGGGGCGGGCGGCGACCTGCTGGTCACCCGCGCCCCGGGCTACCAGCTCGCCGTCGCCCCCGACGCGGTCGACGCGTACCGCTTCGAACGGCTGCTGGAGCGGGCCCGCGCGAGCACCGACGCCGGGCCCGCCGCGCTGGCCTGCTTCGACGAGGCGCTGCGGCTGTGGCGCGGGCCGGCCCTGGCCGACGTCGGTGAGGCCGACTGGGCGCTGGCCGAGACCGCCCGGCTGGCGGAGCTGCGCCTCGGCGCGGTGGAGGACCGGCTGGAACTGCTCCTGGAGGCCGGCCGGCAGGCCGAGGCGGTGGCCGACCTGGAACGCCTGGTCGTCGCCCACCCGCTGCGCGAACGGCTGCACCGGCTGCTGATGCTGGCGCTCTACCGGGGCGGGCGGCAGGCCGAGGCGATCACCGCGTACCACGCGCTGCGGCACCGCCTCGCCGACGAGCTGGGCATCGACCCGGCACCCGAACTGCAGGCGCTCGCCGAGGCGATCCTGCGGCAGCAGGTCCCCGCCCCCGCCCCTTCGGCCCTGCCGGCGGCGCCGGCCGCCCAGCCCGTTGCCGGTGCGGCTGACCGGGGCGCCAGGCCGGAGACCGCGGCGACGGCTGCGCCGATTCCCGCCCCACGCGCAACCCGGCGCAACGACCTGCCGCGCCGGCTCGCCTCGGTCATCGGTCGCCAGGACGACGTGCAGCGGGTGCTGGACCGGCTGCGCGAGGCGCGGGTGGTGACGCTGACCGGCCCGGGCGGCGTCGGCAAAACCACCCTGGCGTTGGAGGCCGTACGCCGTGTCGACGCCGCCCTGGCCGACCGGCTGCACCTGGTCCGCCTGTCCGCCGTGCCGGCCGGGGCGGATCTCCCCGAGGCGGTCGCCGACCAGCTCGGCGTGGCCGCCGGCGGTCCGGGGCCGGCCGCCACCGCGGCGCTGGTCGCCTGGCTCGGCGACGACCGGGCGCTGCTGGTGGTCGACAACTGCGAGCACGTCATCGACGAGGTGGCCGAGCTGGTCGAGCAGCTGGTCGCGGCCTGCCCGGCGGTGACCGTGCTGACCACCAGCCGGGAGGCCCTCGCCGTACCCGGGGAGACCCAGCTCGCGGTGGCGCCGCTGGGCGTACCCGACGGGCCGGTCGATGTCGCGCGGCTCGGCGACAGCCCGGCGGTGGCCCTCTTCGTCGACCGCGCGCGGGCGGTCCGCCCCGGGTTCGTCCTCGACGAGGCGACCGCGCCGGTGGTGGCGGACATCTGCCGGCAGCTCGACGGCATGCCGCTGGCCATCGAGCTGGCGGCCGCCCGGGTGAAGGCGCTGCCGCCGGTGGAGATCGCGGCCCGGCTGCACGACCGCTTCGCGCTGCTCACGGCCGGGGCGCGGACCAGCGAGGCCCGGCACCGGACGCTGCGGGCCACCCTCGACTGGAGCCACGACCTGCTCACCGGGGCCGAGCGGCGGTTGCTGCGCCGGCTGGCCGTGTTCCGGGGTGGCTGGGACCTGACCGCCGCCGAGCGGGTCTGCGCGTTCGACGGCCTGGCCGCCGACGAGGTGCTCGACCTGCTCTTCCGGCTGGTCGACCGCTCCCTCGTGGTGCCGGACCCGGCCACCGGCCGGTTCCGGCTGCTGGTCACCATCCGGGAGTACGCCGCCGCCCGGCTCGCCGAGGCCGGCGAGACGGCCGCGGCCCGCGACCGGCACCTCACCCACTTCACCGAGCTGGCCGAACGGTACGGCCCGCACGCGCGGACCGACGCCGACGCCTGGGCGCGCCTGACCGAGGAGCACGACAACTTCCGGGCCGCCGTCGACCGTTGTCTGGAGCGGACGGACGGGGTCGACGTCGGCCTGCGGCTGGCCGACGCTCTCTTCCTGTTCTGGAACTACGGACCCCGGTACGAGGGGATCCGGGCGCTGACCGCGCTGCTCGCCACCGGCCAGGCCGCCCCGGCCGCCCGGGCCGCCGCCCTGCAGCGGATCGGCCAGCTCGGCGTCTACTACCCCACGGCACAGACCCGGGCCGCCGCGCGGGAGAGCCTGGTGGAGTTCGAGCGCTTGGGCGACCGGGTCAACACGGCGGTGTCCCGGCTGGTCGTCGCCTGGGAGGGTCAGTACGACGGTGACCCGGACCGCTACCGGGCGATGGTCGCGCAGGCCCGCCGCGAGCGCGGCGAGACCGACGATCCCTGGTGGCACGGGACGGTCTGCTACGTCGAAGCCCTGCTGGACCTGCGCACCGGCGCCTTCGCCCGGTCCGCCGAGCAGTGGCGGCGCAGCCTCGACCTCACCCGGCAGGCCGGGGACCGCCTCCTGCCGGCCGGCATCCTGGCGCACCTCGGCATCGCGCTGCGCGAGGCCGGCCGGCCCGACGAGGCGATCGCCGTCCTCGAGGAGGCGGCGGCAGAGACCCGGCGCAACCCGTCCCCGCACGCGCTGGCCTTCACCCTCGTGCAGCTGGCGCACACCCGGCTGGACCGCCGCGAGGTCGACGGCGTGCCGGCGATGCTCGCCGAGGCGGCGGAGACGGCCCGCCGCAGCGGCAACCCGCGCTGCCAGGCCTGGGCCGCCTGGGGCCGGGCGCGGATCGCGTACGCCGGCGGCGACGCGACCACCGCGGCGGACCAGTGCCGGCGGGCGGTGCAACTGCTCGAGGAGCGCGAATTCCCGTGGGCCCGGCTCCGGCTCTGGTCGTTGGCCGCCGAGGCGGCGGCCGACGCCGGGCGGCAACAGGAGGCCGACGCGGCCCGGCAGGCGGCGGCAGCCCTGGCTCCGGCAGGCCGCTGAAACGCCCACCCCCGGATGCCGGGCGTTTCAGCGGGGCGGCCCCGGTCCGGTCAGCGCCATCCGTCGATGGCGGCTAGGTGGACGCCAGCTTCCGGCGTGCGGCTCACCGCTGCGCCCAGAACGGGTCCCGGCCGATGAAACCCAGCATTCTGGTCTGGGTGTCGGCACCGACGGGCACCGCCACTCGGGGGCCGTACTGGCCGGAGGAGCGGATGACCTGCTCCATCTGCTCCATCTCACCGAGCAGTTGCGCGCAGAAGTCGGGGTCCAGCCGGTCGTCCTGGCCGGTGGCCCGGGCGAGATCCCAGGTGTGCATGAACACGTCGGCGGTGTAGAACCGGTCGATCGCGGTCGCCAGCGGCAGGCGGCCGATGTGCGGGTTAATGAGTTCGCGGTGCGCCGTCTCCGGATCGTCCAGCACCGCCTGCACACCGTCGCAGTGAACCTGCCACGCGGCGACCGGGTCCTCGTCCACCGACGGTCCACGGGGCAGTTCGACGCCAGCGCCGGAGGCAAGAAACCCGGGGAACCATTCGGCCAGGTGACGCACGACGTCGCGGGCGGCCCAGTCAGCAACCGGGGATGGCGTGTCCCAGGACCGGGCACCGCGGACCCGATCGGTGAACAGCCCGGCAACCTGCCGGTGTCGCTCGGCTGGGCGGTCAGACAAGGCCATCGATGAGCATCCTCTCCAGCTTCGCGTAACCCTCGTTGACCCCGACCTCCATGCCGCTGCGCAGCCACGCGTCGCGGCCCTCGAAGCTGTCAACCAGCGACTGGGTCCGCAGCCGCGTACGGCCGTCGCCCAGGTCCTCGAACCACAACGTCTCCAGCGCGACGCCGTCGGGATCGCCGTCGAACGTGAAGGTCTGCACGATCCGGTCCGGCCGTACCTCGTGGAAGCAGCCATGGAACCCGTACTCCGAGCCGTCGTGCACCGAGACGTACCGCCAGCTGCCGCCGGTACGCGCATCCCAGTGCTCGATCCGGGTGGCCAGGGCGGTAGGGCCGACCCACCGGGCGAACAACGCGGGATCGGTGTGGGCGCGGAACAGTTGCTCGGGCGTTGCCGCGAAGTCACGAGTCATCCGGATGACCGGCAGCCTCGGGTCGGCTTCGATGACTGTCTCCGTGATCCTGTTCATGCTCGTCGCTCTCCATCTCCGCCAGGACGGCGTCGAGGCGGCGGTAGCGCTGCTCGACGCGGCTCCGGTGGCGCTCGATCCAGGTGTCCATCAGGTCGAAGGCCTGGACCTCCAGGCGCACCGACCGGGGCTGCGGCCCGCGCGGTCGGCTGACGAGCCCGGCGTCCTCGAGCACCCGCAGGTGCTTGTAGACGGCCTGCAACGTCATCCGGTACGGCTCGGCCAACTGGCTCACCGTCGCGTCGCCCTCCGAGAGCCGGGCGACCATGTCGCGCCGGGTCGGATCAGCGAGAGCGGCGAAGGCTCGGGACAGCGCGTCCGTGGCATCCCCCTCAATTCCAACCCGGTGGTTGAAAGGACCGTAGAACGCGGGTCACCCACCCGTCAACCCTGTGGTTGAAAGCGCAGCTCCATGCCGTGCGTCAGCCGACGACGGGCCGCTAGTCGAGGCGGCGGCACTCCGGGCCGGCGGGACAGACCGTCAGTCCGGCCCGGTGCAGGGCGGCCGGGTCGACCTCGCCGCCCACGCGCAGCAGGCCGGCGTCGCCGTCGAACTCCAGCGACACCACGCCGGGCAGGTCACTGACCCGCCGGCTGACCGCGCGCACGCAGCGCCGGCAGATCCCGGGCGGCAGCGCCACCGTCACCACCCGCGTCCGGTCCGCGGCGGGGTCGTTCCGTTCCACCATGCCCGCCAGCCTGGCCGTGGCCGCTGGCGGCGACCTGTCCATCCGCTGTCCGCCCCGGCCGGATCGACGGCCAGCGTCCGGACAGCGCGACCCGCGACTCTCCACCTGTCACCGATCCGCACCTGACCGAGGAGTCGCCATGAACCACCTGCTCGCCGCCGACCTGATCCAGCTGGAGCGCGCCGAGTTGGTCCGCCGGCTGCGCCGCGACCGGCACGCCGCCGCCGTACGCGCCACGCGCACCCCGCTGCGCCGCCGGATAGCCCGCTGAGCCGCCCACCCCGAACCCACCGGAGAGCCACCATGACCACGAACACCCTGAAACCGCCCACCTCGACCACCGTCGCCGTGCAGGCCCGGGACGTCGTACGCACCTACGGTCGCGGCGCCGCCGCCGTCCGCGCCCTCGACGGCGCCACCGTGTCCATCCCGGCCGGCCGGTTCACCGCGATCATGGGCCCGTCCGGGTCCGGCAAGTCGACGCTCATGCACGCGCTGGCCGGCCTGGACACCGTCGACGCCGGGCAGATCCTGCTCGGCGGGACGGACCTCGGCCAGCTCAGCGAGCGGCAGCGCACCCTGCTGCGCCGGGACCGGGTCGGCTTCGTCTTCCAGTCCTTCAACCTGGTGCCGACCCTGACCGCGCGGGAGAACATCGTGCTGCCGCTCACCCTGGCCGGTCGCCGGCCCGACCCCGAGCGCCTGGCCCACCTGGTGGCCACCCTCGGCCTGACGGACCGGCTGCGGCACCGGCCCGGGGAACTCTCCGGCGGTCAGCAGCAGCGGGTCGCCGTGGCCCGGGCACTGATCACCCGTCCCGAGATCGTGTTCGCCGACGAGCCGACCGGAAACCTGGACTCGTCGGCGGCCGAGGCGCTGCTCGGCTTCCTGCGCCAGGCCGTCGACGACCTCGGACAGACCATCGTGATGGTCACCCACGACCCGCACGCCGCCGCGTACGCCGACCGGGTGGTGTTCCTCGCCGACGGCCGGATCGACGGCGAACTCGACGCACCGACCGTGCCGGCCGTCCTGTCCCGCATGGCGCGGCTGGCCGCGCCCGCCACCACGGGAGCGAACTGACATGTGGCGCCTGACTCTGCGTACCACCCTCGCGCGCCGGGCGCGGCTGGCCCTGACCCTGCTCGCGGTCGTCCTCGGCGTCACCTTCGCCACCGGCGGCCTGGTCCTCACCGACACCTCCGCCCGGCTGCTCGACGACCAGTTCCGCACCGCGACCGCCGGCGTCGACCTGACCGTGCGGGACGCGGTCGCCTTCGACTCCGCGATGGGCGTCGAGGTCGCCCGGGACCCGCTCCCGGCCGACCTGCCGGCGCGGATCGCCGCAATGTCCGGGGTGGCCGCGGCGCAACCGCTGGTCCGCGGCCAGGGCCTGCTGGAGGTGGCCGGCACGCCGGTCGTGCCGAGCGGCGCGTCCGTGCTGGCCTCCTGGGCGCCGGCCCCGACCGGCTCGTTCACCATCCGCAGCGGCCGGCCGCCAGCCTCAGCCGACGAGGTGGTGGTCAACGAGGACACCGCCCGCGGTCACCGCGTCCGGCTCGGCGACACCGTCACCGTCCGGGCGACCGAGACCGCCCGGCTGCGGGTGGTGGGGCTGGCCGGATTCGGTGACCGGGGCGGCCTGCCGAACAGCACGGTCGCCCTGGTCACCCTCCCGTCGGCGCAGCGCCTGCTCCGGCTCGGCGCCGGCGTCTCCGAGGTGGCGGTCGTGGCCGCACCCGGCGTCGCCCCCGACGACCTGCGCGACCGGATCAGCGCCGCCGTCGGCGCCGACTACGAGGTCGCCGCGAGCCGGGACATCGCGGCGGCCGGCGCGGCGGCCGCCCGGGACCAGCTGAGCTGGCTCCAGCTGGTCCTGCTCGCCCTGGCCGGCGCAGCCCTGCTGGTCGGCGCGTTCCTGATCGCCAACACGTTCTCCATCGTGGTCACCCAGCGGACCCGGGAACTCGCCCTGCTCCGGGCCGCCGGCGCGACGGGCGGGCAGGTGCTGCGCTCGGTGCTCGGCGAGGCGCTGCTGGTCGGGCTCACCGCCTCGGCCGTCGGGCTCGCGCTCGGCGTCGCCGCCGCCACCGGCATCCGGGGGCTGGCCCGGGCGTTCGGCGTACCGCTGCCGGAGGGTGGGCTGGTGCTGACCGGCCGTACCGTGCTGGTGGCCTTCGCCGTCGGCGTCCTCGTCACGGTCGCCTCGGCGGTCGGTCCGGCGCGGCGCGCGTCGGCGGTGGCGCCGGTGGCGGCGCTGCGGCAGGCGGCGGCCGCCCGTACCGGACGGTTCCGGGTCGTGGCCGGCGCGCTGGCCGCCGTCGCGGGCCTGGCCGCCACGGCGGCGGTGCTCGCCGCGGACGCCCCGGTCCCGCTGCTCGGCGTGGCCGCGCTGGGCGCCGTCGGCGGTCTCGCGCTGCTCGGTCCGGCGCTCACCCCCACCCTGGTACGCCTCGTCGGCCGGCCGCTGGCCGCCGCCGGCGTGAGCGGCCGGCTGGCCACCGACTCGGCGGCCCGCACCCCGCGCCGGACCGCGGCGACCGCCCTGGCGCTGGCTCTGGGGCTCGCGCTGATCAGCTACATGGCCGTCCTCGGCACCTCGGTCAACAGCTCGGTGCGGCAGTCCTACGCCGAGGTGATCACCGCCGATCACGTGGTGGAGAGCGCCCGCAACGAGATGCTGGGTGGCCTCTCCCCCGCCGTGTACGACCGGGTCAGCCGGCTGCCCGAGGTCGCGGTCGCGTCCCGGCTGCGCTACGGCCACTGGCGCGACGGGGACGCCACCCGCGCCCTCACCGCCGTGGACCCGGCGACGCTGCCCCGGGTGGCGAACCTGCACTTCACCGCCGGCAACCTGGCGGCGCTGGACGGCGGCGGGATCGTGCTCGCCGAGCACGTGGCCCGGGACCGGGGCCTGGCCGTCGGGGACGAGTTGCCCATGACGTTCTCCCGCGCCGGCACGCGCAGCCTGCCCGTGGTGGGCCTGCTGCGGGACGGGGACGCCCGGGCGCTGTCCACCGACTACCTCATCGCGCTGGACACCTTCGCCCGGCTCTACAGCGAGGAGATGGACGCGAGCGTGCTGATCCGCACCGCCAGCGGCACGGACCGGGCCGCCGCCGAGCGGGCGATCAAGGCGGCCCTGGCCGACACCCCGACCGCGCAGCTACGCGACCAGGCCGCCGCGGTCGCCGGCCGGACCCAGATGATCGACCAGGTGCTCGGCCTGGTGACGGTGCTGCTGATGCTGGCCGTGCTGATCGCCCTGCTGGGCATCACCAACACCCTCGCCCTGTCGATCACCGAACGCACCGCCGAGATCGGGCTGCTCCGCGCGGTCGGCATGACCCGCCGGCAGCTGGGCTGGATGATCCGGGCCGAGGCGGTGCTGGTCGCCGCGCTGGCCAGCGTCCTGGGGATCGTGCTGGGGGCCGGCTTCGCCGCCGCCACGGTCCGCGCGCTGGGCCGCGACGCCCCGACCGTGCTGGCCGTGCCGACCGGCCGGCTGCTGCTCGTGCTGGCCGTCGCCCTGGTCGCCGGCCTGCTCGCCGGGCTGCTGCCGGCCCGCCGCGCCGCCCGGCTGGACGTCCTCGCCGCTATCGGCACGCCCTGACCCGTCACCCCGGGTGGCGCCGGCCTCGCGCCGGCGCCACCCATCGTGTAAGGAGTAGACCATGACAGAAGCCGTTACCATCCGCCCGGCCGGCCCGGCCGACGCCAGCACCGTGGACACCCTGGTCCGGGAGATCGCCGCGCACGAGGGCGACACCGCGCACGTCACCGTCACCGCTGCCCGCTGGGCCGAACTGCTCGGCCGAGCCGACGTCACCGTCCTGCTCGCCGAGCGGGCCGGGGAGCCGCTCGGCTACGTCTCCGCGCTGCGCCGCGTACACCTGTGGTCCGGGCGGGACATCCTCGCGCTGGACGACCTGTGGGTCCGGGCGTCCGCCCGGGACGCCGGGGTGGGGCGGGCACTGATGCTCGCGCTGGCCCGTACCGCGGCCGAGGACGGGCTCGTCATCCGCTGGGAGGTCAAGCCGGACAACGCTGGGGCGCAGCGGTTCTACCAGCGGCTCGGTGCGGGGCTGTACACCAAGGTGATCGCCGGCTGGCGCCCCGACAGCTACCTGCCGCTGCTGTCGCCGGAGGCCGACGGAGCAACGACGCCGGCGTAGGTGCTGGCGGGCTGGTGGTGGCCGGCGGAGCGCGTCCGGCCACCACCGGCGACGAGGAGCCGGATCGCAATCACCCGCGGTGGCGCTCAGGTCACCGGAGCCGTCGAGGCTCCTCGGTGGCTCGTGACGTGCGAGGGAACGCCCGGTTGACGGCGATGCGGGCGAGCCAGCCGAGAGCGGCGGTGAAGAGCGGCGGCCACACGATCGGCCCGAAGGAGTAGACGACCAGCACCACGAGCGGAATCCACACCCGGTGCACGGCCTGGTAGAGCAGCCCTGGCGGACGAAGGCCGGCGAGCCGCGCCAGGTCGGGCAGCGCGAAGAACGCCAGCGCGGCGACTGTGGTCGCCAGGCCGTACTTGAGGCTCTCGAAGATCGCGAACGCGACGAGGAACAGCGCGAGCGCCGACCACCCGACCCGTCGCAGTCCACTGCCGACTCGGGAGCTGGACTGCGATGCGGGGCGGTGCGCTTCCTCCGTCGTCACGTGCGAAGCGTAGCTTCGGGATCATCGCTGTCACGAGCCCCAGGCGTGCCGCCCGCCGGCACGGAGACGGCGAGCAGCGACCAGCTACACCAGGCCGGAGAGGTACTCCCTACGTCGCTGCGGTGCGAACTTCTCGATCGCGTACCGCAGCATGACCCGGGGCATGGCCCGGTAGCGTCGGGCCAGGAACTCCTCCGCCGCTGCCCGGTCACGGTTGCCCACCTCGCGCAGCATCCAGCCCACCGCCTTGTGGACGAGGTCGTGCGGGTCGCCCAGGAGCCGGTCACTGAGCCGGAAGGTCCACTGGAAGTCGCCGGCCTTGATGAAGGCCAGAGTCGCCATGATGGCGATCCGCCGATCCCACAGCAGGCTCGACTCCGCCAACCGGTTCAGCACGCTCCGGTCCTTGTCGATCAGCCAGGGGCCGACGATGTACGGCGCGGACGAGTCCACCAGGTCCCAGTTGTTGATGCGGTCGGTGTTGGCCAGGACGATGCCGAAGATCCGGCCCCGTTCCTCCTCGTCTCCCTTGGTGAACTTCCGCACCAGGATGAAGAGGGACGTCAGCCTCTCCTCGTGCACGCCGCTCGTCAGCAGCTCCGCCGTTTCGGCCAGGGGGAGGTCGCGCCAGTAGCGGCCGGCCACCCTGCGCTGTTCCGGCACGGGGACGCCGATGGCGTGGTCGCCCTCGCCGTACCCGCCCGGAACCATCTGCAGATACCGGCTCACTCCCTCGGCCCGACGCGGGTCGGCGAGGCTGGCGAGTTCGTGCCGGACGTCGTCGGTCGTGGCCATCACTGTGCAACCTACCGCCGGCTCCATCCCTGACGCCGAGCCGGCCCACGCCGAGCGGCCCTGGGCCCGCGACCAGGCGGCCGCGGGCTAGGCCCGGTCCGCTTCGGGTTCGCCGGGGAGACTGTCCATGAACGAGCTGACCGAGAAGACCGCTCGCCCAGGGCCGGCCGGGCCGTAACCAGGCGGGCTGGACAGGCCGTTGGCCTCCATCACCGCCCGGTACACCTCCAGCAACCGGACGTGGTATTCCAGCGGCGCGCCCTGCGGGTTGGTCCGGCCGAGCGGCGTCGTCGGCTCCGGGCACCAGGTGGTGAACCGCGGCGTGATGCCGCGGGACATGAAGTACTGCAGGCCCTCGGCCGTGGAGTCGATCGCCTCGTCCACGGTCGTGAAGCCGTGCGGGGCGGCCATCTCGACGCCGGCCACGAAGTTCGGGATGACGTTGCGCGGGCCGAAGACCTCGGCGGAGTCGAGGATGCGACGGTGCCACTCCTCGCGGCCGACGTAGCGCTCCTTGCCGGGGCAGTAGAGCTCGAACAGCCGCTTGTCCCACACCTCATAGTTGGGGTGGTAGATCTGGATCCCGTAGTCGCGGAAGCGCTGCACGTCGGCGCGGGGCAGGGCCTGGGCGACGACCTTGCCGATCCACCGGCCCGGGAAGCGTTCCTCGATCGCCTGGGCGTACCGGCCGTAGAAGTCCGCTTCGGCCAGCCCCCCGACGTGGGAGGTGATGCTGCCGCCGGTGAGGGTGTATGCCTGGGAGGCCTTCTCGGTGTCGTGCTTGTCGATGATCGCCAGGGCCTCGAGGACCTCGTCGACCGGCTTGACCCCGGTGTACGGGCGACCGGCCGCCTTGTGCTGGCGCCAGTTGTGGTTGATGTCGCAGTACTGGCACTCCTCCTTGGCGCCGAAGTACTGGCAGACCCGGAAGGCGGTCAGATAGATCAGGTAGCCCCACTGGATGGTCGGGGCGACCTCCATGACCGATTTGCCGTTGGCGAGGGTGTGCCGGTAGTAGTCCGGCATCGGCGGGAGCCCGACCTCGGCGATCGGCCGGTCGTCCAGGAACAGGCGCAGCCGTCCCTCGTCGTCGCTCTTGACCCGGTACGGCGAGCCGGGGTTGGTGCGGACCGAGACCACGGTGCGGCGCAGCCCGTACGGCCCGCCGGTGAGCACGATCTCCTCCGGCGGCCGCCGCAGCGCGGCAGTGCCCAGCTCAGGCAGCGTGCGGTGGTCGAAGGAGAAGATGAAGTACGACTTCGGCTTGACGTCGCCGTGCTCGTTGTCGGTCAGGGCCGAGTCGTCGAAGGCCAGACCGCCGCGCAGCAGGTCCTCCTTGATGACCGCCTCGCGCGGCACGTGCGGGAAACGGCTCATCAGGTCTTCGACGAGATCGGTACGCGCTGCCATGCACTCTCCTGAGCAGGGTTTTCGGACGGCCCCAACGGGTCACAGCATCCTTCAAGGTATCTCCCCCGCCCGCCCCGGGTCTTCCGACGGTGACGTGATCATGACCTCTCCATCTCGCGTTGACCTGAAGTGCGGTGGAGGTTTTAGCGTTCAGCAGTACCACTCGGAGAAAGGGAACCCATGCGACTGTCACGTTTGTTCACCCCGCGCACCGTGGTGAGCGCTCACTGCGACCTGCCGTGCGGGGTCTACGACCCGGCGCAGGCGCGCATCGAGGCCGAGTCGATCAAGGCGATCGCCGAGAAGTACCAGGCGAACGAGGACCCGGAGTTTCGTACCCGGGCTCTGATCATCAAGGAGCAGCGGGCCGAGCTCGTCAAGCACCACCTGTGGGTGCTGTGGACCGACTACTTCAAGGCGCCGCACTTCGAGAAGTACCCGCAGCTGCACAGCCTGTTCAACGAGGCGACCAAGCTGGCCGGCGCCGGCGGCGCGAAGGGTTCTCCGGACCCGGCCGTGGCCGAGCAACTGCTCGCGAAGATCGAGGAGATCTCGAAGATCTTCTGGGAGACCAAGCAGAGCTGACCGGCCCGGACCTGCCCCGGGTACGAGCCGGCGGAGCCCAGCACACGCGGCACTGCCCCGGCCCGTGCCCGGGGTCAGCCGACACGGCGGGAGCGGGCCAGCGTCAGCCCACCGAGGGCCACGCCGATCAGCCCCACCACCATGGCCACGACGCCCCCGCCGAGCCCGTTGCCGGTGCCGAGACCACCGTCGGCGGTGACCACCACCAGCCCACCGATGACCATGCCGATCAGCCCCAGCGCCAGGGCCACGACGGCCCCGCGTCGCCCGCTGCCGGCACCGATCCGACCGGCGGAGCGGGCCATGGCCAGCCCGCCGAGGACCACGCCGATCAGCGCCAGCACGGCGGCCACGATGGCCCCGATCCGCCCTGGGCTCATGGTGTAGGCACTGACGGCGGCCGGCTGGACCGAGACGTGCGCGGCCGCCGGTTCGGCAAGCCCGAATGCCCCGATCAGGGCGGCGTTGGCGGCGGCAAGCAGGTGGCGGACGGACATCGAGGATCCCTTCGCTCGCATGACGGGTACCGGCAGCAGCGTATGTACCGGCATGGCCACGGGTCGTCGTGCCAGAGTTGCGATGGCATACGACCAGGGTTGTAGGTCGCTCGCGGCGTCGTACGACCGTTGTCTCGCCCCGGCCCTGCACGTCAACGCGATCCCTCCGCCGTATCGGAAGTGGTTGGGACCATGGCTTCGATGAGGGCTGGAAAGATCGCATGCATGGTCTCCGACGATCTGGCGTCCCTGCTCCTGCGCACCGGCCCGCACGACCAGGCGGCCGGGGCAGTTCGGTGAATCCCGACAAGCCGGCGCCTCGGGTGGTGGCGGAAGAGGATCTGGCCGGCTTCACAGCCGGCCAGTTTCTGGCGGTCATGAAAGCCCTCACGATGATCCTGACCCTGCCCCGGTCAGCCGCCGACCACGTCGACGCGCTCGTGGTAGCGACCGGTCAGGGCGAAGAATGGCGTCTCACTCACGCGATCCGCAGCTGGGAGGCGAACCCGACGCTCCGCCACCTCCTGGTGGCGAACGGGAACCCGGCTGAACAGACCTACGTCGAGATCACGCTCGACTACCTGCGGAGTCTCGGCCTTCGTCGTACCAATGGGGTCCACCTCCAAGCCGAGCCGGCCCCCAACACCGGCTTGCAGGCCGCGTGGATCGTCAACCAGGTCCGAACCCGCGGCATCACCAGCCTCGCGCTCGCTGTCTCGCCCTACCACCTGGCCCGCGTCTACCTCACGGTCCTCAAAGCCTTCACCAGGGCTGGGGTTCGCCTCCCCCTGATCCCACTCCCCGTGGCCGTCTCCCCTGACACACCCGTCCCGGAAACCGGAGCGACCGCCTACGACCTCGTACCCGGCGAGATCAAACGCATCCTCACCTACATGGACAACGGATGGGTCGCCACGCCGGAGGAAGTGCAGCAGTACCTACAGTGGCTCTGGAGCCAGCACAGCACCCTGCTCATCACGAGCCCGAGCTGAGGCAGTCGTACCCGGTCCAGCAGCGCTGGCATCACACGAGCCGCTGCACGCGCACCTTCGGGTGCTCGTGTCGCAGATGGCCCTGCTTGTGCTGGCGGACCTGCTCGTCCCAGACCTCCTGGTCGTAGTCCGGGTCGGGCGGGATCCACCGGTGGGAGCCGTCGCTGTAGTGGAACTTCTCGTCGCCCGGCCGCAGGAGGCTCACCGCAGCCAGCCGAGGAAGCGCCGATGCAACGTGCCGGCGGGCGCCCAGCTCAGATCCGCGGTGGCGCGGACGAGCTGCGCCCCCATGTAGAGCGCCAGGGAGACGGGGGCATCCTCGAACTCCGCCCGCAGCTCCCGCCGCCGGGTCGCGCACGGCCACGGCGCCCCGCAGCCGCCGCAGGTCCAGATCGGCAGCACCGGCCCGTGCGTGGTCACCCGCGGACCCCCAGGAAACGCGCGGTGATGACCCACGCCTGCCGGCTGGTCGCCCACTCCACCTGCCAACACGGGTACGGAGCCAGCCGCGACCACCACGCCCGGCACCCGACGCACATCCCGTCGAGACCGCGCACATGCACCGCGAGGATCGCCAGCTCCCGCTCGTCGTTCACTCGACTTCTCCGACCGGCCAGTGGCCCCGCACCGCAGCAGCAGATGTGCCGCCAGTTCCGCCAGAACCAGACCGGCCGGTGTCGTCGGGCGAGGATCAGCGCGGTCGCGAGCAAATATTTGTCGTACGAGACGCGCTGCCCGCGTGAAGCCGACCTGCCATGGGAGCCTGCTCCCTGCCGGCTCACCGGTGGCCCCTCGTCCCGTAGTCGGCCCGCTGGCCCAGCGTCATCGGCACGATCTGCGTCGGCTCACGGTGCCACTGCGTGTCCCGCAACCGCTCCGCTTGGTCGAGCAGTCGCCGCTGCGCCGCCATCTGCTCGCTCGCCTGGTACCGCTGCCCGATGCCCGGGGGCGGCGGCTCCGGCCGCCGGAACAGCCACCGCACGAGCTTGCACAGTTCGGACCAGATCGCCACAGGTTCCGTCTCCACGTCGAGCGTCGGAAGGCGGCAAGGTCTCGTCAGGCCGTATCGGCTCTCTCGCGCCAAAGATCCCCGCCGCCGTCAGTGACCTGGACGCTACGAGCGGTCACGGATGGCGGCGGGGACAGTTTGTACCCGAGGGAGGGCTACCCCATCACCCCGATCGCGAGAGCCAGCTCCCGCGCGTCCTCCCCGACCGTGCCCGGCCGGCTCGACAGCTCCAGGGCAACAGTGCGGGCAAACGGTTGGTGGCGAACTGTGTCCACGCTCTCCCGCAGTGCCCGGCCGAGCAGGTGCATCGCCGCGACCTCGCCCCGGTTCAGCATGTGCGCCCGAGCGGCCTCGATCAGGGCGGCAGCCCGACGGGTGTGCGACGGCAGGGCACGGAAGTCCGTCGTGTCGGCCCGACGCACGGCCTCACCAGGTCGACACAGGTCCGTCTCGATGGTCACCGCGTAAGCCGCGCAGGCGGCCGGCCCGAACATCAGCCAGGGATGGGCGTACCCGTCGCCGAGCCGGCTCGCGGCCTTCTCGGCGGCGTCCCACGCGCGCCATGCCTTCCCGGCCCGTCCGGCCTTGCTGTGTCCGAGCGCGATGCCGAGCTGCGCCTGCCCCCATCGGGCCAACTGCTCAGCACCCGCAGCCGGGTCAACCAGGCCGACTGCGTCAACGAGCACCTGCTCAGCAGCGTCGACCTGATTCGCGCCACGGTAGACGTGGGCGTAATACCAGGCGGCCACGGCGATCGCAGCCGGGTCATCGGCATCCTGGGCGGCGAGCATCGCCCGGTCGGCCGCCAGCCACACCAACTCCGGATACGGCTGGTGGGCCAGGTACAACTGGGCAAGGTGATAGACGCGCGCCAACTCGACCAGCGCCTGGCGGCGGGCCAGGCCGTCCAGCCGGCGGGCGCTGCGTTGCGCATCGGCCAGCAGCCCCGGAAGCACTGTCGCGACCGCCGTACGCTCGACGGTCGACCGGTGCCACAGAGCCCACGCCTGGTCGACCAGGCCGCGCAGCACGTCGACGGGCATCGGCTCGCCGACCGGCACCGCAGCGCGCTGCATGGCGGCGGCGACGTTGTCGACGTCGGGGTGGCCGGCGCGGGTCACCGACGCCACCGGCAGGGACTGGTCGCCGGTAAGGTCCGCCAGGTCGGAGATGTCGAGCACCTCGGCCAGGCGGAGCAACATAGGCAGGCGGGGCGGGAGGAGTCGGCCGTTCTCCAGGGCCTTGACCCATTCGGCGCTGCGGCCGACAAGCCCACCGAGAACTGGACGCGTTTTACCTGCACGTTCGCGATGGGCGCGGAGGCGCGCGCCGAAGGTCGCGGGATCGGTCATCGTCGGCTCCCAGGTAGCGGTCTGGGCGGCGGGCCGCCGGCCGCTACTCCGGCGGGCCGCCATAGCCGACGGTACTCGCGCGGCAGTCTCGACGCGCTCCCGCCGCAATTGAGTTGCGGAGGAAGCGCCGCGAGCCGCGCCGACAAGGCACGCGGAACGCCCACCCGCTGTTTCCTCGATGAGTCAGATGCAGTGCCACCTGGCACCATGATCGCGTGGTCGATGTCGGTGCCATCCTGGAACAGTTCGACGCGGCGGCGGACGAGGCGGTCTTCGTCGACCTGGAGAACGGCTACTACTACCCGATCGACAGCAGGCTTCACGCCTATCGCGACGCTGATCGGTGGGCTCTGGTGGTGGAGCTGGTTGGTTACAACCCTCGCGCCCAGGCCGTCCTCGACGTCCTGCACGTGTTCGGCAACTGCCTGACCTCCGGCGAGCCGGGGTTTGAAAACGGGGACTTCCACAGCCGTATCGAAAACCTCGAAGAGATTGTCGACGAGCACCTTCCGCCGTTCGTGCTGCGCGGGCACAGCGTGCCGCTCACCACGACGCCGGGAGAACTGATGGTGGATGCCCTGCGCCGCCTCGTGCCGACCCACCGCAACCTGTTGCTGGCCACCGAGGACGAGCTGCGCGCCCGGATCCCAAACGACATACCGGAGATTCTCCGCCTAGAGGAGTGGCATCAGCCGGTCTTCGACGACGTGCTGCCGAGCCAGACGGAAACCTACCGGCTGATCGCGGAGGTCCTGACAACGGGAGATCCAGGGCGCTACCAACCGACGCTGCCATCGACGACCCACTGGTCGCACTGGCCGAACTCGGGCACGCTCTGACAGTCACCGGGCGAGTCAATACCCCGTCGTACTCCGGATCGGGCGCGATCCACCGGTAGGAGCCGTCGCTGCAATGGAACTTCTCGTCGCTCGGCCGCAGAATGCTCACCGGCTGCGTTGCGCGTTGTCAATCTGCGAGTGCCGGCTCGATGGGCCGCGGCGTGAAGAAGCGGATGATGTCGTCGGCTGCGGTGGGGGACAGCATCATTGCTTGGACTCGTGCGGACATTTCGGCGATCGGGTGGATTCTGCTGAACATCGCCTCCTCGTACGTCTGGATCGCCGAGTCGGGGTCGGCGGGGTTGGTGGCGAGTTCGGCGGCGAGTTCGGCGGCGTCGAGCATGGCTTGGTTGGCGCCCTCGCCGACCGGCGGCATGAGGTGCGCGGCGTCACCGATGAGGGTGACGCCCGGTTGGTGGGTCCAGCGTGCACCGGTGGGCATCGCCTCGATCCTGCGTGGGGTCGGCGGGCTGTCGCCGGCTTCGATGAGTGCGGTGAGGCTGGGGTCCCAGCCATCGAACATGTCCAGCAGCGCGCGCTTGCTGCGGTAGGTGTCCAGGTGGCGGTCGTCCGCGGGTAGGGAGATGCCGACTCGGATGCTGCCGTCGCCGAGGCGTTGTGCTGCCAGGATCCGGTTCACGCCGATGCACCAGAGGTTTCCGGGGCCGACCAGCTCGGCGAGATCCGGGTGGCGCCGGTCGGCGTCGCTGATGCTGAGCTCTACCAAGGTGGCCACGGAGGACAGTGTCGCGTCGGTCAGCAGCGACCGGACGGCCGAGCGTGCGCCGTCCGCGCCGATGAGGACGTCGCAGTCGGCGCTGTGGCCGCCATCGAACGTCAGCGCGAAGCCTCCGTCGGGTCGTGGCGTCGCCGCGACGAGCCGGTGCTGCCAGGCCACCGCGTCGCCGGGGAGCGAATCGAGCAGAAGATCACGCAGTGCGCTGCGGTCGATCTCGGGGCGTCCGGAGAATGAGCCCGGTTGTGGCTTGTGGTGCACGAGAGTGCGTCCGGCCGGGTCGAGGATGCGATGTTCTTCGCCTTCCGGCCGTGCCTCGGACCGGAATCGGCCGGCGAGGCCCGCATCGGCCAGGGCCCGTTGCCCGGACTCCGGGTGCAGGTCTAGCGATCCGCCCTGTGATCGCGCGGATCGGCTCGCCTCGCGTTCGTACACCACCGCGCCGATGCCGTGCAGGTGCAGGATTCGGGCCAGCGTCAGGCCGCCGAGGCCACCACCGGCAATCGCAATTCGCATCATCATCTCCGTTACCGTACGCTGTACCTCATGGATACGCCGTACGGTAGCGCACCGCTGCCCGTCTGGGAACGGCCCGAGCCTCAGCCGCGGGCGGCGCCGGTGCCGCTGAGCCGCGCGAAGATCGCCGCCACGGCGATCCGGATCGCCGACGCACACGGTCTCGACGGGCTATCGGTACGCAAGATCGCCAAAGAGCTCGGCATCGGTCCGATGCGGCTCTACGACTACGTGATCAACAGGTCCGAACTGCTCGATCTGATGGTCGACGCCGTGTATGCCCAGATCGCCGAGGCCGGCCAGCACTCCGAGTGGCGCGCCACGGTACTGGCCATCGTTCACCGGACCCGCGATGCCGCTCTTGATCATGAGTGGTTCGCCGACCTGCTCGGCGCAAGGCCACACTTAGGACCTCACGCGCTCGCCGTGGGCGAATCGACCGCGGCGGCGCTCAGCCAGGCCCCTGGCGTGCGTGGTATCGACGATCTCCAGCGGGCCTTGGGGGCCCTCAACGCGTTCATCGTCGGAGCGCTCCGCAGGGAGATCACCGAGCGCCGCACCGCCCGTTCAACCGGCACCGACCTGTCCGCTTGGCAGGCCACCCTTGGGCCCTACCTGACACGCATGCTCGAAACAGGCCGCTACCCCACCGTCGCCCGGCTCGTCATCGACGGCGCCCACCTCAACGCCGAGGAGACCTTCCACCACAACCTGATCACCATCCTGGACGGCATCACCGGCCATCCCCGCACGTGACCTACTGCTCACAAGCGGTGGCTCACGCACGGTCAGCGCTGAGCAGCTTCCCACCACACCAGATTGGCGGCCACCTGGGCCACCGGCTCGATGATCTCCCACCCCTCGGCGATCAGCCCATCGTCGATCCGCCAGATGTCGACAACAGCGATCTCTGGTCCTGTATGGGGAAGGCAGCGCCGCGAGTACACCACGACGTGATCACCGTCGGCCAGCACCTGATGAATCTCGACCTGCATGCCGACGAGCGGCACCAGCGCAGCGCGGACGGCGGCGAGCCATTCCCCCTTGGTCGATGTAGTGGAACCCGGCCTGTGGTGGACGAAGTCATCACTCAGGAACTGGGCGAGTGCATCAACGTCACCTGTCTCGATCAACCCTGCCAGCGCCCGTTGGACGATGCTCTTGTTCTCCGTGGTCATGGACGCAGTGTTTCCGCGGCCGCCTCGATTGTCGATGAACTCGGATTTCATGGCGTCCGGCGCAACGATGCGTACGCTGCATGATCGTGTACACGGTCGGGGAACTCCTGCGGCAGTGGCGGCAACGCCGGGGACTCAGCCAACTGGACCTTGCGATCGCTGCGGACGTCTCGGCTCGTCACGTCAGCCTGGTCGAGACGGGTAAGTCCAAGCCGAGCGCCGACATGATCCTCCGACTCGCGGATCAGCTCCACGTGCCGCTACGTGATCGCAACCGGCTCTTGCTCGCCGGGGGCTTCGCACCCCGGTACGCCGAGCGTCCGCTCGACGACAACGCACTGTCGGCCGTCCACGACGCGATCCGAAGGGTTCTCCGCGCGCACGAGCCGTATCCGGCGGTGGTCTTCGATCGCCGGTGGAACATCCTGATGACCAATCGCGCGGTCGACCCGTTCTTCGCGCAGGTGGCTCCCGACCTGCTGCGGCCGCCGGTCAACCTGGTGCGGCTGGGACTGGACCCGCGCGGGTTCGCTCGCCTGGTCGTCAATCTGGCCGACGTGCGCGCGGTGTTCCGCACCCGGATCTCACGCCAGCTCGCCGCTGCTCCCGACCCTGAGCTCACCGCACTCTACGAAGAACTGCTGGCACCCGAACCCGACGACGCGTCGAACCAACGGATCGACACCGACGTCGTGATCCCGATGATCCTTCGTGTCGACGGACGAGAGCTGCGGCTGTTCTCGACCATCACCACATTCGGCACCCCGATGGACATCACGATCGACGAGGTCGCGATCGAGTCCTACTACCCGGCAGACGCAGAGAGCGCCGCCTACTTCACGGAGTAGGGCACTGTCATGCCGCCGATCGGGCGTCAGAGGCCGCACCTGCGAGACGGACAAGTCAGCGACGGCTCGTGCCGATGTCCGTTGTTGCTCCTGGGCGACGGTCTGGAATGCTTCGCCCATGCCTTCCTATCCGCCTACCTTCGCCGACCAGGTCGTCGCCCAGCCAGCCCGTGCCCAGTTCGAGGCGTTCCTCGACGAGCACCGCGGCGCGCTCAACGGCTGCTTGGACGGGCTGACAGAGGAACAGGTGCGCCGATCGTTGGTGGCCTCCCGGACCACGCTGCTGGGTCTTGTGAAGCACGCGACCTTCGTCGAGAAGGTCTGGTTTGACGAAGCCGTCACGTGCCGGTCGCGCGCTGAAATCGGCATCCCGGCGACGTCAGAGGAGTCGTTCATCCTCGATGACGACGACACGATTGCCAGCGTCCAGCACGCACACCGCGAAGCCTGCGAAGCATCCCGCCGTGCGACGTCGTCCCTGGGTCTGGACGACATCCTTCACGGGCACCGGCGGGGCCCGGTTCCGCTGCGGTGGGTGTATCTCCACGTGCTGCGCGAGCTTGCCCAGCACTGTGGGCACGCAGACATTCTTCGAGAGCAGCTCATCAACGAGTAGTGGCGAAGCGGCCGATATGCAGTGAGAGCCGATCGGAGCCGACCGTGATCGTGCGATCACGAATGGGCCCGGTGCATATCATGGATGGTCACTGATGGCCTTCGGGCGGGCGGCGAAGGGGCGGCATGCAGATACGGATCAGTATGGACGACGCCGCAGCTTCGGCTGAGCTCTTTGACTGGCTGCGCGTCGACGCCAGCCTGATCAGAGGCGCTGAGGTAAGGCCCGGTCCGGCAGACCCGGGAAAACTCGGCGCACTGGAGATCATCGATGTGGTGCTCGGGCAGGCGACGGCGATCTCGAGTCTTGCGCTGGCCCTTGAGGCATGGCACCGTTCCCGCTCACGTCGCGAGACCGTCACGATCACACGGGCGGACGGCGCCACCCTGACCCTGCCGAGCGGCGACGCCGGAAACGCCGACGTGATCCGGCAGTTCCTGGCTGGGGAGAACGGCGGATCGGATCAGGCCACGCAGTGACCACGGCCGCCTACCTGCCCGATCCGGCGAAGTCGCGGGCCGTGCTGGTCGGTGTCTCGGCGTACACCCGGATGCCGGGCATCCCTGCCGCCGCGGCCAACGTAGCCGCCCTGTCCGCCGTGCTCACCGACGCCGAGCGGTGGGGTTTGCCCGCGGGGAATTGCCACGTGGTCGTGGATCCGGTCACTGCTCAGGACATCCTCGACCCGATCCACGAAGCGGCCGCGTCGGCCACCGATGCGTTGGTGGTGTACTTCGCGGGCCACGGGTTGCTGGACAACGGCGAGCTGGAGCTCGCGCTGGTCGGCGGTGCTGCGAACGCGCTGCATCATGCGGTGCACTTCGCCCAGGTACGCCGGGAGGTGGTCACGACCGCGCGGCGCTGCCGGGCGAAGGTGGTGATTCTGGACTGCTGTTTCAGCGGGCGGGCGATGTCGGGCTTCATGGCCGCACCGGGGCCGCTGGCCGACCACGCAGTCATCGACGGCACGTACCTGATGACTGCCACCGCTGAGACGACGCTGGCCCTGGCCCCACCGGGAAACAGGTATACCGCCTTCACCGCGGCGCTGCTGAGTGCCCTGGAGAACGGCGTACCCGGCGGCCCGGATCCGCTCGACATGGACACCCTGTTTCACCAGGTGGAATCCGAGCTGCGCGGCCGGGGCCAGCCGATTCCGCAGCGCCGCAGCCGCAACGGCGGCAATCGGATCGCACTGGTCCGCAACCGTGCCGCGGGCACCCCGGGCGAGACTCCGGCAGGGACGTACGAGCAGCCTCGACGGCACCGCTTTCTCCCGTGGTCGGTAGCCGCAGGTCTGGTGGTCGCCGCCGCCGGGCTCGCAAGCATCCTCGCGCTCGACCGCGACCCGAGGAGGCCGCAGGTCACCGGCTCCACCCCTCCCGGCGTCTCGGCCGGCCCTGCCACGAGCAGTCGCACCGCAGCGGCACCGACGATGACGAGCACCACGCTTCCGCGTACGCAGAAGGTGACTGCAAGCTGGCGTCACGAAGTCTCGACGACCGACGAGTCGATCCAGATCGGGCTGACAGCGGTCAGCGACCGTGGCATCTATTTCTATGTGGTAACCCCGGAGACCAGCTGCAGCGTGGAAGGTTCCGAGATCGGGGAGTCGATCGTGGTACCGCAACGCGACGGCGTGTGGATCCGTTTCGTGCTGCTGCGGCGGCTGTTCCCGACCGCCGATGCCACCAGCGACGACTTCGACACCCCGGTAGTGTTCCAGGTGCAGTGGGGCCGAGGCAAAGCACCGGGCAGTAGCCGCCCTTGTCAGTAACGCCGGCTCTCTTCGCCGATGGTCAGAACCAGCTCTCTCGGGCGTCCAAGGTGGTCCGGTCGAGGCTGTCCAGCAGGTCGAACTGCGCCCCGGTCCGCGGCAGCTCGTACCGGAAGAAGTACCGCGCCGCCTGCCGCTTCCCCGCCAGGAACTCCCCCTCCGCCCCGTCCGGCGAACCCAGAGCCTCCACGGCGAGCAACTGCTCCAACCACATCCACCCGATCACCACATGCCCGACCGCCTCCAGATAGAGCGAGGCATTGGCCAGCGCCAGCTCCGGATCACCGGTCCCCCACAGCCGCCGCGTGGCCACCGCGATGCGGTCGGTCGCCGTCCCAAGCTGCCCGGCCAGTCCGGCCGCCTCCCCCTCCGCCTTCCACGCCCGGGTCACCGTGGCCCGGATGGTCTCCAGCAACAACTCCAGCCCAGCCCCGTCGCGCATGGTGACCTTCCGGCCGAGCAGGTCCAGCGCCTGGATGCCGTGAGTGCCCTCGTGGATCGCGTTGAGCCGGTTGTCCCGCCAGTGCTGCTCGACGTCGTAGTCGCGGGTGTAGCCGTAGCCGCCGTGCACCTGGATGGCCAGGTCGTTGGCGGCCAGGCACCACTGCGACGGCCAGCTCTTGGCGATCGGGGTGAGCAGCTCCAGCAACAGATGGGCCCGGTTCCGGTCGGCTTCGGCGGGGGCGGTCTTCTCCTCGTCGAGCAGCCGGCCGCAGTAGAGGATCAGCGCGAGCGCCCCCTCCACGTAGCTCTTCTGCGCCAGCAGCATCCGGCGGACGTCGGCGTGCGCCACGATCGGCACCTGCGGGTTGGTCGGGTCCTTGTCGGCGACCGGCCGGCCCTGGGGGCGCTGGCGGGCGTACGCCACCGACTTGAGGTAGCCGGTGTAGCCGAGGGCGGTGGCGCCGGCGCCGACGCCGATCCGCGCCTCGTTCATCATGTGGAACATCTGCGCGAGCCCCTGGTGCGGCTCGCCGACGAGGTAGCCGACCGCCCCTGGCCGCCCGTACGGGCGGTGCACTCCCTCGCCGAAGTTGAGCAGGGTGTTGGTGGTGCCCCGGTAGCCCAGCTTGTGGTTGAGCCCGATCAGCACCACGTCGTTGCGCGGGCCGAGCGTGCCGTCGGGGTCGAGGAGCACCTTCGGGACGATGAACAGCGAGAGGCCCTTCACCCCGGGCGGGCCGCCGGGGATCCGCGCGAGGACCAGGTGCACGATGTTCTCGGCCAACTCATGGTCTCCGCCGGAGATCCACATCTTGGTCCCGACCAGCCGGTACGTCCCGTCGTCCTGCGGCTCGGCGCGGGTGGTGATGTCCGCGAGGGAGCTGCCGGCCTGCGGCTCAGACAGGCACATGGTGCCGAAGAACCGACCCTCGACCATCGGCCGCACCCAGGTGTCGATCTGCTCGGCACTGGCATGGGTGAGCAGCAGGTTGGCGTTGCCGAGGGTGAGGAACGGGTACGCGGCGGTGCTGACGTTGGCGGCCTGGAACCAGGCGAAGCAGGCGGCGGCGACCGCGTGCGGCAACTGCATGCCACCGATCGAGGTGTCCATGGTGGCGGCCAGCAGCCCGGTCTGGGCGAAGACGTCCAGCGCGGCCTTGACCTGCGGGATGGTGTGCACCCGGCGCCCGTCGAAGGTGGGCTCGGCCGCGTCGGCGGCCTTGTTGTGGGTGGCGAACTGCTCGGCGGCGACCCGGGCGGAGAGGTCCAGCACCGCGTCGAAGGTCTCCCGGGAGTGCTCGGCGTAGCGGGGCCGCTCGGTCAGCCGAGCCACGTCCAGCCAGTCGTAGAGCAGGAACGCCAGGTCGCGGCGGGACAGCAGGGTGGACGAGGACGACACAAATCTCCTTCCGGCCGTACCGTCGTCGGGCCGGCGCGGCGCGGCCCGGCGACGGTCTCTCGGAGGTCATCGTGACGGATCGCGGCGCCGGACGCACTTTCCGCTGCCTCCCGCGTCGCCTCGGCGAGTCGCACGGCGGTAACGGGCGGCTGCCCGGCACCCGCACAGGCCGGTGCCGGGCAGCCATCTGGTCATCCCTGCTTTGCGACGCCCAGCGGGAAGGTGCCGGTGCCGACGTCGTTGAGCGTGGTGCTGTTCGCCCTCACGTACGTGTCCAGGTACGGCGAGCGGTCACCCTGGGTCGGCGAGTCGAACCGCGGGTCCTGCACCTCGAGGGCGAGCCGCGCGTCGGTGACGGCGATCGTCTCACCCGAGGGGACGGGCCGCCAGCCCCTCGAGGCGATGGTCCCGATCTGGACCCCCAGCTGGTGCCCTGGCTCGAACGTCCAGTCCGTCGCCTTCAGCTCGAACGAGCTCGATCCGCTGTGGTCCAGCACCGCGACGTTCTCGTTGAACATGGTCGCCTTGCCGTCCGGAGCGACGTCCCACAGCCGTACCCAGACATTGCCCTGACCCCTGGTCTTCAGCGTGATCTCCGGCGAGCCCGTGATCCGCACCTGCTCAGCGGCGGGCGTGGACCAGCTCCAGTAGCTGCTGCCGGGTGCGTCGGCACTGAGCACAGTCGCCTGGTCAGTCGTCGGCGAGCCGGCCTCCGGCGCGTACTCGATGTCCAAGCCGTCGGCCTGCGGCGCCGTCGTCGACAGGGCGGCTACCTGCGCGTTGCTGCCGCTGTCGACATACTCCCCAGGCGACAGCCGCACCTTGTACGCGTCGTTGGTCACCGGCCAGGTCGGCTGGGCGCGCCAGTGGCCGAGGCTGTCCTCGATGGAGAACGCCGGGTCGGTCACCGACGGCTCGATGCCGCGCAGGTACTGGTCGTAGAACCGCATCACCTCGTCGAACCAGCCCGCCCGTCCCATCTTGAGCTGGCCCTTGGCGTTGGTCTCGTTACCGCGCACATGCTCCCACGGGCCGAGCCAACCGCGTTCCGGACCCTGATGGTTGGCCAGGTACTTCTGCATCTCCTCGGGCTTGGTGTTGTCCTCGATGAAGCCCGACGTGACGAACAGCGGCGTCTGGGACCCGGCGGCGCGGGAGGCGAAGTCACGGGCCCGCCAGAACGACGACTTCGGGTCGGGGTTCTGGGTGTTGGTGAGGTTGTCACTCTCGCACTCGGGGTGGCTCTTCTCGTACGCCGCGTTCGCCTTGTAGTGGTCGCTGTCATCGGCCAGCGGGGCCATCGTCGCGATCGAGTAGTAGCTCCGCGGCGTGCTGGTCGCGTTGGAACGCGGCACCCCGTTGCTGAACAGGTAGTTGTACCTGTTCCACGTCGGCTCCTGGGAGACGATCGCCTGCAGCGGCTTGAGCTTGAGGGTGTTGGCCGCCAGCCCGGTGTTGGCGTCGTACGACTTGCCGTACATGCCCACCTTGCCAGTCGACCACGGCTGGCTCGCCGCCCACTCGACGGCCGCCTTGATGTCGGCCTGCTCCCCCGGGCCGAGGAAGTCCAGGCACCCGGTGCTGCCACCGAAGCCGCGCAGGTCGACCATCACGACGGTGTATCCACGCTCCATGAGCCGCGCGCCGTCGATGAAGTCCTGGAAACGCGCCGACGGCCCGACCCGGTCCCATCCCTCGGGGCTGGTCTGCCCCGCGTGCGAGAAGTACGGACCCACCGACAGGATCACCGGTGTCTTCGCGTCCGCCGGCAGGTTTGCCGGGCGCAGCACGTCGGCGTGCAGCTCGACGTCACTCCCGTCCGAGGACGGGAAGTACGCCTCCGTCCACGCCGCCCCCACGGGAACCCGTGGATTCTCCTCATGGGTGATCGGGGCGCCAGCTGCCGCAGCCGCCGGAGCGGCCTGTGCCGCCGCGGGCAGGGCGCCCGCGGTGAGGCTCGTGATGATGGCAAGTGCGCCGGCCGCCGCGACCGGCGACACCACCTTCCGCCGAAGGTTCATCCATCCTCCACCTAACTCCAGACGACGTCGTCCGGTTAGCCATCGAGGCTAACGATCTTCGCTGGCCATGAACCCTGAGTTATCTTCCTGTGTCCTTTGCCCGGGTCAGCCGGTCTCGGTGAGCAGGCCGTCGACCAGGTCGCGGGGCAGCCCGTGGGTGTCGTGCAGCCAGTGGTAGTCGCGCTCGCTGAGCGGCCCGCGCCCGCGGAGCCGGTCGACCAGCGGGCGGCCCCGGCGCAGCAGCCCGCGGAAGCGCCGCTCCTCGTCGAGGAGCACCGCGCGCAGCGGCGCCACCTCCGCCCGCTGCCGGAACCGGCGCAGCGTGTCCACGTACGCCTCTTCGGGCAGCTCGGTCAGGACGCGCGCCGGGTCGTCCCGCCACAGCACGGTGAGCGCCCGCCGGATCAGCCGGCGCAGCACGTACCCGCGCCCGGTGTTGCCCGGTCGTACGCCGTCGCCCAGCACCACCACGGCGGAGCGCAGGTGGTCCGCGACGATCCGCAGGTCCGGGCCGTCCAGCGGCCACCGTTCGCGGACGGCGTCCACCCACGGCCGCAGGCCGTCGCCCTCGAAGACCGACCGGCCGCCGCGCAGCACCATCTCCAGGCGTTCCAGCCCCATCCCGGTGTCGATGCTGGACATCGGCAGCGGCGTCAGCCGGCCGTCGTCGTGCCGGTGGTAGCGCATCTGGACGTGGTTCCAGACCTCCAGCCACCGCTCGTCGGTGCTCGGCGTGCCAGTGGGTGGCCCGTCCCCGGTCCACACGAAGATCTCCGAGTCGGGCCCGCACGGGCCGGTCGGGCCGTTGTCCCACCAGTTGTCCGCGCCGGTCGCCTCGACCGGCACGCCCAACTCCGTCCAGGTCGCCCAGGCCGTCTCGTCCGGGCCGACCTGCTCGTCGCCGCCGAAGACGGTCGCGTGCAGCCGTCCGGGATCGATGCCGAAGCCGCCGGTGAGCAGCTCATGCCCCCAGCGAAGGCTGGTCGCGATGTCGTAGTCGCCGAGCGACCAGGAGCCGAGCATGTCGAAGACGGTCAGGTGGGTGCGGTCGCCGACCTCGTCCAGGTCGGTGGTGCGCAGGCAGCGCTGCACGTCGACCAGCCGCCGGCCGCCGGGGTGGGGCCGGCCCAGCAGGTACGGGCTGAGCGGGTGCATGCCGGAGGTGGTGAAGAGCACCGGGTCGCCGGGCGGCGGGATCAGGGAACTCTCCGGCGCGTCCCGGTGATCTCGGCGATGGTAGTGGTCGAGGAAGGTGCGGACGATCTCATCGGGTGTCATGGCATGGGCCTTCCGGGTCGGTGCGACCGGAAGGGTCCGCCGCGCGGGCGGTGGGCGTGACGACACGACAACGCCGGCGGACCGTTTCCGGTCGCCGGCGAGAAAGTGGGTCGGTCAGGCGGCGGCAACCGGCGAGCGGGAAGCTCGCGCGGCCGCGACGGTGGTGCGCCTGATCTGCATGCCCCGACCGTAGCTCGGCCCGCTGGCGCCGCCCAGTGCTTTTCGCACCAGGCGGCGCCGCGGCCGGTCAGAAGGTCAGCCGGACCACCTGGGGTTCGTGGTCGGAGACCTGGGTCGGGAACTCGCTGTTGACGTGCACCACGTCGTAGGCGTACGGCTGGGTGGCCAGCCAGGAGGAGAGCAGGATGTGGTCGAGGACCTGCGAGTTGCCTTCGTACACGTAGGTGTAGCGCTCGGCCACCGGCAGCGTGCGCGGCAGGTCGACCAGCTCCCCGGAGCCGACCAGCAGGTCGGCGGTCCGGCTGAACTCGTAGTCGTTGATGTCGCCGAGGACGACGATCGCCGCGTTCGGGTCGACGGCGCGGATCGAGTCGACGAACCCGTTCACGATGGTCGCCTGCTGGTGGCGCTGGGTCTCCGACGACGCGGCCGGGGGCTGGTAGCGGCCCATCAGCGGCTGGTCGCCGCCCTTGGAGTTGAAGTGGTTGGCGATCACGAACAGCGGCCGTCCGTTCCAGCGGAACTCGCCGGCGAGCGGCTTGCGGCTGGCGTTGAACGCCGTGTCGGCCGGCTTCACCCGCCCCGGCGAGTACGACAGCTGCGGCACCCCGCCGGCGTTGTTGACCGTGGTGGCGGCGGTCGCGGTGCCGCCCGGCCGGTCGGTGAAGGAGAGCCCGCGGTCGGTCCGGAACAGGAAAACCTGGCGGATGTTGCCGCCCGGCTCACCGCCGTCCGCATCGTTGGTCGGGTTGATCTGCCGGTACGCGTACGACGGGCCGCCCTTGGCGCTGATCGCCGCGATCAGCTTGCTCATGGTCTGGTCGCAGGCGACCGCGCCGTTGTCGGTGGGCCCGTTGTTGTCCTGGACCTCCTCCAGAGCCAACAGGTCGGGCGAGCGGAGGTTGGTGACGATCTGGCCGGCTAGGGCGTCGAACTTGCTCTGCGGGTCGGCCGGGTCGAGGTTCTCCACGTTGAACGTCGCGACCGCGAGCTGGCCGGCGCCCGCGGCGGTGGTGGTCTCGGCGGTGAGCCCGCCGGACACCCGGGCCGGGAATGACGACGGCAGTAGGAAGTAGTTGCCGAAGTCGTAGCTGAGCACACCGGTCAGGGCGGCGCCGAAGGTGTCGCCGACGGTCACGGTCGGGGCGGCGGCCAGGGTGTCGCCGACCATCACCCGCTCCGGGTTGAAGTCGCCGGCCTGGGTGACGATGCCGCCGCGGGCGCTGCGTACGCCGGAGCCGCCGGGCACGACCGGGAACTCGCCGTACTTGTTGGTCGGGCCGACCACGGCCGCTGCGGCGATCTGCACCCGCATGCCCTCCAGCGACTCCCAAAAGTCGAGGCCGTCGCTGGCCGGGTCGAAGGTGCCGGAGGTCTCCACGTTGCCGGTGGCGTCGTCCTCGATGACCGCGCCCGGCGGCACCCGGCCGCCGGTGCCGACCACGGTCGCCGCGGGCAGCGGCTTGCCGGTGCCGAGGGTGCTCTTGCTGGAGTACGCCAGGGTGGTCATGGTCAGGTTGTTGGTCGCCCCGCCGGGGCGTACCTCGCTGACGCTGCCGGTGACCGAGACGTCGTCGCCGACGGTGACGGTGGGCGCGCCCGAGGTGGCGACGTAGAGCCCCTCGGAGGTGGCGTCGGACGTGTCCGGGCAGGGGTCCTGGATCCAGAAACCGCTGCTGGACTTCGCGGTGACGATGCCCCTGGTGGTACGGGTGCCGGTGAGCGCGGCGAGGTGACCGGCGCCCTGGATGTCCCGGATCCGGGTGCCGGTCGGGCAGGACCCGCCGCCCCCGCCGCCACTGGCGGCGTTCGTCGGGGTGGGCGTCCCGGCGGCGAAGTCGGCCGCGTTGTTGTCGGTGTCGGTGGCGGGGTTGGTGCGGGCGACGGAGGCGGTGTTCGAGCCGCCCGGCGCAGGGGTGCCCTCGGCGCTGCTGGCCGACGAACCGTAGCCGACGAAGTCCCGGTTGCCGGCCGCGAACGCGCAGCCGGTGGAGCAGGTCAGGGCGGTGGTGGTGGTCCGCAGCGCGACCTTGCCCGTGGCGGCGGAGAGGTTGGTGGTGCCGGTGGCGTCGGCGGTGGGCAGGGCCGCGCCGGTGGTGCCGCCGGAGGCGAGCTTGACCAGGTAGCGGCCGCCCGCGGCGATCGAGCCGGACAGTGCAGTCACCGACCAGCTGCTGCCGGACGCCGAGGCGTACTGGACGCTCCAGCCGGTGAGGCTGACGCTGGCGGAGGATCGGTTGTAGAGCTCGACAAAGTCGTTCTGGTACGTGGCGCCGGTGTTGCCACCGCCACCGTAGATCTCGCTGAGGACGACGTCGGGGGACGCCGCCGCGGCCGGCGCGGCGAGCAGGGTCGCCGCGAGGACGCCGGTCGCGAGACCGGCCAGCACATGTCGACGCATGGTGCCTCCAGGCAGGACGCCCGGGCGAAGGGGGTGTCCGCCCGGACGGGGTGAGCCGGCCCGGGACGAACCCGAACCGCATAGGGGTTTGTCTATCATTACCGATTCAATCGATCTTGCGGAAGCCCACCCCTGGCAACATGGACGTGAACAGCGCCTGACGCGTCGCCGGGCAGCCGGAGCCGGGCAGCTCTGCGATGATCGGTCGATTCCGATCCCCGGACGGGAACGAGGGTATCGATGCGACGGGTGCTCGCACTGCTCGTGGCCGCGGTCGTCGCCGCCGGCTGTTCCCTCGGCGAGGTGCTGGCCGACTACGGCGACCCGGTGGACCTGCGCGCGGCGGACGTGGTGGGCACCTGGCGCAGCGGCTCGAAGCGCGTCATCACCTTCGACGACCACGGCGGCTTCACCGCGGAGTGGCTTCCCCACGACGTGTTCGACGAGTTTCTGCCCGTCGACGTCGGCCGGGACGCGAACATCACCGGGTCGGGCACCTGGGCGGTGGAGGCACCATTCGCGAATCCGGACGGGCCCAGCTCCAGGGTGGCGTTGACGGTCGATGAGCTGGCCGGCGCGAGCACTGGCAAGGGATCGTTCGAGCTCTCCGCCCTGCGCCAGGGCGGACGGGTCCGGCTCCTCTTCTTCTACGTCGGCCCCGGCGGGAACAGCTGGACCGCGTACGAGAAATGCGACGACTGCCCGCCGGGCGTGACCCCCTCGCCATCCGTCAAGGCGAGCCGCGAGGCGGTCCCCCGGCAGCACCGCTGACGTACGCGCTACCTGATCCGGCGCAGGATCCGGCGCAGCTGGGCGGCCACCCGGGCGGCGGTCACCGGCACCACGGAGATCATCAGCCGGCCGGACTCGTCGAGCACCGGAGTGACCACGTACAGCCGGGCGCCGCGCCGCCGCAGCAGCGGGGCGGTCACGCGTACCCGGGGAGCACGCACGGCGGCCGAGCCGGCCGCGCCGGTGGCCGTCTGCGCACCGGCCGCCCGGGCCGGGTCGAAGTCGCCGACCTGGGCGGAGACCGCCCGCCGCTGCCCGGTGGGGCCGGTGCCGGCGAGCAGGTCGCTGGCGCGGAACCGGATCCGCAGGGTGGTGCCCCCGGAGCC
Source organism: Micromonospora sp. RTBAU3-60 (assembly GCF_054963695.1). Classification (NCBI taxonomy): domain Bacteria; kingdom Bacillati; phylum Actinomycetota; class Actinomycetes; order Micromonosporales; family Micromonosporaceae; genus Micromonospora; species Micromonospora sp. RTBAU3-60. The sequence goes on along the minus strand of NZ_JBUEGB010000017.1, from coordinate 47,308 downwards.
AGTGTCGACGGTGGTGACCTCGCCCGGAATCTCCTCGGCGCTGACGGCCAGGGGTTCCGCGCCCACGGCGGCCAGGTCCGGCAGCGGGCTGGCCGCGGTGATGGTGAGCACCTTCTCGCCGCGCTCGTCGGTCTCCCAGGCCAGCGCCGTGGCATCGAGCTTGGCGTACCAGTCCGGGGGCACCTCGAAGCAGGCGTCCGGCAGGCCGCGGGCCGGGTCGCGGAAGCCGGGGTAGGCGGCGTACCGGCGGCCGCCCTCGACGACCGTCGGCGGCACGCCGCCCCGTGCGTCCTGCCGGATCACGGCGAGCAGGTCGTCGAGCGCGCCGTCGCGGGTCAGCGCCAGCCGGATCCGGGTCTCGGCGTTGAGCTGGGCGGCGATCCCCTCGGTGAGGTGGGCGCGGACCAGCCGTCCGATGCCGTCGTGCACAAGCTGCTGGGTCTCCCGGTCAAGGCGCAGGAGGTCGTCCTCCAGCAGCTTGGCGATCTCGTGGTCGAAGCGGCGGGCGAGGATGGCGTCGCGCTGCCGGCCCGCCGGGATCAGCTCGGCGACGAACGCGGTGGTCGCCTCGACGGTCCGCAGCCGGTCGGCGTGCCGGCTCAGGTAGGTGATGTTGGTGGCACGGTGCCGGCGGACCGCGTAGTAGCAGTCGTAGTCGGCCAGCACCGAGATGCGCCTGGCCCGGTAGCAGGCCTCCAGCGTGAACGGCAGGTCGCTGCCGAGCGGCAGGTCCTCCCGATAGCGGATGCCGTACTTCTCCAGCAGCTCGCGCCGGAACAGCTTGGTGTTGGCCAGCGAGCGCGGCAGCGGCGAGTCGAACAGGTCCACGTCGACCTGGTTGCGGGCGAAGATGTCCTGGTAGATGTGGCGGCTGTTGACCCCCACCACCCGGCCCAGCATGACGTCGGACTCCCACGCGTCGGCCGCCTCGACGAGCCGGCGCAGGGCGTCGGGGCTTAGATGGTCGTCGGCGCCGACGAAGAAGACGTACCGGCCGGTGGCCGCGTCCAGACCCCGGTTGAATGGGGCCGCGGGGCCGCCGGAGTTGGCCTGGTGGATGACGGTGAACACCCCGGGGTGGCGGGCGGCGTACCGGTCCAGCTCGGCGCCGCTGCCGTCGGTCGACCCGTCGTCCACCGCGACGACCTGGAGCCGGTCCAGGCCGATCGTCTGCGCCACCAGCGAGTCCAGGCATTGGATCAGGTACGGCATGGTGTTGTAGACCGCCACCACCACGCTCACGTCGGGGGCGTTCACCGCGCCTGCGCCTCCACGGTCGACTCCTCCGAGGTCAGCAGCCGCCGGTAGAGCGCGTCCAGCCGCTGCGCCTGCGCCTCCCAGGTCCAGCCGGGCAACGGCGAATCCGGCCCCGCGTACGCGGCCCGGTAGCGGTCCGGGTCGGCGAGCACGGTGCGGACGGCGCGGACCAGGTCGGCGATGTCCCGGGCACGGAACACCTCGCCCTGGCCGGTGGCCCGGACCGTCTCCGCCATGGTCCGCACGTCGCTGACCACGATCGGCAGCCGGGCGTGCGAGTACTCGAAGAACTTGGTGATCAGGGCGATCTCGTGGTTCGGCCAGTGGTGCAGCGGGATGAGGCCCGCGTCGGCGCCGCTCAGGAACGACACCACCTGCCGGTGCGGCACGTACGGCACCGGGTGCACCCGGTCGGCCACGCTGAGCCGGGCGGCCCGGGCGGCGAGCTGCCGCACGTACGCCGCGGTGGGGTCGCCCACCACCAGCGCCAGGTGCACCCCGGGCAGCCGGGGCAGCGCGTCGACCACCGTGTCCAGGCCGCGCTGTGGGGCCATCGCGCCGCTGTAGACGAGCAGCGGGGTGTCCCGGTCGACGCCGCAGAGCCGCCGCAGATCCGGGGCGGGCTCGGGGTCGCCGGCGTCGGCGGTCGCCGGCGCGTTGAGCAGCACGGTCGGGCGTTCGGCCAGGTCGTGGTCGCGCTGCAGCAGCTCGGCGAGGGTGTCCGAGACGGTGACCACGGCGTCGGCGTACCCGACGTACTCCCGAACGTAGGCCAGGTGGGCGGGGAGCCAGCGGGCGTTGTCCCGCCGGGGCCTGGCGCCGGGGAGCCACTCGTGCGCGTCCCAGACCAGCTTCGCTGGGCGGCCGGCGGCCCGGGCGCGCAGCACGGCGCGGGCGGCCACCCCGAGCATGCGGAAGTCGTGGGCGTGGACCAGGTCCGGCCGCAGCTCGTCGATGACCGGGCCGAAGAGCCGCTCGTAGCCCCAGAGCCCCGGCTCCAGCCGCCGCCAGGCCCGGTCGCCGTGCACCGCCCGCCAGAGGAGGACCTGGGCGTACTCGACCGGTCGCCGGGCCAGCCGGGCGGCCCGCAGCGGCAGCCCGCCACGACGGACCAGCCGGTGGCGGAGCCCCCGGGTCCCGGCCTGCGCGCCGGTCGGCCCGCCCATCGGCAGCACCCGCACCTTGGCCCGGCCGAGCCGCCAGTCCCGCTCGCCGCCGGTCGGGGCGCAGCCGAGCAGGGTCACGTCCCAGCCCGCGTCGGCCGCCGACCGGGCCGCCTTCTGCACCCGGGAGTCCCCCTCGACGGCGTTGTCGACGAGCATCACCACCCGGCCCCGGGGGGCGGGCGGCGCCGCGGCGTCGAGCTGCATGAACGATCTCTCCATTCTCCGTCCGGCCGGTGCCGGGCGAAGTGTACGGCAGATTCACCGGCCGGCAAGGCGACGGGCCGGGGCCGGTCGAATTGCGCCGCAACCGCTGCCGAACCGGCCGATCCGTAGGGCTCTCACCTGGGAAGACACCAAGGATAGTCCGTTTCGGAAGGCGATCGGCATTCGTTGTTAACCCGATGCACACGTAGCGCCGATTACGTTCTCAGGACCATTCGGAGCGGCCCCCGCCCGGCAAATTCACCGACCTCGCCTGGTTCGACGGCGGCAAATACAACTCGAAGTCACGTATGAGTGGGCAGGTATTCATGACCCGTACACCTGACGTCAGCGTGGTCATCCCGACCTGCGACCGGCCGGAGCTGGTGCTCCGCGCCGTCCGCAGTGCACTGGCCCAGACCGTCGACACCATCGAGGTCATCGTCGTGGTCGACGGCGGGGACGAGGCGACCCGGATCGCCCTGGCCGGGGTGCCGGACGACCGGCTGCGGGTGGTGTCGCTGCCCGAGCGCGGCGGCGCCCCGAACGCCCGCAACGTCGGGGCCCGGGAGGCCCGGGCGGCGTGGACCGCCTTCCTGGACGACGACGACGAGTGGCTGCCGGAGAAGCTGGCGGTGCAGCTGGCGGCGGCCGGAAGCGCCCAGGCGCCGCTGCCGATCGTGGCCAGCCGGCTGGTCAACCGGACCCCGCGGGCCGAGTTCGTACTGCCCCGCCGGCTGCCCGAACCGGGCGAGCCGATCAGCGAGTACCTCACCGTGCGCCGCGGGCTGTTCCACGGCGACGGGTTCATCCAGACCTCGACCATCATGGCGCCGACCGACCTGCTGCGCCGGGTCCCGTTCACCGTCGGGCTGCGCCGGCAGCAGGAGCTGGACTGGACGCTGCGGGCGGTCAGCCACCCGGACGTCGAGCTCGTCATGACCGAGGAGGCGCTGGTCGTCTGGCACCAGGACGAGGACCGGCCGCGGATCAGCCTGGAGTCGCCCTGGGCGGCCCAGTTCGAGTGGCTGCGGGAGATCCGCCCGCTGCTCACCCCACGGGCGTACGCGGCGCTGGCGATGAGCGTGATCAGCTCGATGGCGGCGACCACGCGCAGCTTCCGCGTGTTCCGGCTGCTGCTCGCCGAGGCCCGCCGGCACGGCCGCCCGAGCCTCATCGACTACGTGACCTACCTGCAGATCTGGCTGATCCCGCCGGACCTGCGGCACCGGCTGCGTGACCGGGTGCTCAACCGCCGCCGCGGCGGGCAGCCGGCGCCGGAGCAGCCCGCCACGGACACCGCGATGCCCGGCCCCCGGGCCGGCCACGCCGAGCCGACGCCGTCGGCGGTCGGGGACCCGGAGCCGGTGGCCGGGTCCGGCGGCGGCGGACGGCCGTAGGGTCGCGGTCATGTCCCACTCCAGGGCGGTGATCTGGCGCAGCCACCTGCTGCCCGGGTCGGAGACCTTCGTCCGCAACCAGGGTGACGCGCTGACCCGCTGGGCGCCCCACTACCTGGGCGCGGTCAAGGTGGCCTCCCCGCTGGCCCGGGACGGCGACACCATCGCCTTCTCCGACGACCCGCGCGGCCGAGCCGAACTGCTCGGGCTCAAGCTCACCGGCCGGTCGGCCCGACTCGACGCGGCGCTGGCGCGGCTGGCGCCGGACCTGGTGCACGCCCACTTCGGCGGCGACGGCTGGCTGGTCAGCGGCAGCGCGCGGCGGCTCGGCGTACCCCTGGTGGTGACCCTGCACGGGCAGGACGTGACCCGGCAACCCGCGCTGCCCGGGGCGCGCGGGGCCCGCAACCGGCGGCACCTGCGCCAGGCGTTCGACCGGGCGGCGCTGGTCATCGCCGTGTCGGGGTTCATCCGCGACCGGGCGGTCGCCCTCGGCGCCGACCCGGCGAAGGTACGGGTGCACCACATCGGCGTGCCGGTCCCGCCGCTGCCGGCGGCGACGCCAAAGCGGTGGGACGTCATCTTCGTCGGCCGGTTCGTGGCCAAGAAGGGCGTCGACGACCTGGTGGAGGCGGTGGGGATGCTGCCCGCCGCGCGCCGGCCCCGGCTGCTGCTGGTGGGCAACGGGCCGCTCGAGGCGCCGGTCCGGCGCCGGGCCGCCGAGCTCGGCCTGGACGCCGCGTTCCTCGGCGCGCAGAGCCCGGCGGCGGTCCGGCGGCACCTGGCCGAGTCGCGGATCCTGGCGGCGCCGTCGCGGACCGCCCCGGACGGCGACTGCGAAGGCCTGCCCACCACCATCCTGGAGGCGGGCAGCGCCGGCCTGCCGGCGGTGGCGACCTGGCACAGCGGCATCCCGGAGGCGGTGCGGCACGGCGAGACCGGCCTGCTCTGCGCCGAACGGGACCGGGCCGCCCTCGCCGAGCACCTGGACACGCTGCTCGGCGACGAGGCGCTGCGGACCCGCCTGGGCGCGGCCGCCCGCGCGCACGTCGAGGCGCACTTCGACCTGCACCGGCAGACCCGCCTGCTGGAGGAGCTGTACGACGAGGCGCGCTCCGGCCGACCGGCCGGCCAGGCGACGCGGGCGTGACGCCGGTCAGGCGCCCGCGGAGACCAGCGGCGCCGGGGCCATCGGCTTCGGCGCCTTGCTCTTGCGGTTCGGCAGGGACAGGCGGATGACCTTCCACCACGCGGAGGCCACCTGCTTGGGCAGCGGTCCGGTGGTGTACTTCAGCCCGTACCGGTCGAAGAGCGCCCGGACCTGCGGGGCGATCTCCTGATAGCGGTTGCTCGGCAGGTCGGGGAAGAGGTGGTGCTCGATCTGGTACGACAGGTTGCCGGTCATGATGTGCAGCAGCCGGCTGCCGCTGATGTTGGCCGAGCCGAGCATCTGCCGCAGGTACCACTCGCCCCGGGTCTCACCCTCGATCGAGGTCTTCTCGAAGGTCTCCACCCCGCTGGGGAAGTGGCCGCACATGATCACCGAGTGGCTCCACACGTTGCGGATCAGGTTCGCGGTGAAGGTGGCGGCCAGGGTGGACAGGAACGACGGGCCGGACAGCAGCGGGTGCACCACGTAGTCCTTGAGCACCTGGCGGCGGATCTTGCGGCCGACCGCCCTGGCCCGGGCCCGGAACTCGGGCTTCTTGTGCCCGCCGTCGCGCAGGTTCTGGCCCAGCTCCAGGTCGTACGCGGCGATGCCGTACTCGAAGAAGCAGGCGTTGAGGAGGTTGTAGAACGGCTGGCCCAGGTGGCCCGGGCTCCACGGCTGGTCCTCGTCGACCCGCATGATGCCGTATCCGAGGTCGTTGTCCTTGCCGAGCACGTTGGTGTAGCGGTGGTGCAGCTCGTTGTGCGACTGCTTCCACTGGTCGGCCGGGGAGACGTGGTCCCACTCCCAGGTGGTCGAGTGGATCTTGGGATCGCGCATCCAGTCCCACTGGCCGTGCAGGACGTTGTGGCCGATCTCCATGTTGTCCAGGATCTTGGCGACCGTGAGGCCGGCGGTGCCGACGATCCAGGCCGGCGGGAACAGCGAGAAGAGCAGCACCGCGCGGCTGCTCAACTCCAGCGTCCGCTGGGTCTTGATCAACCGCCGGATGTAGCGGGCGTCCCGCTCCCCCCTGTCGGCGATCACCCGGTCCCGGATGGCGTCCAGCTCCTTGCCGAGGATCTCGATGTCCTCGGCGGAGAGGTGGGCGATCGGGTTCACGGCCTTCTTCTGGATCGCGGTCACGTCGGGGGCCTCCTGTCAGATTTCGATGTCGCAGGTACCGGCGGCCGCCGACACGCACGTCTGGATGAGCACGCCGTCGCCGGGCACGGCGGTGGTCAGGTCCCCGTTGCGCAGATCCCGGACCGCGCCCTGGCGCAACGGCACCACACAGCCGAAGCAGATCCCCATCCGGCAGCCCGACGGCATGAGCACCCCGGCCTCCTCCCCCGCGTCCAGCAGCGGCGTACCCCCGTCGGCCTCGACCGTCACACCCGCGCCCGTGAAGGTGACCGTGCCGCCCTCCCCCGGCGAGATCACGGTCGGCCGGAACCGCTCGGTGTGCAGCCGCTCGGCCACGCCCCGGTCGGCCCAGTGCCGCTCGACCGCGTCGAGCAGGCCGATCGGGCCGCACGCCCAGGTCTGCCGCTCGGCGTGGTCGGGCACCAGGTCGGCCAGCTCGTGGACGCCGAGCAGCCCCTCGGTGTCGGTGTGCCGCTCGACCAGCCGCAGCGCGCCGGTCGCGGCGAGCGCCCGCAACTCGGCGCCGAAGATGACGTCGTCCCGGCTGGGCGCCGAGTGCACCAGCACCACGTCGGCCCGGGCCGTCAGGCCGGCCCGGAGCATCGCCATGACCGGGGTGATGCCGCTGCCGGCGGTGACGAAGAGGACCCGCTCGGGGGTCGCCGCGGGCAGCACGAAGTCGCCCTGCGCCTGGTCGAGCTGGACGATCGTGCCCGGCCGGATCCGGCGGACGAGGTGATTGCTGACCTTGCCGTCCGGGATCGCCTTCACCGTGACGGTGATCAGGCGGTCCGCGCCGCCCGGCACCGAGGTGACCGAGTACGCCCGCCACTGGCGAACCCCGTCGACGTCCACCCCGAGGCGCACGTACTGTCCGGGCAGGTGGCCACGCCAGCCGCGCCCCGGCTGGATGACCACGGTCGCCGCGTCCCGGGTCTCCGGGCGTACCGCCACGATCCGGCCACGCAGGGGTGCACCGGCCCGCAGCGGCGCGACCAGGTCGAGGTAGTCCGCCGGCAGCAGCGGGGTGGTGACCGTCTCGGCCATCCGCAGCAGCCGGTGCCGGAAGCTGGCCTTCGGGCGGGCGGTTGTGGTCATGTGACCAGGGTGGCTACGTGATCGCATAACATCTTGTCCGACAAAGGTGAATTGACCACGGCTTTTTGTGCGGAGTGAACAAGATGACGGAGGAGTCCGGGGCGGCACGGGGCGCCACGCATCTCGAACTGGACGAACGGGTAGCCTCCCGACTCCGCGACCGCCTGCCCGTGGTGGCCGAGCGGACGGTCAGCGCGATCACCGCCGAGGTGCCCGCCTACTCCGGCGCCCTCACCGGCGCGATGCGCGAGAAGATCGAAAACGCGGTACGCATCGCGCTCGGCACGTTCCTGCAGCTCATCGAGGGGGCACAGGCCATCGACCCGAGCACCCCGTTGGCCCCCGCCCTGGAGGCCGCGTACGCGCTCGGCAGCGGGGAGGCCCGCTCCGGGCGGAGCATGGACGCGCTGCTGGCCGCGTACCGGGTGGGCGCCCGGGTGGCCTGGCGGGAGGTCTCCGCCACCACGGTGCGCAGCGGGCTGGCCGCCGAGACGGTGGCCGAGTTCGCCGAGCTGATGTTCGCGTACATCGACGAGCTGTCGGCGGCCAGCGTGGCCGGGCACGCCGACGAGCTGGCCAGCGCCGGCCGGGCCCGCCGCCGCAACCTGGAACGCCTCACCCAGCAGCTGCTCGCCGGGGAGCCGGAGGAGATCCTGCGCCGCAGCGCCGAGCGGGCGGACTGGCCGCTGCCGCAGACCCTCACCGTCGTCCTGCTGCCCCGCCGCAACCTGCGGGCGGTGCTCGCCCTGCTCAGCCCGCACACCCTGGAGAGCGGCGAGGACCTGCCCGGCATGGACCCGGCCGAGGAGCTGGCCGTGCTGCTGGTGCCGGACATGCACGGCGGCCGGCGCCGCCAGCTCGCCCGGCTGCTGCCCGGCCACCGGGCGATGCTCGGGCCGGCCCGGCCGTGGCACCGGGTCGCCGCCTCCTACCAGCGGGCCACCCGGGCCCTCGCCCTCGGCCTCGGCGAGCCGGACGCCGGCCCGGTCGACACCGAGCAGCACCTCGCCGAGCTGCTGCTCAGCATGGATCCCGAGGGGCTGGCCGACCTGCGCGCCCAGGCGCTGCGCCCGCTGGCGGCGCTGCCCCCGGCCACCGCGTACCGGCTCGCCGAGACGCTGCGCGCCTGGCTGCTGCACCAGGGCCGCCGCGACGACGTGGCGGCCGACCTGTTCGTGCACCCGCAGACCGTCCGCTACCGGATGGGCAAGCTGCGCGAACTGTACGGCGACCGGCTGCACGACCCCGCCACGGTCCTCGACCTCACCCTGGCCCTGGCCGTGCCGCCGACCCCGCCCGCCACCGACTGAGCAGGGCCGGTCCGCTCCCCACCCGGCGGCGTGATCAAATTCGCGCACGACCGGTAGGGTCGCGCCATGTCCAGCGCCCTCCCTCCAACGTGGTTCGACACCGTCGCCGGCGGCTGGCCGAACCTGCTCCAAGGGCTGCTCAGCGGCGCGATCACCGGCGCGGTCGCGGCCGTGGTCAGCTTCGCCGTGGTCAACCGCACCAACGCCGGCGCCCGCCGGCTCTCACGCCGGCAGGAGGCCCGGCAGAAGCTCATCGAGGCGATCGAGGCGAGCATCCACACCTTCGTCGGTGTGCCCGACAGCCGGCCCTGGCGGGAGGACTACGAGGCGGTGGCCGTGCTCAACTTCCGGCTGCGGCTCGCCGCGGCGCTGGTCGCGGAACAGAACCCCCGCCTCGCCCAACGGGTGCAGGACGTGGCCGACCAACTGGCCGACGTGGCAGTGACCTGGCGCGAACAGGCCGACCTCCAACCCGACGACATGGCGCCCCGCCGGTACAACGCGGCGTACGCGGTGGTGTCGCCGCTCCAGGACGAGGTGGTCGACTGGTTGGGCCAGGTCAGCTCGCTTCCCCGGGACCGGTCCCGCTGAGTGCCTAGCCCTCCTGCGCCCACGGCCGCAGCTTCTCCGGGTTGCGGACCGCCCAGATCCGGGTGACGCGCCCGTCGGCGACGTCGAACGAGGCTACGGTCACGACGACGCCGGCACGCTGGGCCACCAGGCCCGGCACACCGTTGACCGACCGCTCCAGGAGTTCGAGCCCCGGCGCCTTGTCGGCGATGGCGACCAGGTACTGGGCGATGCGCGCGCCGCCCTCGACCGGGCGCAGGACGGTGCCGACCATGCCGCCGCCGTCGGCGGTCATTACGGCTGCCGGGTTGAGGAGACCGACGAGGGCTGCGATGTCCTTGGCCTCCCATGCCTCCTTGACCTGCCGCACCACGTCGGCCTGGCCGGTCGCCGGCACCGGAGCGCGCGCGACGCTCACCCGCCGTCGGGCGGAGGCCGCCAGCTGCTTGCAGGCCGCCGGGGTCCGGCCGAGAACGTCGGCGATCTCGGCGAACGGATACCGGAAGACCTCGTGCAGGACGAACGCCACCCGCTCGGCGGGCGTCATCGACTCCAGGACGATGAGGAAGGCCATGGCCACCGACTCGTCCAGAACGATCTGGTCGGCGGGGTCTGCGCGGCCGGTGGGGTCGACGCCGCCCGCGTGGTCCCACTCGGTGCGGTCGGGCAGCGGCTCGGGCAGCCACGCGCCGACATAGCGTTCACGGCGGGCCCGCGCCGAGCCGAGCAGGTCCAGGCAGATGCGGCTGGTCACCGTCGTCAGCCAGGCGCCGGGGGAGATGATCTCCTCCTGCCGGCTTCGCGGCAGCCCGTACCAGCGTGCGTAGGCATCCTGTACGGCGTCCTCGGCCTCGGTCACCGAACCGAGCAACCGGTAGGCGACATTGATCAGTTGGCGCCGCTCGCCGATTATCTCGTCCGCGCTGGTCGCGACAGTCCCCACGCTTCCGGCCGCCCCCTCGCCTTACCTTTCGCAGGCCCGCGTCGTCGGGCTGGTGAGACCTTATCGACCTACTGCCCGCGGGCGGAAAGGGGACTGTGACATGGCCACCCAGGTGACGGCGGACGCACCGCGCGGCTCCTCGTTCCTGCAGCTAGCGATCGCCCTGCAGACCCTGACCATCTTCCTTCAGGCGGTCTCCGCCGGACTGCTGCTGACCTCGTCCTACGGCGAGACGCTGCACAGTGTCGGAGCCCGGGTGATGTACGGGGCGTCGATGCTGTACGTGCTCGCGGCGGTGCTGGCGTGGAAGCCGGGCGGCAGTTCGCCCCGCGCTGTCTGGCACGCGTCAGGATTCCTCGTACTCGCCTCGGTCCAGGTCGTGCTGGGCATCGCGCACGTCCCGTCGGTCCATCTCCCCCTGGGTGTCCTGATGTTCGGTCTGAGTGTGCTGGCGCTGGCCCGGCGCTGAGGTCCGACGTCGGGTCGTTCTCGCCAGGCCCCGGGTGTGGGTGACCGTCAGGCGGGGATGTTCCAGGCGGACGCCGTGAAGGTGACCGAGCCGTCCTTGGGGGTCGCGGTCACCGAGAGGAGCACCAGCTTCCAGGTGTTGGCCGAGGAGCGTGCGGCGTCGATCGAGGTGGTGATGCAGTAGACCTGGCCGCTCCGCAGCGCCTGCTCCTCGCCCGCGATGGGGCTGGTCCGGATCTGGTCCGCGCACTCGTACGGGGTCACCTTGTCCGAGCTCACCTCGCCGGCATCGACGTCGTTGGTGAGGTTGATGTAGGGGGAACCCGTGCCGCACGGCCGGCGGAACTCCAGCTCGGCGACGCCGCTCTCGGTCTGCACACGCGGCTCGTCCAGGTCGATGTAGACGGTGTCGCTGCAGCCGGAGCCGGCCGGCACCCGCAGGGTCTCGGCGGTGTACTTGACCTCGTACCGGGTCTGCTTGTTCAGCTCGGGCACGGCGCCGGACTCGGTGGGTGCCGGCGCGTCGGTCGTCTGCTCCGCGGCGGGCGGACCCGACGTCGGCGGCTGGCTCGGCACGGCCCCCTCGCCGGCTGGCGACGCCACGGCGGAGAGCTTGTCGAGCGCCTCGTTCGCCCGGTCCGCCGCCCGCCAGGACAGCAGCGCCGAGACGAGGGCGAGCACCAGCGCCACCCCGGCGACCGCCACGGCCAGGAGACCGGCACCGGAGCGAGCCGGGCGGCCGGTGCTCGACGGGTCCGTGGCGCCGTCGTTCGCCGCGGCGGGCGGCGGAACGAAGGAATCCGGAATGCTCATCGCCTACCCGTATCCTCGAACTAGATCATCCACTGTGGTCGACCGACACCGTATCGCACCGGAGCATCCGCTAGGTTGTCGGCGATCCCTCGATCGAGCGTCCCTTGTACCTTGTCATGATCCGGCAGAATGACGCCGCGCAACGGCGTTTGGTTTCCTCAGGTGGCGAGCGGTGAGCACATCCCCCCAGCACGATCCGGCCGGTCCCGGCCGGCTGTCCGACGGTCGGCGCCCGCGCGACCGCGCCACCGCGATCGGCACGGTCATCGGCGCGCTGGGGCTGCTGGTGTCGGTCCTGGCCTGGCAGTGGCCCAAGGACCCCGCGGCCGACGCCACGCCCCCGCCGACGACCGCCGGCGGGGGCCAACCGGCCGGGCCGACGACCAGCTCGCCGGGCGGCCCGACGACCGGCTCGCAGTCGCCGTCCAGCACCGCCTCGTCCGGGCCGGGGGTCTACCTGGCCGACCTCACCCCGCGTAACGGCGAGGACAAGCTGGTCGACATCCCGCTCGCGGTTCGGAAGCGCCCCGACTACACCAGCCACGCCATCGCGATCCGCTGCCCGCGCAACGGCAGCGATCCGGCCACGGTGGTCACCTACCAGCTCTCCCGGCACTACCAGCAGTTCGACGCGACCGTGCACCCCTACTACCCGCCCGGCTCGGACCAACAGTCGGTCACCGTGGTGACCGCCATCCGCGGCGATCAGCAGTCGGACAGCCTCACCACCACCACGGTCGGCACGCAGCAGCAGGCACAACCGGGCAAGCCCCGCACTCTCACCGCGATCGTGGAAAGGGCGGACCAGCTCACTCTCCGCGTGGAGTGCGACGACCCGAGCGGCGTCGTGATGCTGACCGACGCCCGGCTCACCCCCGCCTGACCCGGTCAACCCGTCGCGTCGGGGTCGCCGAGCGCGAACACGACGATGCTCCGCCAGCCGTCGCCCGCCAGCTCGGTGCGGGTGCCGGTCCGGTGGAACCCGGACTTCTCCGCCACCCGGATCGAGGCCAGGTTCGCCTCGTCCGCCTCCAGGATCAGCCGCGCCAGACCCAGGTCGGCCAGGGCCCAGCGGGCCAGCAGCCGGACCGCCCGGGGCGCGACGCCCTGCCCCCGGCGCTGCGGGAACACCCCGTACGCGACGGTGGCCACCGTGTCGCTGCGGAACTGGAGGTTGATGCTCCCGACCGGTTCGTCGGTCGACGCGTCCGCGATCACCAGCGGGGCGGCCTTCCCACTGCGCCACATGTCCTCGCCCCGCGCCAGAAAGTCGCGGCGCGCCTGCGCGTCCATCGGCTCGTCGTCCAGCCAGCGGCGGATCTCCGGGTCGTGGCTGGCCGCGGCGATCGACTCGACGTCGGACTCCCGGCGCGGCCGCAGCGCGACCGTGCCGTCAGTCAGCGGCGTGGCCGGCGGTTCGATCGGCGCGGAACGGGTCATGGACGGTCATGGTACGGGTGATCCCTGGGCGGGCCGGTGGGCGAACTCCGTGGCGGGCAGCTCCACGACGGGACGGGTCCCGACCTCCGGCGCGGCCGTGTCGTACCGGCTGGCCACGTACGACAGCGCGGCGAGCAGCCCGTCGCTGGTCATCTCCACCGGCCGTCCGCCGGCCGACCGGTCGACGGTCACCGGCATCCGGCCGGCCCGGGACCACGCCAGCCGCCCCCGGTCGGTGATGTATCCGCGCGCCTGCCCGGCGTTGTCCGGGTGCAGGCAGTACGGGATGTCCAGGTAGCCGCGCTGGAAGGCCCGGCGGAGGGCGACCCCGACGTCCTCGCTGAGCTCCAGCACCGCCTCGATCAGCGTCCGCGCCTCGGCGTAGATGCCGGTGTCCGGGGCCTCGGCCGGGGCCGGTCGCTCGGCGGCGGCGACCCGGGCGGCGTGCTCCAGCGCGGCCACGTTCTCCTCGATGGTCGGGATGCGGTGCGCCTCCGCCGGGGTCTTCACGATCAGGCGGGCCGCTCCCCCGCGTACCGCCAGCCGGGCGGCGGTGCCGAGCAGCCGCAGCGCCCCCTCGGTGGTCCGGGGATACACGCCCATGTAGGTGTAGAGCACCACGTGGCTGTCCAGGTCGGGCAGCCATTCGTCGATCAGCCGGCGCAGCGCGGCCAGCGCCTCCTCGTCCTGCTCCGGCGAGGTCTGCTGGGCGTAACTGAGCGAGACGCTGCGCAGCCCGTGCTGCCGGAAGAACATGCCCTCCAGCACGGTCACGGCGAGCAGCAGGCTCGGCGGGCAGAGCTGGCCCAGCAGGCAGCCGCCGAAGCTCTCCAGGTGCGGTTCGACGCCGAGGTCCCGCAGCCGGGTGTAGCCGGCGCAGCACCGCGCCCAGCTGTCGACCGCGTCCCGCAGCGGCACTCGGCTGTAGGGCAGGCAGTACGAGACCGGCCCGCCCTCGGTCGCGTCCACCCCGGTCCGCAGCAGCGCGGCGAAGATCTGCTCGGGTCGCGCCGAGCCGTGCCGCACCTGCACCGGCACGTCGTGCCGCTCGGCGGCGGCGAGCACCCAGCGGGTCACCTCCGGGGGGTGCGCCACGATCGGGTACCCGTTCAGGGGTGACCCGTCGGCCAGGGCGCGCCGGGCGGCCGCGTGATCGCCGACCCGGGTGTAGCTGTCCAGCGTCACGGTGGCCACGGTGACCGCCCGGGCGCGGGCCACCGCGTCCAGGCCGGCGCGCATGGTGGCCGGGTCGCCGAAGCCCATCCGGGGCTGCACGACCAGCTCGCCCCGCGCCTGCGCGGTGGCGACGGCCGCGGCGAACGGACCGCGCGGCAGCCTCACGCCGCCGCTCCGCTCGCTCACGGCGCCGCTCCGCGTCGCGCAGCGGCGGCGCGAGGCGCCATGCTGCTGCGCCCGATGGTTCGCTCGCTCACGCTGTCGCTCCGCTCCGCTCGCTCATCCCGACCGGTCCGCCGCGACGAGTTCGAGCCGGCCGAGGTACTCCAGGAACCGGTCCCGGTCGGCGCCGTCGTCGAAGACGGCCGTGTAGCCGGCGGCGAAGAGTTCGGCGACCTGCGCCCCGGTCAGGCTGCCGTCGACGCCCAGCTTGCCGCCGATGACGATCGGCACGTCGGCCAGCGCCGGGTCGGCGCGCAGCACGGCGGCCAGCCGCTTGCCGTCCGTGCCGCCGTGCCCGTTGACGCTGGAGACCACCACCAGGTCGGGGTTGTTCCGGCGGCACTCGGCGGCGAACAGTTCCTCCGGTACGCAGGCGCCCAGGTTGATCACCCGGTGCCCGGCCTCCTCCAGCAGCAGTTGCAGGTAGACCAGGTTCCAGGTGTGCGCGTCGGAGGAGACCGTGCCGAGCAGCACGGTGCGGCCACCGCCGGTCGGCGTCGGGTGGACCGGGGCCAGCACGGTCACGGGCGTACCCCCGCGGTGTGCAGGGCGTCGAGGAAACCGTCCAGCCGCTCCAGGCCCCAGAACCGGTGCCGGCCGACGATGAAGTACGGCACCGCGAAGATGTCGTCGTCGTACGCGCTGGCCAGGGCCTGCACCGCCGCCTCGCGCAGCCCGGGGTCGGCGGCCGCGCCGACCGCCCCGGCCGGGTCGATCCCCGCCTCGGTGGCCAGGCCGGCCAGCACCGCCGGGTCGCTGATGTTCTCGCCCTCCTCCCACCGGGCGCGGACCGCCGCCTGGTAGAACTCCCAGCCGCGGCCCTGCTGGCGGGCGTACAGCCAGGCCAGGTGCGGCACCGCCCAGTCGACGTCCATGTCCGCCGGCCAGACCATCCGGTACCCGAGCCGGTGCACCAGCCGGTTGGTGTCGACCAGCAGGTACTCGTGTTTCGCGCGGCTGATCGGGGTGTCCAGGAAGCCGGAGTCCGCCTCGGCCAGCGCGGCGCGCAACCCGTCCGCCGGCACCCAGTGCGGCACGAAGGTGATGACGTCCGGCGCTTCCGGCCAGCGCTCCGTGAGCTGGCGTACGGCGAGCCAGCTGCGCGGGCTGCGGAACGAGAAGTAGAGCCGGGGAGGCTTACGCATGTCGGGGTTTCTCCTCGGGATCAGGCGAGGGTCGGGGTGGGCAGCGCCGCGAGGAACCGCCGGATCTCCGCGGTCACCGCGGCGGCCTGCTCCAGGTGGCAGAAGTGACCGCCGTCGGGCCGGGTGTGCACGGACGCCACCGGCATGGCCCGGCGGAGCGCTTCGGTGCGGGCGCCGGCCAGGGCCGGGTCGAGCGCGCCGGTGACCACCAGGGTGGGCACCGTGACGGCGTCGAGCCCGAGGTCGGCGGTGGTGAGGAACTGGCGGAGCAGGGCGACGAAAGCGAGTGGGCTGACCCGGTCGAGGGCCTTCGCCACCATGGTGTCGACCAGGTCCGGGTCCAGGGTGTGCCGCCGCTCGCCCAGCCGGAGCCGGAGCCCCTCCCCGATCACGGCGCGGAACCGGGCCAGTTCCCGGTCGTGGAGCCGCCAGTCGACCGGGTCGTCGGGGGGTCGGAAGTACGGGGCGAGCAGCACGACGCCGTCCAGACGACGGCTCCAGGTCGCGGCGCGGTGGCAGACGCGCCGAGCTGGCGTGGTCGGAGCGGGCCGGTCCGCCGCGGCGAGGAGTTCCAGCACCGCGTTCGCCCCGAACGAGTGGCCCACCAGCAGCGCGGGCGGCTCGGGGAGCAGTGCCAGGGCGTGCCGCAGCAGGGTGGCCGGGTGCGTGCGGTACACCCAGCCGTACCGGGCGCCAGCCCGCCAGGGCAGGTCGAGGGCATAGGGGGTGAAGGGGAGGTCAGTGCCCAGCTCGTCGACGAACGGCCGCCAGGTGTGCCAGGAATCCTCCAGGCCGTGGGCGAGCACCAGCGCCGGGCCGTCGCCCGGACCGCGGTGCACGGCGAGGCGTTCGCCGTCGCACTCGGCCTCGACGACGGGATACCAGGTCACGGCGTACCTCCGAGCCTCGCCCGCCGCGGGGTGGCCAGGTGGTGGCTCCCCGCGGCGGGACCGGGGCGGTCATCTGGGTCAGTCCTGCCAGCCGGCGTACTGCTTGACGACGTCGTAGACGGCGCGCAGGTTCTCCATCCTGGGCAGCTCGGTCTGCGGGATCTCGATCTTGTACATCTTCTCCAGCCGGGCCAGGATCTCGATCGCCCGCAGCGAGTCCGCCTCGTGGTCGTCGACGAAGTGGCTGGTCTCGGTGATCTCCTCGGGCTCCACCTCGAGCACCTCGGCGACGACCTCGCGCAACTCGTTCATCCGGTTGCTCATGACCTGGGTCATCGTGCTGCCTTCCCTTCTCTGGTGTGACTGGTTGGTTCAGCCGGTCGGCCCGGCGGCCAGTTCGGTGTCCGGCCGGGCGACCGCGAGCATCGAGCCGACGACGGCGATCCGCCGCTCGCCGACCCAGGTCTCGCCGCGCATGACCGCGCTGTTGGGTTTGAGCGACTCCACCACCACCTCGTGGCGCAGGACGTCGCCCGGGTACGCGGCGCCGAGGAACTCGAAGTCCCGGGCCGCGCCGAACACGAGGGTGCCCTCCGGCGTCTCGCCGGTGGCCCGGGCGGAGAGCAGCCAGAGCGCCGCCCCGGCCTGCCCGAGCGACTCCACGATCAGCGCCGGCGGATAGGCGTACGCGGACTGCGGCAGGCCCTCGGCGAGACCGGCGAAGCACGGCTCGGTGCCGGTGACCGCCTTGACCGCGACGATGCGCCGGCCGGGCTCCACCTCGAGGACCCGGTCCACCTGCAGGATCGGGTGCCGGTGCGGCAGGATCGCGGTGAGGTCGGCGTACTCAAGCATCGGTCGCCCCCGGCCGCACCCGCAGCTCCAGGGTGACCTTCGCGGTGGCCGCGCCGTCGCCGCGACGGCAGTCGGCGACCACCCGGACCCGGTGCGGGTCGTCCGGGTCGTCGCGCAGCTGGCAGCTCGCGGTGAGCACGTCACCGGGCAGCAGCGGCGCCTTGAACCGGACCGACCGCACGGCGGCCAGCTCCACCCGGACGTCCGGGCCGCGGTCGGCCTCGACGGCCCGCCGGGCCGCCTGGTGGACCGTCTCCACGGTGAACACTCCCGGGTAGATGGGGAAGCCCGGGTAGTGGCCCGCCAGGTACGGGTCGGTGGCCACGATCCGCTTGGTCGCCGTGATGCCGTCGGCGCTCGGTTCCACCTGGTCGACCGCGTCCAGTGGCGCGGCGAAACTGCGGCTCATGGGCCCTCCTCTCCGATCTCTGTCCGTATTGCACCGGCGCCGGCTCGAGGCCGGCTTAAGGTCGGCTCGCGCCGTCAGAGCACGATCCCGCCGTCGACCTGGAGCACCTGGCCGGTGACGTACGCGGCCCGGTCGGAGGCGAGGAAGGACACCAGCTCCGCGACGTCGGCCGGCTGGCCGAGCCGGCGCAGCGGGATCATGCCGACCGCCTTCGCCCGGGCCTTCTCGGACAGCGCGGCGGTCATGTCCGTCTCGATGAACCCGGGCGCCACCACGTTCACCCGGACCCCGTACGGGCCCAGCTCCTTGGCCAGGGCACGGCTCATCGAGTTGATCCCGCCCTTGCTGGCCGAGTAGTTGGCCTGGGTGGCGTTGCCGTACACCCCGGCGACGGAGGACATGTTGATCACGGTGCCGCGCTTGCGCTTCATGAAGCCGAACACCACGGTCCGGCAGAAGTTGAAGGTGCCGGTGAGGTTGGTGTCCAGCACCGCCTCCCAGTCGGCGAACGGCATCAGCACCAGCGGCTTGTCCCGGACGATGCCGGCGCTGTTGACCAGCACCTCCACCGGCCCGAGCTCCGCCTCGGCGGCGGCGACGAACTCGGTCACCGCGTCCGGGTCGGCCACGTCGCAGGGGGCGTGGAAGCAGCGCACCCCGCGCTGCTTGATGGCGTCGGCCGTCTCCGCCGCCGCCTCGCCGCCGCTGCGGTAGCAGAACGCCACGTCGTACCCGTCCTCGGCCAGCCGCAACGCCACCGCGCGGCCGATGCCGCGCGAGCCGCCGGTGACCAGCGCGGTGCGCTGCTCCATCCCGTCCCCCTAGCGGGCCGCGGCCGCGCCGTCGGCGGCCATCGCGGCGATCAGGCTCTTCGGGCGCATGTCGGTCCACTCGCGCTCGACGTAGTCGAGGCAGGCCTGCCGGCTGTCCTCGCCGAAGGCGGTGTGCCAACCGTCGGGCGCCGGCACGAACGACGGCCACAGCGAGTGCTGCCCCTCGTCGTTGACCAGCACCACGTACCGGCCCTCCTCGTTCTCGAACGGGTTGCTGCTCATCGCGGTTCTCCCTCTCGCTCGGAATCGGTGTCGATCGCGTTCAGCCGCTCGGCCAGCACCCGGCCGATGGCGGCCAGGGGTTCCGGCTGGGTCATGTCGTTGTGCTGGCAGTCGACGTCGTGCGTCTGCACGCCGCCGGACAGGTGCGGCCGCCAGGCGGCCCGCGGGTCCACCCCGGGTGCCCGGTCGCGGGTGGCGACGAACAGCAGCGCGTCGAGGTCGACGTGCCCCGGGCGGTGCTCCCGGGCCAGCCGGGAGTTGTTGGCGAACACCTCGTACAGGGCGGTGATGTGCCGCGCCTCCAGCCGGCCGAGCACGCCCTCGTTGCGGCTGAGCAGCTCGGCGACCTGCTCCTCGTCGACCGACCCGGCGGCGGCGTCGGCCGGGTAGCCGGCCAGCTGCAGCATCCCGCCGAGGAACTCGGCCCGGTTGAGGATCGCCGGCTCGGCCCGCTCCGCCTCGGTCTTCGGGAACGAGTCCAGCAGCGCCAGCAGCGCCACCTGCTCGCCGTCGGCCCGCAGCCGGGCGGCGATCTCGTGCGCGATCAGCCCGCCGAACGACCAGCCCAGCAGGTGGTACGGGCCGGCCGGCTGGACCTCGCGGATCCGGGCCAGGTAGTCATCGGCGATCTGCCCCACGTTGCCCGGCAACTCGTCGCGCTCGGCCAGGCCCCGCGACTGCAGGCCGTAGATGGGCCGGTCGGTGAGGTGCCCCATCAGGCCGGAGTAGGACCAGCTGAAGCCGCTGGCCGGGTGGACGCAGAACAGCGGCGGCCGGGCGCCGTGCCGACGCAGCGGCAGCAGCACGTCGAACGCGCTGCGGCCGTCGTCTGAGGTGTCCAGCCGGTCGGCCAGCTCGGCCACCGTCGGCGCCTCGAACAGCGTCCGCAGGGCCAGGTCCACCGCGAAGGTGGCACGGACCCGGCTGATCAGCCGGGTGGCCAGCAGCGAGTGCCCGCCCAGGTCGAAGAAGCCGTCGTCGATGCCCACCTCGGGTACGCCGAGCACCTCGGCGAACAGGCCGCACAGCACCCGCTCCCGGTGGCTGCGGGGGGCGCGCCGCTCGGCGCCGGCCCCGGTGTCGGCGGCGTCCGGCACCGGCAGGGCGCCCCGGTTCAGCTTGCCGTTCGGGGTCAGCGGCAGCTCGTCCAGCACCACCACGGCCGCCGGCACCATGTACTCCGGCATCGCCGCGGCCACCGCGGCGCGCAGCTCGGCCGGCTGCGGGCTGCGGCCGGGCGCCGGCACGACGTACCCGACCAGGCGTTGGTCGCCGGGGCGGTCCTCGCGGACGATCACCGCGCCGCGGGCCACATCGTCGTGCCCGGCCAGCACCGCCTCGATCTCGCCCAGCTCGATCCGGAACCCGCGCAGCTTGACCTGGTCGTCGACCCGGCGCAGGAACATCAGCTCGCCGGTGTCGGTCCACCGCACGATGTCGCCGGTGCGGTACATCCGGGTGCCGGGCGCGCCGAACGGGTCGGCCACGAACTTCCCGGCGGTCTGGCCCGGCCGGGCCAGGTAGCCGCGGGCCAGGCCACCACCGGCGACGTACAGCTCACCGGGCACGCCGGGCGGCACCGGCCGCAGCCGAGCGTCGAGCACGTACAGCCGGGTGTTGGCCAGCGGGCCGCCGATCGGCAGCGGGCCGGGCGGGATCACCGCGCCCGGTGCGATCCGGTACTCGGTGCAGTTGACCGTGGTCTCGGTCGGGCCGTACATGTTGTACACGGCCACGCCCGGGTGCTCGCGCCGCCACTCGTCGACCACCTCGCCGAGCAGCAGCTCCCCGCCGAGCAGCAGCTCGGCGGTCGGTGCGTAGTCGTCCGGCAGCGCGGCCAGCAGCGGCAGGTGGCTGGGGGTCGCCTTCAGGAAGGTGCAGGCGTGCCGGCGCAGCCGCTCCCGGGTGGCGGGGTCGTCGTCCAGGCCGGCGACGTGCACGGTGCCGCCGACGGTCAGCGGCACCCACATGCCGGTGACGCTCAGGTCGAACGAGACCGACGAGTGCAGCAGCGCGCTGCCGCGTACCCCCTGGTAGTCGCCGCCGGCGAAGGTGAGGTAGTCGGTGAGCGAGCGGTGCTCGATCACCACCCCCTTGGGCCGGCCGGTGGAGCCGGAGGTGTAGATGACGTACGCCGGGTTGGTCAGCCGCAGCGGGGCGGCCCGGTCGGCGTCGGTGAGCGGGTCGGTGGCGAAGTCGTCCGGGTTGCACTCGTCCACCAGCAGGCGCGGCACCCCGTCCGCCGGCAGGTCGGCGGCTGTGGCCGCGTCGGTGAGCAGCAGCGCCGGCGTGGTGTCGGCGAGCATGAAGGCGATCCGGTCCGCCGGGTAGCCCGGGTCGACCGGCACGTAGGCGCCGCCGGCCTTGAGCACCGCGAGCAGCCAGCACACCAGCCGGGCGGAGCGGGGCAGCGCCACCGCGACGAACCGCTCCGGACCGACGCCCCGCGCGATGAGCAGCCGGGCGAGCCGGCTGCTGTACGCGTCCAGCTGGGCGTAGGTCAGCTCGGTCTCCGCGTCGACCAGGGCCGGCGCGTCCGGGGTGCGGGCGACCTGCGCGGCGAACAGCTCGGGCAGGGTCGCCGCCGGCACCGGCGCGGCGGTGTCGTTCCAGGTCACCAGCACCTGCTCGCGTTCCGCCCCGGTGAGCAGGTCCACCGCGCCGATCGGCTGGTCCGGGTCGGCCGCCAGCGCGGCGAGCATCGTGAGCAGCCGGTCGGCGATCCGCTCGACGGTGCCGTGGTCGAACAGGTCGGCGCTGTACTCGATCCGGCCGGCCAGCCCGGCCGGGGCGCCCGCGTCGTCCACCTGCTCGGCGAGGCTGACGTTCAGGTCGAACTTGGCCCCGCCGGTGCCCGCCGGCAGCCCGGACACCCGCAGGCCGGGCAGCTCGACGTCGAGCCGGGCGTGGTTGTGCACCGCCAGCACGACCTGGAACAGCGGGTGGCGGGCCACCGACCGGGCCGGGTTCAGCACCTCGACCAGCCGCTCGAACGGCACGTCCGCGTGGGCGTACGCGGCCAGGTCGGTGGCCCGGACGCGGTCCAGCAGCTCACCGAAGGTCGGGTCACCGGAGGTGTCGGTGCGCAGCACCAGGGTGTTGACGAAGAAGCCGATCAGCCCGTCGACGGCCTCGTCGACCCGGCCGGCGATCGGGGTGCCCAGCGGCACGTCCTCCCCGGCGCCGAGCCGGGTGAGCAGCGCCGCCAGGGCGGCCTGGGCCACCATGAACAGGCTCGCCTGCCGTTCCCGGGCCAGACCGGTCAGCCGGGCGTGCAGGTCGGCCGGCACGTCGAAGGTGACGCTGCCGCCGCGCCGGCTGGACACCGCCGGGCGGGGCCGGTCCACCGGCAGCTCCAGCTGCTCGGGCAGCCCGGCGAGGGTCCGCGCCCAGTAGCCGGTCTGCCGGCTGACCAGGCTCTGCGGGTCGGTCTCCGCCCCCAGCACGGCGCGCTGCCAGAGCGCGAAGTCCGCGTACTGGACCGGCAGGGTGGGCAGGTCCGGCGCCCGGCCGGCGCGCCGGGCGGTGTACGCGGCGGCCAGGTCGGCCGAGAGCGGCCCGGCCGACTGCCCGTCGCTGGCGATGTGGTGCATCAGCAGCAGCAGGACGTGCTCGTCGTCGGCGAGCCGGAACAGGTCGGCGCGCAGCGGCGGCTCGCCGGCCAGGTCGAACCGGTGCCCGATCGCGGCGGCCAGCGCGGCGGGCAGCTCCGCCTCGGTGACGTCGTGCTCGGCCATCCCGGGCACCGCCGTCGCCGGTTCGAGGACCCGCTGGTACGGCTCGCCGTCGACCTCGACGAAGACGGTCCGCAGGGTCTCGTGCCGGGCCGTCACGTCGGCCAGCGCGGCGTGCAGGGCGGCCTGGTCCAGCTCGCCGTGCAGCCGCAGGGCCAGCGGCACGTTGTAGCTGACGTCGGAGTCGTCGAACCGGTTGAGGAACCACAGCCGGCGCTGGGCGTACGACACCGGCACCAGCTCGGGGCGCGGCCCGGGGCGCAGCGGCGGGCGGCTCTCCTCACCGGCCAGCAGCCGCGCGGCGAGGCCGGCCACGGTCGGGGTCTCGAAGACCGCCCGGATCGGCAGCTCCACGTCGAAGACCGCGCGGACCCGGTTGACGATCCGGGTGGCCAGCAGCGAGTGGCCGCCGAGGGCGAAGAAGTCGTCGTCCACGCCGACCCGGGCCACCCCGAGCACGTCGGCGAAGACGCCGCAGAGCAGCTCCTCCTGGGGGGTGCGGGCGGCCCGGCCGCCGGCGGAGCCGAAGTCCACCGCGGGCAGCGCCTTGCGGTCCACCTTGCCGTTGGCGCTCAGCGGCAGCGCGTCCAGCCGGACCACCACCGACGGCACCATGGCGTCCGGCAGCCGGGCGGCGACGTGGTCGCGTACCGCCTCCGGGTCGGTGTCCCCGACGACGTACCCGACGAGCCGGTTGGTGCCGGCCGGGTCGGTGTTCACCGCCACGGCGGCGGCGGTCACCCCGGCCGCCGCGCGCAGCGCCGCCTCGACCTCGCCCAGCTCGATCCGCTGGCCACGGATCTTGACCTGGTCGTCGTTGCGGCCGAGGAACTCCAGCTGCCCGTCGGGGCGATAGCGGACCCGGTCGCCGGTGCGGTAGAGGCGGGCGCCGGGCCGGTCGGCGAACGGGTCGGCGACGAAGACGGTGGCGGTGCGGCGCGGGTCGCCCAGGTAGCCGAAGCCCACCCCGACGCCGCCGACGCAGAGCTCACCTGGCACGCCGGGCGGCACCGGCTGCAGGTTGGCGTCGAGCACGTACAGCTGGGTGTTGCGGATGGCCCGGCCGATCGGCACCCGGTCCGCGTCGGCATCGGCCGGGGTGGCGACGACCGCGTGGGTGACGTCGTCGGAGCACTCGGTCGGGCCGTACGCGTTGAGCAGCGGGATCTGCGGGAACCGGGCCAGCCAGCGGTGGCACAGCTGCGGCGGCAGCGCCTCGCCGGTGACCAGCAGCCAGCGCAGCTTCGGCAGGTCGGGCACCGGGGCGCCGGCGTCCCAGGCGTCCAGCGCGGTACGCAGCAGCGACGGCACCACCTCGAGGATGGTCACCCCGTGCCGCTCCACCCGGCCGAACAGGGCGCCCGGGTCCAGCGCGGTGTCGTCGTCGACCACGTCGACGCTGCCGCCGGTGAGCAGCGAGGAGAGCATCTGCCAGACCGAGACGTCGAAGGTGAGCGCCGCGTTCTGCACCACCACGTCGGCGTCGGTGAGGTCCAGGTCCTCTACCTTGGCCAGCAGGTGGTTGAGCATCCCCCGCCGGTGCACCATGGCGCCCTTGGGCCGGCCGGTGGAGCCGGAGGTGAAGATGACGTACGCGAGGTCGGCCAGGCCGGCGGCCAGCGGCGCGGACCCGACCGGCGGGCCGGCCTGGGCCAGCGGCAGCACGGTGATCGGGACCCCGGCGGCGGCGACCACCTCGGCGGCCGCCGCCTCGTGGGCCGCGTCGACCAGCAGCCAGCGGGTGCCGCTGTCGACCAGCAGGTCGGCGTTGCGGGCCACCGGCGAGCGCGGGTCCAGTGGCAGGTAGGCGCCGTCGGCGGTGAGCGCGGCCAGCACCCCGGTGATCGCGTCGGCGCCCCGGTCGGTCAGCAGCGCGACCAGGGAGCCCCGCCCGGCGCCGGCGGCCCGCAGCCGGGCGGCCAGTTCGTCGGCGCGGGCGATCAGCGCGGCGTAGGTGAGGGTCTGCCGCGGGTCGGTCACCGCGACCGCGTCGGGCCGTTCGGCGGCCACCGCCCGGATCAGGGTCACCGGGTCGTCGGCGGGCAGCGGCCGGCCGGTGGCGTTCCAGTCCACCAGCGTCCGCTGCCGTTCGGCGGGGCCGACCACGTCGACGGCGCCGATCGGCGCGTCCGGGGTGGCGACGACGGCCTCCAGCATCCGGAGGAACCCGGCGAGGATCCGCTCGGCGGTGTCCTCGTCGAACAGGTCCCGGCTGTAGTCCAGCCGGCCGTCGATCCCGCCGGCGGCCGCCGGCCGTTCGGTGAGGTCGATGGACAGGTCGAACTGGGCCGCGTGCGCCCCGACGTTGTCGACCACGGCCCGCAGGCCGGGCAGGTCCAGGTCCACCGTGGCGTTGTTCTGCAGCACCAGCATGACCTGGAACAGCGGGTTGCGGGCCATCGACCGGGGCGGGTTGAGCACCTCGACCAGCCGCTCGAACGGGGTGTCCTGGTGGGAGTACGCGGCCAGGTCGGCCTCCCGGACCCGGTCCAGCAGCTGCCGGAACGTCGGGTTGCCGGCGGTGTCGGTGCGCAGCACCAGCGTGTTGACGAACATGCCGACCAGGTCGTCGACGGCGTCGTCGGTGCGGCCGGCGATCGGGCTGCCGATCGGCACGTCGGTGCCGGCGCCCAGCCGGGTGAGCAGCGCGGCCAGGGCCGCCTGGAACACCATGAACAGGCTGGCCCCGGTGGCGTGCACCAGCGCGGTGAGCCGCTCGTGCAGTGCCGGTTCGATGGCGAAGGCGAGCATCCCGCCCTGGTGGCTGGCGACCGGCGGGCGGGGCCGGTCGGCCGGCAGGGTCAGCTCGTCCGGCGCGCCGGCCAGCGCGTCCCGCCAGAAGCGCACCTGCTGCGCGATCGCGCTGTCCGGGTCGGACTCGTCGCCGAGCACCGCGCGCTGCCAGAGGGCGTAGTCGGCGTACTGGACGGGCAGCGGGGTGAACTCCGGCGCCCGCCCGGCGACCCGGGCGGCGTACGCGGCGGAGAAGTCCCGGCCCAGCGGGGCCATCGACCAGCCGTCACCGGCGATGTGGTGCAGCACGAGCAGCAGGAAGTACTCGTCGTCGCCGAGGGCGAACAGCCGGGCCCGCAGCGGCGGGTCGACGGCCAGGTCGAAGCCGCGCCGGGTCTCGGCGAGCATCAGCTCGCGCACCTCGGCCGGGTCGACAGCCTCCACGGTGATCGACGGGCAGGCCGCGTCGGCGTCCAGGATCACCTGGTACGGGTCGCCGTCGGCGTCCGGGTAGATCGTGCGCAGGCTCTCGTGGCGCGCGAGCACGTCGCGCAGCGCGGCGCGCAGCGCGGCCACGTCCAGGTCGCCGGTCAGCCGCAGCAGGATCGGGATCTTGTACGGCGAGTCGGCGCCGGAGAGCCGGTTGATGAACCAGAGCCGGTTCTGCGCGTACGACAGCGGGATCCGCTCGGGGCGGGGCATCGGCTCCAGCGCCCGGCGGGCCTGCCTCGCCCCGCCGAGCCGGGCGGCCAGACCCGCCACGGTGGGCGACTCGAACAGGTCCCGGATGGCCAGTTCCGCGCCGAGTGCGGTGCGGATCCGGCTGACCAGGCGGGTGGCCAGCAGGGAGTGCCCGCCGAGGGCGAAGAAGCTGTCCTCGATGCCGATCTCGGGCAGGCCGAGCACGTCGGCGAAGAGGTCGCAGAGCACCTCCTCCTGCGGGGTGCGCGGCGCGCGGCGGGTGGAGCCGGCCGCGTAGTCGGGCGCGGGCAGGGCCCGCCGGTCCACCTTGCCGTTGCCGGTCAGCGGCAGGGTGTCCAGCACCACCACCGCGGCCGGGACCATGTACTCCGGCAGCACCGTGGCGGCGTACGCGCGCAGCGCGGCCGGGTCCGGCGCCGCCGCGTCGGCGGCCGGTACGACGTAGCCGACGAGCCGTTTGTCGCCGGGCCGGTCCTCGCGGACCACCACGGCCACCTGGCCCAGGCCGGGGTCGCGGGCCAGCACCGCCTCGATTTCGCCGAGTTCGATCCGGAAGCCCCGGATCTTCACCTGCTCGTCGGCGCGGCCGACGAACTCCAGGGTGCCGTCGGGTCGCCAGCGGACCACGTCCCCGGTGCGGTACATGCGGGAGCCGGCGGGGCCGAACGGGTCGGCCACGAACCGCTCGGCGGTCAGCCGCGGCCGGTTCAGGTAGCCGCGGGCCAGCCCGGCGCCGGCGATGTACAGCTCACCGGCCGCCCCGGGCGGGGTGGGGCGCAGGTAGTCGTCCAGCACGTACAGCCGCATGTTGTCCAGCGGCCGGCCGATCGGCACCGAGTCGGGCACCTCGGCCACGGCGTGCATCAGGTGGTGCGAGGCGAAGGTGGTGGTCTCGGTCGGGCCGTAGCCGTCGCCGACCACGAGGCTGGGGCAGGCGGCCAGCACTCGGCGCACCATCGGCGCGGGCACCACGTCACCGCCGGTCCAGACCTCCCGGACCCGGGCGAACGCGTCCGGGGTCTCCTCGGCCAGCAGCCGGAACAGGCCGGCGGTCAGCCAGAGCGCGGTGACCGCGCCGCCGGTGAGGACGGCGCGCAGGTCGTCCATGCTCAGCTCGCCGGGCGGTGCCACGACCAGTTCGCCGCCGTTCAGCAGCGGCACCCACAGCTCGTACGTCGAGGCGTCGAAGGCCAGCGGCGAGTGCAGCAGCACCCGGCGCTGCCGGTCGGTGCGCCAGCACCGGTCGGCGGCGAGGCTGAGCACGTCGTACTGGGTGACCGCGACGCCCTTGGGGGTGCCGGTGGAGCCGGAGGTGTACATGACGTACGCGAGCTGCCGGGGATGGGCGGGGCGGCCCGGGTCGACGTCGGGCCGGGCGGCGATCTCGGCGGCGGCGTCGCCGTCGACCGTCACCACGGTCAGGTCGCGGTCGAACCGCACGCCGGCCATGGCATCGGTGAGCAGCACCGAACTGGCCGTGTCGGCGGCGATGTGGGTCAACCGGTGGGCCGGGTAACGCGGGTCCAGCGGCACGTACGCCGCGCCGGCCTTGAGGATGGCCAGCACCGACACCACCTGGTCGACCGAGCGTTCCTGGAGCAGCGCGACCCGGTCCTCGGCGGCCACGCCGAGCGCCACCAGGTGCTGGGCCAGCCGGTTGGCCCGCGCGTCGAGTTCCCGGTAGGTCAGCGTGGCGCCGTCGGCGGCCCGCACGGCGACCTGGTCCGGGGTGCGGGCGGCCTGCGCGGCGAACCGGGCGGCCACCCCGCCGGCCAGCGCCGGCTCGGGCTGGGCGGTGTCGTTCCAGTCGGCCAACACCAGCCGCCGCTCGGCCGGGTCGAGGACGTCCAGCCGCCCGACCGGGGTGTCCGGGTCGGCGGCGACGGCGGTGAGCAGCCGCAGCAGCCGGTCGGCGAGGCGCTGGGCCGCGTCGGCCGGGAACAGGTCGGTGCGATGGTCGAGCTGCAGCCGCAGCCGCTCGCCGGGGATCGCGGTGACGGTGACCGGGTAGTGGGTGGCGTCGCGCCCGGACACGCCGGTCAGCCGCAGCCCGGTGCCGGGCAGGGTCAGCAGCTTCGGGTCGAGCGGGTAGTTCTCGAAGACCACCAGGGTGTCGAAGAGCTCCCCGTGCCCGGCCAGCCGCTGCACCTCGGTCAGCGGCAGGTGCTGGTGGGCCATCAGCGCGGACTGCTGGTCCTGCAGGCGCAGCAGCAGCCGGGCGACCGGCTCGGCCGGGTCCAGCCGCAGCCGGACCGGCAGGGTGTTGATGAAGAGCCCGACCATGGTCTCCACGCCGGCGATCTCCGGCGGGCGGCCGGAGACGGTGCCGCCGAACACCACGTCGCCGCGGCCGGTCAGTGCGCCGAGCAGCACCCCCCACGCGCCCTGGAGGACGGTGTTGAGGGTGACGCCGTGCCGGCGGGCCTGCGCCTGCAGGTCGGCGGTCAGTTCGGCCGGCAGGTCGATGACAAGCCGGTCGGGCAGCTCGGGGGCCCGGCCCGGGTCGGCCGGGGCGAGCAGGGTCGGCTCGGCCAAACCGGCCAGCGCCTCGGCCCAGGCCCGCTCCGCGGCCGCCCGGTCCTGCGCGCCCAGCCAGGCCAGGTAGTCGCGGTAGGGCGCCACCCGGGGCAGTTGCCGGTCGTCGCCGCCGGCGGCGTACAGGGCGAGCAGCTCCCGCATCAGCGTCGGCACCGACCAGCCGTCGAGCAGGATGTGGTGGTTGGTGAGCACCAGCCGGTGTGCGGTGTCGGCCAGGCGCAGCAGGGTGAATCGCAGCAGCGGCGGGCGGGTCAGGTCGAAGCCCTCGGCCCGGTCGGCGGCGAGCAGGTCGCGGACCCGGTCGGCCTGCGCCGCGCCGGACAGCTCCCGCAGGTCGTGCTCCCGCCAGCCGGCCCGGATCCCGTCCACCACCACCTGCACCGACTCGCCGGAGGAGCGCTGGCGGAACGCGGCCCGCAGGTTGGCGTGCCGGGCCAGCAGGGCGTCGGCGGCGTCCCGCAGGGCGGCCGGGTCCAGCGCACCGGCCAGGTCGAAGCAGAGCTGCACGGTGTAGACGTCGCGGTCCGGCCCGTCGTACAGGGCGTGGAAGAGCAGCCCCTCCTGCAGGGTGGACAGCGGCAGCAGGTCGCTGGCGGCCGGTTGGGCCGCCTCGATCGCCTCGATCTCCTCCTGCGACAGGGGCAGCAGCAGGTCGGACGGGGTGTGCCCGCCGGCGCCGGGGGTGGCGGCGTGCGTGTCCAGGGCGTCCAGCGCGGCCAGCCAGTCGTCGGCCAGCTCGCGGACGTCCGCCTCGCCGAGCAGGGTCTGCGGCCAGGAGAAGGTCGCCGACAACCGGGGACCGTCGGCGTGGTCCCGGGTGACCGCGTTGACCTCGATGGCGTGCGGCACCGGCAGGGCGCCGTCCGCGCCGCCGCCGAGGGCCCGGGTGTCGGCGGCGACCGTCCAGTCGGCGTCGCCGCCGTCGGCGGTGGCGAACCGGCCGAGGTAGTTGAAGCCGATCTGCGCGGCCGGCCGGTCGGCCAACTGGCGGGCGGTGTCGGGGTTGAGGTAGCGGAGCAGGCCGTACCCGATGCCGTTGTCGGGCACCGCGCGGAGCTGTTCCTTCACCCGCTTGATCGCGCGCCCGGCGGCGGCGCCCCCAGCGAACGCCTCGCCCAGGTCGAGCCGGCCGAGGTCGAGCCGGACCGGGTACATGGTGGTGAACCAGCCGACGGTCCGGGACAGGTCCAGGCCCGCGGCCAGTTCCTCCCGACCGTGCCCCTCCAGGTCGACCAGCAGGCCGGTGGCGTCCGCCGCGCCGCGCCGGTGCCGCCACCGGGTGACGGCGAGGGCGAGCGCGGTGAGCAGCACGTCGTTGACCCGGCCGTGGAACGCCGCCGGCACCCGGGTCAGCAGCGGCACGGTGCGCTCGGCGGGCAGGGTGACGGTCAGCAGCCGGCCGGCGTCCACGATGTCCCGGACCGGGTCGAGCGGCCGCCCGGCGAGCGGGGCCTCGGCGGCGCCGAGCCGGTCCAGCCAGCCGGCCAGCTCGGCGGTCCGCTCCGGACGCGCGGCCTCGGCGACCAGGTGCTCCGCGAAGCGGCGCAGCGACGTCCGCACCGGTTCCAGCTCGGGGGTACGCCCGGCGGCGACCGCCTGCGCGGCGGCGGCCAGGTCGGGCAGCAGGATCCGCCACGACACCCCGTCGACGACCAGGTGGTGCAGGGCCAGCAGCAGCCGGCCGGGCCGGTCCGCGCCGGCGTCGAACCACAGCGCCTGCAGGACCCGCCCCTCGCCCGGGGCCAGCCGGGCCTGGACCGCCTTGGCCTGCTCCTCCACCAGGCCGCGCAGCTCGTCGGCGTCCAGCCCGGCCGCGTCGATCCGGGTCACCAGGCCGGCGGCGGCCACGCTGCCGCGCTCGCCGATCACCTGCCGCCAGCCGCCCGCCGCGTCGCGGACCAGCCGCAGCCGCAGCGCGTCATGGTGGTCGACCAGCGCCTGCACCGCGCCGACCAGGTGCTCCGGGCGCAGCCCGGCCGGGCTGGTCACCAGCATCGACTGATAAAAGCCGTCGATCGGGCCGCCCCGCTCCCGCAGCCAGTGCACGATCGGGGTCAGCGGCACCTCACCCGTACCGTCGTCGGTGGGCACCGGCACGGCGTCGTCCGCGGCGGCGGCGGCGAGACCAGCCACCGTCCGGTGCACGAAGACGTCCCGGGGGCTGAACGCGAGCCCCGCCTTGCGGGCCCGGCTGACCAGCTGGATCGACACGATGCTGTCGCCGCCGAGGTCGAAGAAGCTCTCGTCGACGCCCACCGCGTCCAGCCCGAGCACCTCGGCGAACAGGCCGGCGAGCAGGGTCTCGCGGGCGTTGGCCGGGGCCCGGCCGCCACCGGTGCCGGTGAACCCGGGGGCCGGCAGCGCCCGCCGGTCCAGCTTCCCGCTCGGGGTCAGCGGCAGCGCCGGGAGGCCGACCACGGCCGCCGGCACCATGTAGTCGGGCAGGCTGGCGCCGACGTGCGCCCGCAGCGCGGCCGGGTCGACCAGCGCGCCGGTGGCCGGCACCACGTACCCGACCAGGCGCTTCACGCCCGGCTGGTCCTCGCGGGCGACGACCGCGACCTGCGCGACGGCCGGGTGGCGGGACAGCACCGCCTCGATCTCGCCCGGCTCGACCCGGAAGCCGCGGATCTTCACCTGGGCGTCGGCCCGGCCGACGAACTCCAGCGTCCCGTCGGCGCGCCAGCGCACCAGGTCGCCGGTGCGGTACATCCGCCCGCCGGGCTCGGCGGCGAACGGGTCCGCGACGAACCGCTCGGCGGTCAGCGTCGGCCGGTCCAGGTAGCCGCGGGCCAGCCCGGCCCCGGCGATGTACAGCTCCCCGGGCACGCCCGGGGGCACCGGGCGCAGGAACCGGTCGAGGACGTAGGCGCGGGCACCGGCGACCGGGGCGCCGATCGGTGGGGCGCCGCCGCCGGGGACCAGCGGCGCGCTGAGCGTCGCCGCCACGGTGATCTCGGTCGGCCCGTACGCGTTGACCATGCGCCGGCCGGGGGCGAACCGGGCGACCAGGTCCTCCCCGCAGGCGTCGCCGCCGACCACCAGGGTGCGCAGCACCGGGGGCGTCACGGCGGGCAGGCCGGCGAGCGCGGCCGGCGGGATGAGCGCGTGGGTCACCTGCTGGCCGGTGAGCACGGCGGCCAGGTCGTCGCCGACCAGCGGCCCCGGCGGCGGTACGACCAGCGCCGCCCCGGCGCCGAAGGCGGCGCAGAGTTCCAGGACGGACGCGTCGAAGCTGGGTGAGGAGAACTGCAGTACCCGGCTGGTGGGGTCGACGTCGAAGCCGGCCACGATGGCGGCGGTGAAGCTGGGCAGGCCGGCGTGGGTGACCACCACCCCCTTCGGCCGCCCGGTGGATCCGGAGGTGTAGATGAGGTACGCGGGGTGCTCGGGCCGCAACCGGGCGGCCCGCTCGGCATCGGTGACCGGGCCGGTGGGGCGGGCCGCCCAGTCCGCCACCGTGGCCGGCTCGTCGAGCAGCAGCCGGGGCACGTCGGTGTCGGGCAGGTCGAGCCCGGTCAGCGTGGCCAGCAGCACCGGTCGGGCGTCGGTGAGCATGAACGCGATGCGGTCCGCCGGGTAGTCCGGGTCGACCGGCAGCCAGGCGCCGCCGGCCTTGCTCACCGCGAGCGCGGCGGTGACCAGTTCCGGGCTGCGTGGCAGGGCGAGCGCGACCACCCGCTCGGGGCCGACGCCCCGGTCGATGAGCAGCCGGGCCAGCCGGTCGGCGGCGGCGTCCAGTTCGGCGTACGACATGGTGCTGTCGACGCCGATCAGGGCCGGCGCCTGCGGTCGGGCCGTGACCTGGGCGGCGAACAGCTCGGGGAAGGTGCGCGGCGCCACGGGCGGCGGCCCGGCCGCCCAGGCGCCGAGGACGGCCGCGCGCTCGGCGTCGTCGAGCAGGTCGAGCGCGGCGACCGGGGTCCGCGGCGCGTCGACGACCTGGGTGAGCAGGCGGACCAGGCGGTCGGCGACGCGCCGGGCGGCCGCCGCGTCCAGCAGGTCCGGGCGGTGGTCCAGGCGCAGGGTGAGCCGTTCCCCGGGCAGCACGGCCAGGGTCAGCGGGTAGTGGGTGGCGTCGTGGCCGGTGACGTCGGTGACCCGCAGGCCGGTGCCGGGCAGGTCCAGCGCGGCCGGATCGAGGGGGTAGTTCTCGAAGACGGTCAGCGTGTCGAACAGGTCGCCGTCGCCGGTGCCGGCCAGCCGGCGGATCTCGGCGAGGCCGAGGTGCTGGTGCGCCATGAGCGCCGACTGCTCGTCCTGCACCCGGGCCAGCAGGGCGGCCAGGGACTCGGCCGGGTCGAGCCGGATCCGCACCGGGACGGTGTTGATGAACAGGCCGAGCATCGACTCGACACCGGGCAGCTCCGGCGGCCGCCCGGCGACGGTGGCACCGAAGACCAGGTCGTCGTCGCCGGTGAGGGTGCCGAGCAGCAGCGCCCAGGCGCCCTGGACCACGGTGTTGAGGGTGACGCCGAGCCGGCGGGCCGCGGCGGTGAGCCGGGCGGTGAGGTCGGCGGGCAGCGCCACGGTGAGCTGTTCGGGGGTGGCCGGCGGCCGCGCCGGGTCGGCCGGCGCGAGCAGGGTCGGCCCGGCCAGCCCGTGCAGCGCGTCCCGCCAGGCCCGCTCGGCGCCGGCCCGGTCCTGCCGGTCGAGCCAGCCCAGGTAGTCCCGGTAGGGGGTGACCGGTGGCAGGCCGCGGTCGTGCCCGCCGGCGACGTAGTGGGCGAACAGCTCCTTCGCCAGCAGCGGCATCGACCAGCCGTCGAGCAGCACATGGTGGTTGGTGAGCACCAGCTTCGCCCGCTCCGGTCCGGTCCGGATGAGCGCGCCCCGCAGCAGCGGCGGGCGGGCCAGGTCGAAGCCGGCGGAGCGGTCGGCGGCGAGCAGCCGGACCACCTCGTCGTCGCGGTCCGCCGCGGCGAGGCCGGTCAGGTCGTGCTCCTGCCAGGCCGGGGCGATCTCGCGCGGCACCACCGCGACCGACTCCCCGGTCTTGCGCTGCCGGATGCCGATCCGCAGGTTGGCGTGCCGGGCCAGGATCGCGCTGAGGGCGCGGCACATCCGGTCGCCGTCGACCGGACCTTCCAGGTCCAGCGCGAACTGGACGGTGTAGAGGTCCGATGCCGAGCCGTCGTACAGCGCGTGGAAGAGCAGTCCCTGCTGCAACGGTGACAGCGGCAGGATGTCCTCGACGCGTGACTGCTTCGCCATTGCTACTCCCACTCCGCTTCCAGTTCGTCCTCGAACTCGTCGATCTCGTCCTGGGACAGCGAGGCCAGCGTCAGGTCGGACGGGGTGTGCCCGCCGCTCCCGCCGCCCGCCGCGTACGCCACGATGCCGTCCAGGGCGGTCCGCCAGTCGTCGGCGAGCTGGCGGACGTCGGCCTCGTCGACCAGCCCGCCGGGCCAGCGCCACACCGCGGTCAGCCGCGGCCCGTCGGCGGTGTCGACGGTCCAGCTCGTGACCTCGATCGGGTACGCCACCGGCTGCTCTGGGTCCGCACCGCCGCCGATCTGGCCGCCGGAGCCGCCCAGCCGGCCGAGGTGGTTGAACATGATCTGCGGCTCGGCCAGTTCCGCCAGCACTCCGGCGGTCTCGCTGTTCAGGTGTCGAAGCAGGCCGTAGCCGAGACCGTCGTCGGGCGCGGCCCGCAGTTGTTCCTTGACCCGCTTCAGTGCGGTTCCGACGGGCGCACCGCCGTCGCGCACCTGGTCCCACTCCACCGCCCCGGGATCGAGCCGGACTGGAGCCAGGCTCGTGAACCAGCCGACGGTGCGGGACAGGTCGACGCCCGGTACGTGGTCGGCGCGGCCGTGTCGCTCCAGGTCCACCAGCACCGCCGGGTCGGCTCCCCGGCCACGCCGCTGCCGCCAGCGCGCCACCGCGAGGGCCAGCGCCGTCAGCAGCGCGTCGTCGACCCGGGCGTGGAACAGCGCCGGTACGGCGATCAGCAGCGGCTCGGTCAGCGCGGCGGGCAACTCCACGCGCAGCTGCGCGAGGGTGGCGACGGTGTCCCGGGCCGGGTCGAGCGGGCGCCCGGCCAGGGCCGGCTCCGGCTGGTCGAGCAGCTTGGTCCACAGTGGCAGCTCGGCTAGCCGGGCCCGGCTGTGCGCGTCCCGTACCAGGTGCTCCGCCCACTCCCGCAGCGAGGTGCCGACCGGGGTGAGCCGGGGCTGCGTGCCGGGCGCGGCGTCGAGGGCGGCGGTCAGGTCGGGCAGCAGGATCCGCCACGAGACGCCGTCGACGACCAGGTGATGGGCCAGGACGAGCAGCTGTCCCGGCCGCCCGGCACCGGCGTCGCACCAGACCACCCGCAGCATCCGGCCGGCCAGCGGGTCGAGGTCGGCCCGGGCCGCCTCGGCCAGCGCGGCGAGGTCAACGGCCGCGGCGTCACCGGTGGCGGGCACCTGCCCGCCCGCGGCACCATCGGTGGCCGGCACCTCCGCTCCCCCGGCATCGCCGGTGGCCGGCGCCTCCACGCCCCCGGCATCGCCGGTGGCCGGCACGTGCGTGATCAGGTCGCCGGCGGCCACGCTGCCGCGCGGGCCGATCACCAGCCGGCGCTGCCCGGCCGGGCCGGTCAGCCGCATCCGCAGCGCGTCGTGGTGGTCGAGCAGCGCCTGCACCGCGCCGCGCAGCCGGTCGGCGGTCAGTCCGGCCGGCGCGGGCACCACCACCGACTGGTGGAACCCGCCCAGCGGGCCGGCCCGGTCCAGCCACCAGCGCACGATCGGGGTCAGCGGCAGCTCGCCGATGCCGGCGTCCGGATCCGTCGCGGCGCTGCCGGCCGCTTCCCGGGCCACCGTGGCCAGCGCCGCCACGGTCTTGTGGGTGAACACCTCGCGCGGGGTCAGCTCCAGCCCGGCCTGCCGGGCCCGGCTGACCAGCTGGATGGAGACGATGCTGTCGCCGCCCAGGTCGAAGAAGCTGTCGTCGACGCTGACCCGGGGCAGCCCGAGCACCTCGGCGACCAGCCCGGCGAGCAGTTCCTCGCGCGGCGTCGACGGCGCCCGCCCGTCCCCGCTGACCCCGGCGAAGTCGGGGGCCGGCAGGGCCGCCCGGTCGAGCTTGCCGTTGGCGGTCACCGGTAGGCCGTCCAGGGCCACCACCGCCGCCGGCACCATGTACTCCGGCAGCCGCCCGGCGACGTGTTCGCGCAGGACGGCCGCGTCGACCTGCTGCCCGGCGGCCGGTACGGCGTACGCGACGAGCCGTTTGACCCCCGGCTGGTCCTCGCGGGCGAGGACCACGCACTGCCCGACCGACGGGTGCTCGGCGAGGGTCGCCTCGATCTCGCCCAGTTCGATCCGGAAGCCGCGGATCTTCACCTGGTGGTCGGTCCGGCCCACGTACTCCAGCACCCCGTCGGCGCGCCAGCGCACCACGTCCCCGGTCCGGTACATCCGCTCCCCCGGCGTGACGGACGGGTCCGTGGCGGCCAGCGCGGCGGCGAACGGGTCGGCGACGAACCGCTGCGCGGTGAGCCCGGGCCGGCCCTGGTAGCCGCGGGCCAGTTGCACGCCGGCCAGGTACAGCTCGCCGGCCACCCCGGGGGGCACCGGCCGGAGGAAGGCGTCCAGCACGTACAGCCGGGTGTTCCAGACCGGCGCCCCGATCGGCACGGTCCGCTCCCCCGGCCGGCAGGCCCAGTACGTCACGTCGACCGACGCCTCGGTGGGTCCGTACAGGTTGTGCAGCTCGATGCCGTGCGCGCCGGCCGGGTCGAGGGTGGTGTGGAACCGCTCGGCCAGGTCGGCGGGGAGCGCCTCGCCGCTGCAGATCACCCGGCGCAGCCCGGTGCAGCCGGCGGCGGCCGGTTCGGCCAGGAACGCCTGCAGCATCGACGGGACGAAGTGGAGGGTGGTGACCCGCTCGGCGCGGATCAGCCCGGCCAGGTATGCCGGGTCCTTGTGCCCCTCGGGTCGGGCCACCACCAGGGTCGCGCCGACGATGGTGGCCCAGAAGAACTCCCACACCGAGACGTCGAACCCGGACGGGGTCTTCTGCAGCACCCGGTCGGCCGGAGTGAGCCGGTACTCGTGCTGCATCCAGCGCAGCCGGTTGACGATGCCCTGGTGCGGCACCACCACGCCCTTCGGCCGGCCGGTGGATCCGGAGGTGTAGATCAGGTACGCCGGGTTGGTCGGGCGCAGCGGCCCGGCCCGGTCGGCGTCGGTCAGCGCGGCCGGGGAGTGTTGCGCCACGGCCTGGCGTACCTCGTCGGTGTCGAGAACCAGGCTGCCAGCGGCCAGCGCGGCGGTCGCCCGGGTGGTGAGCAGCAGGGCGGGCTGCGCGTCGTCGAGCAGGTAGGCGATCCGGTCCGCCGGGTAGTCCGGGTCGACCGGCAGGTACGCCGCACCAGTCTTCAGCACGGCCCAGAGCGCCAGCACCAGCTCCAGCGAGCGGGGCACCGCCACGGCGACGAACCGCTCCGGCCCGACGCCGTACCCGGTCAGCAGCCGGGCCAGCCGGTTGCTCGCCTCGTCCAGCTCGCGGAAGGTGAGGCTCGTCCCCTCGAAGACCACCGCGGTCGCATCCGGGGTGGCGGCCACCTGCCGGGCCAGCAGCTGCGGCAGGGTGGCCGGGTCGACCGGCTGCCGGGTGCGGTTCCACTCGATGAGGACCTGCCGGCGTTCCGCCGGGGTGACCGGGTCGAGCCGGCCCACCGGGACGGACGGGTCGGCGGCGATGCCGGCCAGCAGCCGGCACATCCGCTCCAGCAGCGCCGCGGCGGTGTCCGCGTCGATCAGGTCGGGCCGGTACTCCAGCCGCAGCCCGAGCCGGTCACCGGGCACCAGCACCAGGGTGAGCGGGTAGTGCGTGGCGTCGTGCCCGTGCACCCCGCGCACGGCCAGGCCGGTGCCGGCGAGGTCGAGCACGGACGGGTCGACCGGGTAGTTCTCGAACACCACGAGGGTGTCGAAGAGTTCGCCGTGCCCGGCCAGCCGCTGGATGTCGGGCAGCCCAAGGTGCTGGTGCGGTTGCAGCGCCGACTGCCGTTCCTGCAAGCCGGCGAGCGCGGCGGCCACCGGCTCGGCCGGGTCGAGGCGTACCCGCACCGGCACGGTGTTGATAAAGAGACCGACCATGGTCTCCACGCCGGGCAGTTCGGCCGGCCGGCCGGCCACGGTGGCGCCGAAGACCACGTCGTCGCGGCCGGTGAGGCTGCCGACGAGCACGGCCCAGGCGCCCTGCACGACGGTGTTGAGGGTGACGCCCGCGGCCCGGGCCGCGGCGGTGAGGGCCTCGGTGAGCGGGGCCGGCACCTCGCGCAGCAGCTTGGCCGGCGGCACCGGGCCCCGCTCGGCGGCGGCCGGCGCCACCAGGGTCGGCTCGGCCAGGCCGGCGAGGGCCGCCCGCCAGGCCGCCTCGGCCGCGGGCCGGTCCTGCCGGGCCCGCCAGGCGGGGTACGCCCGCGCGTCGGTGACCGGCGGCAGCGCGTCGGTACGCCCGGCCGCCCGGTACAGCGCGAACAGTTCCCCGGCGAGCACCGGCATCGACCAGCCGTCGAGCAGGATGTGGTGGTTGGTCAGCACCAGCCGGTGCCGCCCGCCGGGCAGCCGGGCCAGGGTGAAGCGCAGCAGCGGCGGCCGGGTCAGGTCGAAGCGTTCGGCCTGGTCGGCGGCGAGCAGGTCGGCGAGCCGGGCGTCCACCTCGGCCGGCGCGATCCCGGTCAGGTCCGGCTCGCGCCAGTCCACCTCGACGCGGTCCAGCACCACCTGCACGGGGCGGCGCAGGTCCCGGTGGGTGAAGCCGGCGCGCAGTCCGGGGTGCCGGTCGAGCAGCGCCTGGGCTGCGGTGCGCAGCCGCGCCGGGTCCAGTTGGCCGTCGAGGTCGAAGACGAACTGCACGGTGTAGATGTCCGGGGCCTGCTCGTCGTAGGCGGCCAGGAACAGCAGCCCCTCCTGTAACGGGGCGAGCGGCAGCACGTCGGCCAGCGCCGGGTAGCTGTGCTCCAGCCGTTCCACCTCGGCCTGGTCCAGCTCGACCAGGGGCAGGTCGGACGGGCTGCGACCGCCGGCACCGGGCCGGGCGGCGTGTTCGGTGATCGCCTCGAGCGCGGCGAGCCAGCCGTCGGCGAGTTCGCGGACGTCGCCGTCGGTCAGCACCCCGTCGGGCCAGCTCCACTCGGCGCTGAGCCGGGACCCGTCCGGTCCGTCGACCACCACCGCGTTGATCTCCAGCGGGTGGGCCATCGGCAGCCCGCTCGCCCCGCCGGCGGCCACCTCACCGTCGACCGCCAGCAGCGACCAGTCGGCGCCCTCGTCGACGGTCAGCCGGCCGAGGTAGTTGAACCCGATCTGCGGCTCGCCGCCCCCGCGGCCGGGCGTCCGCAGCTGTTCCTTGATCCGCTTCACCGCCCGGCCGGTGGCCGGACCGCCGGCCAGCGCCTCGGTCGGGTCGAGGTCGCCGAGGTCGAGCCGGGCCGGGGCCAGCCGGGTGAACCAGCCGACCGTGCGGGACAGGTCCAGGCCGTCGACACCGTCCCGGCCGTGTCCCTCGACGTCCACCAGCAGGCCCGGTCCGGTGCCGGGCCGGTGCCGGCGCCGCCAGTCGGCCACGCTGACCGCCAGGGCGGCCAGCAGCAGGTCGTCGACGCCGGCGTACCACCGGGGGGCGGCGGTGCGCAGCAGCGCCTCGGTGCGGGCCACCGGCAGCCCGACGGTCCGGCGGCGGGCCGCCGCCTCGGTGTCGGTCGGGCCGACCGGGCGGCGCCCGAGCGGCGGGTCCACGATGGACTCGGCGGGCTCGGTCGCCGCGTCGCCGGATCCGCCGGCCCGCGCGGCCGCCGTCGGCGGGGCGGGCGTTGCGGCCGTCACCCGCCGCGCCCAGGTGCGGTAGGAGGTGGGGACCGGCGCCAGCCGGGGTGGCTCACCCGCCGCGCTCGCCGCCACGGCGGTGGCCAGGTCGTCGAGGAGGATCCGCCAGGACACGCCGTCCACGGCGAGGTGGTGGACGGCGAGCACCAGCCAGCCGGGGCGGTCCGCCCCGGCGTCGCCCCACACCGCCCGCAGCAGCTGCCCGTCGCCCGGGCGCAGCCCCGCCACGGCGTCCGCCCGGGCGGCGCCGACCTCGGCATCGGCGGCGACCCGGCGCAGGCAGTCGGCGGCGGACACCGTGCCCCGGGGCGGCACCTCCAGCCGCCACGCCGTGCCGTCGCGGTACAGGGTGATCCGCAGGGCGTCGTGGTGGTCGAGCAGCGCCCGCAGCCCGGCCGCCAGGTCCGCGGCGCGCAGCCCGGCGGGGGTACGCACGACGACGCTCTGCGCCACCCCGTCGACCGGGTACGCCTCGCCCGCCCGGCCGCGCAGCCAGTCGACGATCGGCGGCAGCGGCACCTCCCCGAGCGCCGCGTCCGGGTCCTCGGCCTCGGCCGACCTGAGCTCGCCGGCCACCCGGGCCAGGGCCGCCACCGTCCGGTGGGTGAACACGTCGCGCGGGGTGAGGCGCAGCCCGGCCTGCCGGGCCCGGCTGACCAGCTGGATGGAGACGATGCTGTCCCCGCCGAGGTCGAAGAAGCTGTCCTCGGCACCGACCCCGGGCAGGCCCAGCACCTCGGCGAAGAGCCCGGCCAGCAGCTCCTCGCGCGGGCCGGTCGCGGCCCGGCCTGCGCCGGCCGCCGCGGCGAAGTCCGGGGCGGGCAGGGCGCGGCGGTCCAGCTTGCCGGTGGGGTTCAGCGGCAGCGCCTCCAGCAGCACGAAGGCCGCCGGCACCATGTACTCCGGCAGCGCCGCGGCGACGTGCTCGCGCAGCTGGGCGGGGGCCGGCGCGGCCGCCGGGTCGGCCGGCACCACGTAGCCGACGAGCTGGGCGGTGACCCCGGTGTCGGCGCGGGCGACCACCGCGGTCTGGGCCACATCCGGGTGGGCCAGCAGCACGGACTCGATCTCGCCCAGCTCGATCCGGTAGCCGCGCACCTTGACCTGGTGGTCGATCCGGCCGAGATAGTCGAGGTGACCGTCCGCCCGCCAGCGGACCAGGTCGCCGGTGCGGTACATGCGCGCGCCGGGCGGGCCGAACGGGTCGGCGACGAACCGCTCGGCGGACAGCCGGGGCCGGTTGAGGTAGCCGCGGGCCAGCCCGGCGCCGGCCAGGTACAGCTCCCCGACGGTGCCGGGCGGCACCGGACGCAGCGCGCTGTCCAGCACGTACACCCGGGTGTTGGTGGTGGGCCGGCCGATCGGCGGGGTGGCCCCGTCGGCGAGGTCCCCGCCGTACCAGGCGGTGGAGTAGACGGTGGCCTCGGTCGGGCCGTAGATGTTCGCCACCCGGGCGCCGGGCAGCGCCGCGTCGATGTCCCGCACCGCCTGGGCCGACAGCGCCTCACCGGCGAGCACCACCAGGTCGGCCCGGGCGTCGACCGTGCCGCCGGCCAGCAGCTGCGCGAAGGCCGACGGGACCGCGCTGATCAGGCTGCCGGTCCAGCCGTCGGCCCGCTCGGCGAGGGCGAGCAGGTCGTCGACCACCTCGATCTCGCCGCCGCAGGCGAGCGGGCCGAACATCTCGAAGACCGAGACGTCGAAGTTCAGCGAGGTGCTGGCGAGCACCCGGGACAGGGCGGCCGGGCCGATCTCCGCGACCGCCCAGCAGGCCAGGTCGACCGCGTTGTCGTGGCTGACCACCACGCCCTTGGGCCGGCCGGTGGAGCCGGAGGTGTAGATGACGTACGCCGGGTGGGCGCCGCGCAGCGGGCGCCGCCGGTCGGCGTCGGTCAGGTCGCCGTCGTCCTGCGCGGCGAGCAGCGCGCGGACCGCGGGCTCGTCGAGCCGCAGCAGCCGGTCCGGGTCACCGACCGGCAGCCCGTCGCCGGCGCCGCCGACGGTGAGCACCAGCCGGGGGTCCGCGTCGGTCAGCATGAACTCGACCCGGTCCGGCGGGTAGCGCAGGTCGACCGGCAGGTAGCCGGCGCCGGCCTTGAGGACGGCGAGCAGGGCGACCATCATCTCCGCCGACCGGGGCAGTGCCAGCGCGACCAGCCGCTCCGGGCCGGCGCCGCGGGCGACCAGCAGCCGGGCCAGCCGGTTGGCGGCGGCGTTGAGCTGGGCGTAGGTCAGGGTGGTCGGGCCGCAGGTGACGGCCGGGGCGTCGGGGGTGCGCGCCACCTGCTGCTCGATCAGCGCCGGCAGCCGCACGTCCGGCACCGGCCGGGCGGTGTCGTTCCACTCGCGCAGCACCAGCCGCCGCTCGGCGGCGCCGGCCAGGTCGAGCCGGCCGACCGGGGCGTCCGCCGCGGCCCCGGCGAAGGTGTCCAGGAAGGCGGCGAGGCGCTGGACGTGCCCGCTGACCTGCTCGTCCGAGTAGAGGTCAGGGTTGGCGTCCAGGTCCAGCCGGGCGTCGGTGTCGCCGCGCCGGGCGTCGAGCACGACGGCCAGGTCGTCGACCGGGCCGCCGGCCAAGTTGTGGTCGGTGCCGGTGGCGGCGCCGAACCGGGTCCCGGCCGCGCCGCCGGCGTCGAGCAGGATGTTCACGTGCGGGCCGAGCAGCGTGGCGCCGCCGGTCAGGCCCAGGTCGCGGTGCAGGTCCTCGAAGCGGTAGCGCTGGTGGCGCAGCGCGTCGTGCAGTTCCCGCGAGGCGCCGGCGACGAGCGCCCCGACGGTGGCGTCGGCGCGTACCGCGACGCGCAGGGGCGCGATCGCGGAGACCATGCCGGGGGTACGCCGCGCCGCGGCGTCCTGCCGGGCGGTCAACGGCAGGGCGAGCACCACGTCCTCGTTGCCGATCAGCCCGTGCAGGTAGGCGGTGACCGCGGCCACCACCACCGCCGGCACCGCGACGCCCAGCTCGCGGGCCGCCACCCGCAGCCGGTCCATCGTGGCCGGTGCCACCGGGGCGGTACGCCGGGTGAGTCGGCGCGGGGTGGCCGGCTGCCGGTCGGCGAGGCTGGCCGGGGTGGGCCGGTCGGCGAACCGCCCGGTCCAGTAGCCGCGGTCGCGGTCGAACCGCTCGCCGCCGCGGTAGGCGGCCTCCGTCTCGGCCAGCGCCCGCAGCGGCCCGAACGACGCCGGCTCGGGCTCGGCGCCGCCGCTGAGTGCGGTGTAGACCTCGGCGGCCCGCCGGGCCACCAGCACCATGCCGTACCCGTCCAGGGCCAGGTGGTGGTAGCACTGGTACCACAGGGTCCGGTCGTCGGTCAGGCGCAGCAGCGCGTACCGGAACAGCGGCGCCTGTCCCGGGTCGAGCGGCCGGGTCGCGTCGGCGCGCATCCAGTCCAGGGCGGCCCCGAACGGATCGGCCTCCCCGCGCAGGTCGAGCACCGGCAGCGTCCAGTCGACCACCGGCGCCACCGCCAGCACGGGCCGGCCCTCGACCGGCTCCTCGACCCGGATCCGCAGCGCCTCGGTGTCGGCGACGGTCCGGCGCAGCGCCGCCTCGAACACCGCGTGGTCGAGCGGGCCGGTCAGGTCGGCGTACTCGGCGAGGAGGTAGATCGGGTTGTCCGGGTCGAGCCGCTGGGCCAGCCAGACCCCGAACTGCGCGGTGGTCAGCGGGCAGGGAACATCCTCGTGGTCGGGCACAGCTGTCCTCCGGAGCTACGGACGCGGTGTGTTCACGGATGGCGGGTGGCGAGCGGGTGGCCACCCGGCCGGTCGGCGTACGCGGACCGGCCGGGCGGCGGCGGCCCGGGGTCAGCGGCCCCGGGCGGCGGCCCGGTAGGTGTGGGTGGCCAGCGCCGCGCTGACCACCAGCAGCGCGCCGATCAGCAGCAGGGAGGCGGCGACCGGGTGCCGCATCGGCAGGGCGTCGCCGGCCGAGCCCGGGTTGCCGAACAGGTCCCGGCAGGCGGCGACCACGGCGGACAGCGGGTTCCACTCGCACACCGCGCGCAGCCAGCCGGGCAGCCCGTGCAGCGGGATGAACGCGTTGGACAGGAACGTCATCGGCATGACGACGAGGAAGGCCACCGCGCTGACCGCCTCGGCGGAGCGCAGCCGCAGCCCGAGGAGGACCCCGAGCCAGGAGGCGGCGAAGCCGAGCAGGAGCAGCAGGCCGAAGCCGGCGAGCACCTGCGGCGCCCCGGCGTGCGTCCGCCAGCCCATCGCGAAGCCCACCACGGCCATGGCGACGCAGGCGACCACCACCCGGGTGAGG
The DNA here is from genome assembly GCF_054963695.1 of Micromonospora sp. RTBAU3-60. Classification (NCBI taxonomy): domain Bacteria; kingdom Bacillati; phylum Actinomycetota; class Actinomycetes; order Micromonosporales; family Micromonosporaceae; genus Micromonospora; species Micromonospora sp. RTBAU3-60. Next base: position 3,794 of record NZ_JBUEGB010000017.1, on the reverse strand, counting down.
TCGGCCATGGTCCGGGCCAGCGGTACGGCGAGCCCGGCGATCGGCAGTGACCGGAACCGGTCGTCGATGCCGTTGCCCAGGTCGTCGACCACGCCGAGCGCGGTGTGCTGCAGGTTGGTGAGCATCATCTGGGCGAAGATGCCGGCCATCAGGAACTCCCGGTAGCCGCCGCCCTGCACCTCGATGACGCTGCCGAAGAGGTAACCGAAGATCACCACGTACGCGACCGGCATGACGGTCACGCCGAGCAGCCGCATCGGCACCCGGGCCAGGTGTCGCAGGTGGCGGCCCACCAGGGCCGAGGTCTCGACGGCGAGGGTGGTCATGCCGCTGCCTCCGGCTTCTCGGCGGTGCTCCGCCCGGTGAGGGAGAGGAAGACGTCGTCCAGGGTCGGCGCGCAGCTGGCGAACGACTCGACGTCGATCCCGGCGGCGTCCAGTGCCGCCGCCACGGCCGCGATGCCGGCCAGCCCGTCGCTCGACGGCAGCCGCAGGCTCGCCGGGTCCTCGTCGGTCACCGGTTGCTGGGCGGTGACGGCGGCGAGGGCGGCGACCGCGGCGGGCCGCTGCCCGCCGTCGCGCAGCCGGATCTGCAGCTGCTCGTCGCCGACCTTGCGCTTCAGCTCGTCGGGGGTGCCTTCGGCGATCACCTTCCCGCCGTCGAGGACCAGGATCCGGTCGGCGAGCTGGTCGGCCTCCTCCAGGTACTGCGTGGTGAGCAGCACCGTGGTGCCGCGGGCCACCTGCTCCCGGACCATCGTCCACAGGGTGCGCCGGTTGGTCAGGTCCAACCCGGTGGTGGGCTCGTCGAGCATCAGCACCGGCGGGTCGGCGACCAGGCTCGCGGCCAGGTCGAGCCGGCGCCGCATGCCACCGGAGTAGGTCCGGGCGGCCCGGCCGGCGGCGTCGGTGAGCTGGAACCGGTCGAGCAGTTCCTCGGCCCGGGCGCGGGCCGCCCGCCGGCCGAGGTGGTGCAGCACGCCGATCAGCACGAGGTTCTCCCGGCCGGTCAGCAGCTCGTCCACGGCCGCGTACTGGCCGGTGAGGCCGACCCGCCGGCGTACCTCACGCGGTTGTCGGACCACGTCGTGCCCACAGACCCGGGCGGTGCCCCCGTCCGGCGTCAGCAGCGTCGACAGGATCCGCACCATGGTGGTCTTGCCGGCGCCGTTCGGGCCGAGCATGCCGAGCACGGTGCCCGCCGGCACGGCGAGGTCCACCCCGGCCAGCGCGGTGTGGTTGCCGTAGGTCTTGCGCAGCCCTTCGGCTTCGATCGTCAGGTCCACCTGCCACCCCCTCGATCAGTTCGCCGGCGGGAAGAAGTCGGCGATCGGCTGGCCGCCGCCGGCGGCGCGTACCCGGTCGAAGGCCCACGCCCCGACGGCGAGGTCCAGCACCCCGAGGCCGAAGGGCGCGAAGATCGCGGCCCGGTCGGGGTCCCGGCGGACCCGGCCGCGCAGCACGTCGGCGATGGTGCCGGCGACGAAGTCGCGGTGCCCGACCCGCTGCTCGGCCAGGTGCAGCGAGGTCCGTTCGCGGACCGCGTGGTCGACGTCGTCGGTGACGTTCTGGGCGGCGAGCACGATCTCCGGCGACAGGTCGCGCAGGGACAGGTGCAGCACCACCGGGCGGTGGGCGAACAGGGCCGGGTCGTGCAGGTGCGGCTCGCCGGCCACGGTGGCGAGCACCACGAGGTCGGCGGCGCAGGCGTCGGCGGCCTCGGGCACGACCTTGACCGCGCCCACCCCGTCGGCCTGCACGGTGGCGGCGAACCGCTCGGCCGCCGCCGGGTCCAGGTCGAACAGCCGGTACTCGCCGATCTCCCAGTCCAGGTCGCGCAGGAACCGGCGGACGTGCTCGGCGATCAGGCCGGTGCCGATGAAGCCGACGCTGCCGACCCGCCGGCCGCCCACCAGCTCCTCCGCCCCGAGCACCGCGGACGCCGCGGTCCGGGTCGCGGAGATCAGCGAGGACTCCAGGCAGGCGTACGGGTAGCCGGTGGCCAGGTCGTTGAGCAGCAGCACGGCCGACGCCCGGGGGATGCCGTGCCCAGTGTTGCCGGGGAAGCTGGCGATCCACTTGATGCCGGCCACCTCGAACTCGCCGCCGAGGTAGGCGGGCAGCGCGATGATCCGGTCCCGGGGCAGCTGCGGGAAGCGCAGGAAGCTGCTGTGCGGCAGCGCGGTGGCCGCCTCGTCGTGGGTGAGGTAGCAGCGGCGTACCGCGTCCAGGCAGGCCGCCCGGTCCGCCTCGACGGCCGCGGCCACCTCGGCCGCGGTCACCACCGTGAACGGCCGGACGGTCGGTCGGTGCGTCTCGGTCATGCTCTTCCAGGTCCTCTCACACCAGGGCCACGGACTGGCCGCGGTCGCGTTGGGCGACGAACCGGTCGACCCATTCCGGGTCGTACACGGTGTCGGCGTAACCGGTGCCTCGGTCGGCACACAGGAAGGCGACGGTCGGGCGCGGCCCCCGGTGGTCGGCGAAGTACCGCTCGATCGCGCTGTAGACGCTGCCGGTCGACCCGCCGGTGTACAGCCCGTGCCGCTCAAACAGCTCGTGGCAGCCGCGCACCGCGTCCACCTCGGGCACGATCACCACGTCGTCGATGCTGGCCTTGCCCACCAGCGGCGGCACGATGCTGGAGCCGAGCCCGGGCAGGCGCCGCTTGGCCGGCGGGCCACCGAAGATGACCGACCCCTCGGCGTCGACGGCGACCACCCAGGCGTCCGGGTGCAGCCGCTTGAGCCGGGTGGACAGCCCGCCGATGGTGCCGCCGGTGCTCACCCCGACGAACAGGTAGTCGATGCGGGGCAGATCCGCGCACAGTTCCGCGCCGGTGAGCCGGTCGTGCGCCTCGACGGCGTCCAGGTTCGCGTACTGGTTGGGCCAGTAGACCGAGGGCAGCTCCGCCCGCAGCTCCTCCACCCGCCGCAGCCGGGTGGACAGGTAACCGCCCGTCCCGTCCGGCTCGGTGACCTTCTCGACCCGGTCGCACAGCCGGCGCAGGTACGCCTCCGTGCTGGCGTTGACGTTCGGATCGATCACCGGGACGAAGGTCAACCCGATCCAGCGGCAGAACGACGCGAGCGAAATGGCGAAGTTGCCCGACGAGGACTCCACGATGGTGGTCCGCTCGGTGACGTCGCCGCGCTCGACGGCCCGCCGCAGGATCCAGTACGCCGAGCGGTCCTTGGAGCTGCCGTTCGGATTGACGTACTCCAGCTTGGCGAACAGGTCCAGCCGGTCGTGACGCAGCTGCACCACCGGGGTGCGGGGCATCGCCCGCCCGACCATGGCCAGGCGCGCCAGCAGCGCCTCACGGCTCATGGTTATCACTTCCGCACTGGAACATCTCTGCTACTCCCGGTCCGGCTCGATGAAGGCCCGGCGGCTCACGTCAGGCACGCGGCGGGCGGATGGGAACGCCGCCCACGGTCGGCCACCCGGCTCGGGGTGGGCTCGGATCGAGGTCGGGGACGGCTAGCAGCCGGCTCGAGCCGCCGGTCAGGCCGCGGGCGGCCGGGCCGAACAGGGCGGGCGGCCGGGCCGAGGTCCGCCGCCGGGCCGCCGCCGTCGAGCCACGGTCGATCCCGCTTCGAGGGTGGCCGGGCAGCCTGGTTCCCGTGCGACACCGGCGGCCGCCACGAGAGGCCCGCCCGGGCCGGAACCGACCGGAGTCCGGCCAGGGTCGCACCGCAGCAGGGCGAGGACGCGGACCAGGCGCCGAAATCTCGGTCCCGGCACTCGACGACTGCTTCCTACTCGTTACTCATTGCTGAGTGGTTCGGATGT
>NZ_JBUEGB010000016.1:0-171132 GCF_054963695.1 Micromonospora sp. RTBAU3-60 | reverse complement strand
CTCGTGGGCGGCGACGGCGGCGAGGCGGGTGATCAGTCGCCGCATGTCCTGCGGGTCGACCGGCTCGGGGTTGCCGTCGATCCAGGGCAGTGGCCATTCGATGATCTCGTCGATGCCGGGCAGCAGTTCGGCGGCGGCTCGGCCGCGTGGCCCGCAGAGCAGCACGACCCGGTCCGCTCCGGCGGCGACGGCGCGGATGCCCGGCCCGGTGACCAGCACGTCGCCCGCCGAGTCGCTGCGCACCACGAGGACCGTGCCGGCCCGCCCGGCGCGGGGCACGACCGGCCGGACCGCCCGCATCCGGCGCAGGATCTCGTCCACCGCGGCGGGCAGGTCCCGAGCGACGGTCGGCGCCTCGGCGACCTCCTCCGGGCGGGTGACCGGGGTGGGGACCAGGACGCCGGTGGCCCCGGCGGCGAGCGCGGCCGTCATGTCCCGGCCGATGTCGCCGACCAGCGCGCACCGGGCCGGTGTGGTGCCGAGCGCCCGGGCGGCGGCGTGCACCAGGCCCGGTGCCGGCTTGCGGCAGGCGCAGCCGTCGGTGTCGTCGTGCGGGCACACCTGCCAGTCGTCGAACGGCCCGAGCAGCTCCTCGACCCGCGCGTGGACGGTGCGCAGCTGTCGCTCGGTGAAGCAGCCGCGGGCCAGGCCGGACTGGTTGGTGACCACGGCCAGACGCAGCCCGGCCGTACGCAGCCGGTCCAGCGCCTCCCGCGCACCGGGCACCGGGCGGACCTTCTCCGGGTCACCGTTGTAGGGCACGTCCTCGATGAGCGTGCCGTCCCGGTCCAGCAGCACCGCGTCGAACAGGGCGGGACCGGACGGCGTCAGGTCGGACCAGCGGCCCCGGGCAATCGAGGAGGACATCATCGTCCCGCCCCGGGGCCGTCCGCCGTGACGACCCCGCCGGCGAGCACCGAGCGGGCGCGCCACCAGCCGCGTACCCAGTGGACGACCGCGAGCGGCGGGATGAGCGCGCTGGTCGCCACCATGGTGACGACCTCGTCGCGGGTGTGCGGGCCGGGCGCGATGCGGACCCGGGCGAACTCGGCGGTGCCGGCCGCCCAGCCCAGCCCCGCGACGACGGCGGCCATCCCGAGGCCCCGCCGCCGGGCGCCGGGGCGGGCCACGGCACGCAGCACGGTGGCGGCCAGCGCGACCGCGCCGGCCGTGGCGACCGCAGCGTGCCCGGGACGCCGGCCCGGGGGCAGGTCCAGCTCGGTCCGCCAGTTCGGGCCGTACAGCCGGCGCAGCAGCGCGTCGTCGGCGTTGCCGCGCTGGGTGCGCAGGCTCACCCAGCGGCCCTCGGGACGTACCGGATGGCTCACCCGGCGTTGGCCGCGCACCAGGTGCCAGCCGGCGAGCCGGACCCGGTGGGCCAGCTCGGCGTCCTCCCGGTAGGCCCGGGGGAAGCGCTCGTCGAACCCGCCGACGGCCGCGAGGGCCGCCCGGCGGTAGGCCATGTCCGCGGTGATCCACCGGCCCTCGGCCAGGCCGGCGGTACCGCGTTCCCAGTCGGTGGGGCGGCGGTCCGCCGGCAGCGGCACGGTCAGCACGCCCTGCACGCCGCCGACGGCGCCGGGCACGGCGAGGTCGACGCGCAGCCGCCGGGCCCAGTCCGGCGCCGGCACCACGTCGTCGTCCAGGAAGACCACCCACTCGCCGCGGGCCGCCCGCCACCCTAGGTTGCGGGCCGCCGCCGGGCCCACGCCGCGACCGGTCAGCACCTTCGTGTACGCCGCGAGCGCCCCCGGCACCGCCAGCTCCCCGGTCTCGTCGCACCGGTCGTCGACCAGCAGCAGTTCGGGCTCGGGCAGGTCGGCGAGCTGACCGGCGAGGGTGTCCAGCAGCACGGCCAGGCTCGGCCGGCCGAGCGTGGGCACCACCACGCTGATCACCGGCCACCGCCCAGCGCCCGGCGGTGCACCGCGAACGGGCCGAGGGCGAGCAGGTCCACCGGCGCGGAGCCGAACAGCTCCATCGCCTCCCGTGGGGTGTCCACCATCGGCCGTCCGGCGGTGTTCAGCGAGGTGTTGACCACCACCGGCAGCCCGGTGCGCCGTTCGAACTCGGCCAGCAGCTCGGCCACCAGCGGCTCGGTGTCGGCGTGCACGGTCTGCACCCGGGCGGTGCCGTCGACGTGGGTGACTGCGGGGATGCGGTCCCGCCACGGCGGCTTCACCCGGTGCACGAAGAGCATGTACGGGCTGGGGTAGATGCCCTCGAAGATCTCCGCGAAGCGTTCCGCGCGGACCATCGGGGCGATCGGGCGAAACTGCTCCCGGCCCTTGACGTCGTTCATCCGCCGGGTGGTGTCCGGGTCGCCGGGGTGGGCGAGCAGCGACCGGTGGCCCAGCGCCCGCGGGCCGTACTCGCTGCGCCCCTGGTGCCAGGCGACGATGCCGTTGTCGGCGAGCACCCGGGCCGCCTCCGCGGCGATCGATGCCGGCCGGGTGTACGGCAGCGCCGCCCGGCGCAGCTCCGCCTCCAGCTCGTCGTCCGACCAGCCGCGGCCCAGGTCCGCCCCGGCCATCGGGGTGGACCGGTCGCCCAGCTCGCCGGCCACGTGCAGGGCCGCGCCCAGCGCGGTGCCCGCGTCGCCGGCCGCCGGCTGCACCCAGACGTCGCGGTACGGCCCCTCGGCGGCGACCCGGGCGTTGGCCACGCAGTTCAGCGCCACCCCGCCGGCCATGGCCAGTGTGGCGGCGCCGCCGGAGGCGTCGTACAGCCAGCGGGACAGGTCGAGGACGACCTCCTCCAGCCGGGCCTGCACGCTGGACGCCAGGTCGGCGTGCTCGTCGGTCATCTCGCCGTCGGCGGTGCGCGCCTTGGCCATGCTGGCCCAGTCGATCCGGTCGATCCGGAAGCCACCGTCGTCGGTGACCCGGACCAGCTCGCGGAGCATGCCCAGGTGCCTCGGCCGGCCGTAGGAGGCGAGCGCCATCACCTTGTACTCGTCGCTGGAGTGCAGGAAACCGAGGTGCCGGGTCAGGTCCTCGTACAGCAGGCCGAGCGAGTGCGGCAGCTGCTGCGCGTACAGGGGGGACAACCGGCCATCCCGGTAGACGCCGGCTAGGTGGCTGGCCACCTCGCCGCGCCCGTCGAGCACCAGCACCGCGGTGTCGTCGCCGGCCGGTGGCGCGGCCAGGCCGGCGGACGCGGCGTGCGCCACGTGGTGCGGCACGAACCGCACCTTCTCCGGGTCGAGCCCGGGCAGCGCGGCGGCGAGGAACTGCGGCGCCCGCGCGGCGTAGTCGACCCGCAGCCAGTCCCACGGGTCGTCGAGGCCCAGCTCGGCGGCGTCGCGGCTGAGGCCGGGGTCGAAGGAGTACGCGACCGCGTCGAGACTGTCGACGTCGATCCCGGCGCTGGTCAGACACCAGGCGGCGGACAACTCCGGCAGCTCCCAGGCGGCGAAGGGCACCGGGCGCTTGCCGTGCTTGCGGCGGCTGAACCGCTCCTCTTCGGCGGCGGCCACCACCCGGCCGTCGACCACGAGGGCAGCCGCGGGATCGTGGAAGATCGAGTTGATTCCGAGGACGCGCATGGGAATCCCCTACCCCCGCGAACACCGCCTAACCTGTAGATCATCGACTTCTCCCGAGGAGCTCGATGTCGCCTGTGGAGACTCGGATCAGTGACCAAAGTCCCTGGTCGGCGGGGCCGGAAGCGACGAAGCTGGGCAAAGAGGTGCGGCCGGCTCCGGTTTTATGACCCACCTCGCTCGAGTCGACCTCCGGAGGTGACCAACCGTGTCCACGCCATCGCCGTCCGCGCTGACCGGGGAGCGCCGCGCCACGCCCCGCACCACCGCCGGGTCAGAGGTCGCCGGCCGGCAGCGGGGTCGCCGGCACCGCTGGCTGCCGCCGCAGCACGGCGCCTGGCCGATGCTGCTCCTCCCGTACGCCACGGCGGTCTGCGTCACCGGCCTCCGGTGGCCCCACCTGCCGCTGCTCGGCGCCTGGCTGGCCGGCTACCTCTTCTCCTACTACGCCCTGCTGGCCGTGAAGACCGGCCGAACCGACCGGGTACGCCCGCAGCTGCTGCTCTACGGCGCCGCGGCCGCGCTGCTGGTCACGCCGGTGCTCCTCGCCCGGCCCGAGGTCCTCGGCTACGCACCGCTCTACGCCCTGCTCGCCGCCGTCAACGCCGGGCACGCCCGGCGGCGTCGCGAGCGGGCCCTGCTCAACGACCTCGCCTCGGTGGCGCAGAGCGTGCTGATGGTGTTCGTGGTGGCCACCGTCGCCGGGGTCCCGCCCGCCGGGCTGGCCGGGGTGGCGGGCGCGGTCGCCGCCTACCTGGTCGGCACGGTGCTCTACGTCAAGACGATGATCCGCGAGCGGGGGAGTGTCGGCTACCGGTGGGCTTCCGGGGCGTACCACCTCGCCGCGCTCGTCGTGGCGGCGGCTTGGTGGGGGCCGGCGGTGGCGGGAGTCTTCGCGCTGCTGCTGCTCCGCGCGGTGCTGTTGCCCGGCCGGCGGCTCGCCCCGGTCCGGGTCGGGCTGATCGAGCTGGTCGGCTCGCTGCTGGTGTTCGCCGCGGTGGTCGGGCACTGGGCCTGACGGCCGGCAGGCCGGGCGTCGGCGAGGGCCGGTATCGGGCACTGCCCGGCACCGGCCCCGCTCAGCCCTGCAGCATGCCCGGGCCGAACACCTCGTACGCGATCCGCTCCGCCGGCACGCCCCGGCGCAGCAGCCCGCCGCGGACCAGGGTCATGAACGGCACCGGCCCGCAGAGATGCACGTACGCCCCGGGAGCCAGCGGAATCCGCGTCGGGTCGACGAGCCCGCTGGCGACCTCCGCCTTCAGCCCGGCCAGCTCGCCGTCGGCGGCGTCCTCGTACCACAGGCGCACCGACAGGTTCGGCAGCTGCTCCTGGAGCCCGGGCAGTTCGTGGCGCAACGCGTGCGCGGCGCCGGCCCGGTCGGCGTGCACCAGCGCCACCTCGCGCTCGGGCGCGGTGGCGGCCAGGTGCGCCAGGGCGGCCATCGCCGGAGTGAGGCCGATGCCGGCGCTGACCAGCAGCAGCGGAGCGTCGTCGCCGATCGCGCTGACCTCGCCGAACGGCGGGCTCAGCCGGAGAATGTCGCCCTCCTCCACCCGCTCGTGCAGGTGGCTGGTCACCATGCCGTCGGGCGCGCCGGCGGTGCCGAGCACTCGCTTTACCGTGATCCGCCAGTGGTCGGCGCCGGTGCGGCCGGAGAGGCTGTACTGCCGGATCTGCTGGCCCCGGCCACCGTCGAGGTCGACCGCGACCGACACGTACTGGCCCGGGGCGAAGCCGGGCACCGGGCCGCCGTCGGCCGGGACCAGGGTGAACGAGACCACGTCCGCGGTCTCCCGGGTCTTCTCCGCCACCCGCCACGGCCGCCACACGGAGCCGTGCTCCGCCACCCCGGCGACCGTGTAGAGCCGCGCCTCCCGGGCGATCAGCTCGCAGGCCAGCAGCCAGTAGACCTCGTCCCAGGCGGCCACGACCTCGGGGGTGACCGCGTCGCCGAGCACCTCGCCGACCGCGGCGAGTAGGTGCCGCCCGACGATCGGGTACTGGGTGGCGGCGATGCCGAGCGCGGCGTGCTTGTGCGCGATCCGGTCCATGATCGGCCCCCACGACACCGTGCTGCCGCCGATCAGGTGCTCGGCGTACGCGACCACGGCTGCGGCGAGCGCGGCCTTCTGCTGTCCGGTGGCCTGGTTGCCCCGGTTGAAGATGTCCAGCAGCTCCGGGTGGGCGTCGAACATCCGCTGGTAGAACCGGCCGGTGATCGCCTCACCATGGGCCTGCACGGCGGGCAGGGTAGCCGCCACCACCGCTGCTGAGGATTCCGAGAGCACTACTACTCCTTGAGACGGGGAACGGGTCGAGCCCACTGAACAGGAATCTGAGATTCCGCTTCAGGGTCGAAGGTCCCGGTCGGGGAATGATCCAGGTCACCCAACCAGGTCCGGCCGGTCGGCCCGTGTTGCGCCGCCCCGCCGCTGGCTACGGTCGAGGGGTGAAGCTCAACCGGGCTACGGACATGGCTCTGCGGATCGCCATGTTCACCGCCGCGTCTCCGGCCCGGACGACCGTGGAGGAGCTCGCCACCCAGCTCGCGCTGCCCCGCAGCCACGTCGCCAAGGTCGTGCAGCGGTTGCAGCGGCTGGGTGTGCTGGTGACCATCCGAGGCCGCTCCGGCGGGGTGGCCTTCGCCGAGCACGCCGGCGAGCTGACCGTCGGGCGGGTGGTTCGGGCCTTCGAGGGGGACGGCGAGGTGGTCTCCTGCGAGCAGTCGGCCTGCCCGCTGGTCGCCGGCTGCCGGCTCCGTGGCGAACTGCGCCGGGCCCAGGCCGCCTTCCTCGCCGTGCTCGAGGAGGTACGCCTCGGCGACCTCGTGGACGGCCCCACCGGCCGGATCCTGCTCAGCCTCGGGGCGCCGCCGGCCCGCGGCGCGAGCCTCGGGTCATAGGCCATCGCCGGGCCCGCCCGAGCGGTCCACCGTCTCCAGGGGTCAGGCGTCTCGACGGAACTCGGCGCGCCAGCGGAGCGTGCCGTCCGGTGCGACGATCTCCTCGACCCGTGCCGGGGCCAGCGGCCCGGCCGCGAAGCCGTCGATCTCGGCCCGGGTCAGCGGCCAGGGCGGACCCTCGACCTCCTCGTCGTCCCGCCGGCCGATGGCGATTACCAGCAGCGTCCCGCCCGGCGCGACCAGCCGGCCGACCGCCGGGATCGCCCGCTGTCGCAGCTCGACCGGGAGCGCCTGCACGTTCATGCTCTCCAGCACCAGGTCGAACCCGTCCAGCCAGCCGGGCGGCGGGTCGAGCAGATCGGCCGTCTCGTACCGGACCGGAGAGTCGGGGTGGCGTTCCCGGGCGGCCCGGACCGCCGTCGCCGAGATGTCGAAGGCCACGGTGGCGAAGCCCAGGCCGGCCAGGTGCTCGGCGTCCCGGCCGAAGCCGCAGCCGACGACCAGGGCAGATCGGCCGGACCCGTCCGGGCAGGTCCGGCCGGTCCATTCACTGAACAGGGAATGCGGCCGGTCCAGGTCCCACGGCACGACCGCCTCGCCCCGTTCGGCCTCGGCGTAGAGCCGCTCGAACCAGCCGGTCGGATCGCCCTCAACGGTCACGCGGGAAGACAACCGGCGGGTCGGATGGTTGTGCTGCACGGACGCCTCCTCGCCTCCGGACGCCCATGACCGGGCGGGGGCACAGACCCCGGACGCACCCTAACCGGACGCCGCACCCACCCGGTGCCACGGCTCTGTCGGATCGCCGGGCTAGGCTCGCTGCGGCGCGCCGCGCGAGGCGATCAAGCCGGCGAGCGGCACCACACCGCCGAGACCTGGGAGTACGACCAGTTGACCGCACAGCCTGAGACCCTGTACGGGGCCGACGACCTGACGCACCTCGAGGGGCTGGACGCCGTCCGCAAGCGCCCCGGCATGTACATCGGCTCGACCGACAGCCGTGGCGTGGGTCACCTCGTCAACGAGATCCTCGACAACTCCACCGACGAGGGTGTCGGGGGCCACGCCACGAAGGTCGACGTGATCCTGCACGCCGACGGCTCGGTGCAGGTCGACGACGACGGCCGGGGCATCCCCACCGACGTGCACGCCAAGTCCGGCATCTCCGGTGTGGAGCTGGTGTTGACCCGGCTGCACGCGGGCGGCAAGTTCGGTGGCTCGGGCTACAAGACCTCCGGTGGCCTGCACGGAGTCGGCGCCTCCGCGGTCAACGCGCTCTCCCGGCGGTTCGACGTCACGGTCCGCCGCGGCGGCAAGGTCCACTCGATGTCGTTCCGGCACGGCGTACCCGGGATCTTCGACGGGGACGGCCCGGACGCGCCGTTCACCCCCGGCCCCGGGCTGCAGATCGTCGGTGCCATGAAGCGCCGCCAGCCGACCGGCACCTCGATCCGCTGGTGGCACGACCCGCGTTACTTCGAGACCGGGGCGAAGCTCGACACCGAGGCGGTCCGGCTCAAGCTGCGCAACACTGCCTTCCTCGTCCCCGGCGTGGCGTACCGGTTGCGCGACGAGACGGGGGAGGAGGTCGTCGAGGAGAACTTCCACTTCCCCAACGGCCTCACCGACATGGTGGAATACCTGGCCCCGGCCGGTGACCGCGCCGTCTCCGGCACGCTGCTGGTCACCGGCGAGGGGACCTACCGGGAGAACGCCGCCGACGCCAACGGCGTGATGCAGTCCAACGTGCAGCGCCGGGCCGAGGTCGAGGTCGCGTTCCGCTGGGGCACCGGCTACGACCGCACCGTCGAGTGCTTCACCAACACCATCCGCAACGCGCACGGCGGCACCCACCGCAAGGGCTTCGAGCGCGCCCTGGTGCGTACCCTCGCTGAGGCCGCCCGCAACACCCGCGGCCTGCTCAAGCCCAAGGAGGACGCGCCCACCCTGGACGACGTCCTGGAGGGTATGACCGCGGTGGTGCACGTGCGGATCCCGGAGCCGCAGTTCACCTCGCAGACCAAGGACGAGCTCTCCACCGCCGGCATCACCAAGGTGCTCCAGGGCCTGGTCGAGCAGCACCTCAAGGCCTGGCTGGAGGACCGGAAGACCAAGGCCGAGGCCCGTACGGTGCTGCAGAAGATCGTCGACGCGGCCCGGGTCCGGCTCACCCAGAAGCAGCAGAAGGACGCCGCCCGGCGCAAGACCGCGCTGGAGGGCGCGTCGATGCCGGCGAAGCTGGTCGACTGCCGGGCCACCGGGGTGGACCGCAGCGAGCTGTTCATCGTGGAGGGCGACAGCGCCCTCGGCACCAGCCGGATGGCCCGCTCCTCCGAATACCAGGCGCTGCTGCCCATCCGCGGCAAGATCCTCAACGTGCAGAAGGCCAACCTCCAGCAGGTGCTGGACAACGCCGAGTGCGCGGCGATCGTGCAGGTGCTCGGCGCCGGCTCCGGGCGTACCTTCGACCTGTCGGCGATGCGCTACGGGCGGGTGCTCATCATGGCCGACGCGGACGTCGACGGCGCGCACATCCGTACCCTGCTGATCACGCTCTTCGCCCGGTACATGCGGCCGCTGATCGAGGCCGGCCGGCTCTACGCGGCGATGCCGCCCCTGCACAAGATCACCACCAAGGGGCGCAACCCGCAGACCATCTACACCTACACCCAGGCCGAGATGGAGGCGACGGTCCGCAAGCTGGAAAAGGCCGGCAAGCAGATCGTCACCCCGATCCCGCGCTTCAAGGGCCTCGGCGAGATGGACGCCGACGAGCTCTGGGAGACCACCATGAACCCGGCCACCCGGGCGGTCCGCCGGATCACCCTCGACGACGTCGAGGCCGCCGAGCAGATCCTCGAACTGCTCATGGGGGAGAAGGTCGAACCCCGCCGCAACTGGCTGATCGACTCGGCCGACCGGGTCGACCGCGAAGCCATCGACGCCTGACCACCGGGTTCGTTTCGGAAGGAAAGCTGAACCATGGCACGCCGTAGGGACGACCGCGCCCGCGCCGACCTGTCCGCGTTCGACCAGGCCGGCGCGCGGGTCTTCGACAACCCACTGGTCACCGAGGTCTCCGACTCCTACTTGGAGTACGCCTTCTCGGTCATCCACTCCCGCGCCCTGCCGGACGCGCGGGACGGCCTCAAGCCGGTGCACCGGCGCATCCTCTGGTCGATGTACGAGCAGGGCCACCGCCCCGACCGGGGGCACGTGAAGTCGGCCCGGATCGTCGGTGACGTGATGGGTAAGTACCACCCGCACGGCGACGCCGCGATCTACGACGCGATGGTCCGCCTCGCCCAGGACTTCTCGCTCAACGTGCCGCTGATCGACGGGCACGGCAACTTCGGCTCGCCGGACGACGGCCCGGCCGCCGCCCGCTACACCGAGGCCCGGATGTCCCGGGAGGCGATGCTGCTCGTCGGCGAGCTGGGCGAGGACACCGTCGGCCTCGAGCCCAACTACGACGGCTCGCTCACCCAGCCCACCGTGCTCCCGGCCGCCTTCCCCAACCTGCTGGTCAACGGCGCGTCCGGGATCGCGGTCGGGATGGCCACCAACATGATCCCGCACAACCTCGGCGAGGTGGTCCAGGCCGCCCGCTGGCTGATCAACCACCCGGACGCCACGCTGGACAAGCTCATGGAGTTCGTCCCCGGCCCTGACCTGCCCACCGGCGGGCTGCTGCTCGGCCTGGACGAGGTGCGCCGGGCGTACGAGACCGGCCGGGGCGTGGTGCGGATGCGCGGCCGGGTGCAGATCGGCCCCCTGGAGGGCAGCCGCGGCCGGCAGGCCATCACGGTCACCGAGCTGCCGTACGGCATCGGCGCGGAGAAGGTCATCGCGGCCATCACCAACGAGGTCAACAAGACCAAGCGGCTGACCGGCATCGCCGACGTCAAGGACCTCACCGACCGGGAGAACGGCACCCGGCTGGTCATCGAGTGCAAGGTCGGGGTCAACCCGCAGGCACTGCTGGCCGACCTCTACCGGCTCACCCCGCTGGAGCAGTCCTTCGGGATCAACAACCTGGTCCTGGTGGACGGTCAGCCGCAGACCCTGGGGCTCAAGCAGCTGCTGGAGGTCTTCCTCGCCCACCGCTACGAGGTGGTCACCCGGCGCAGCTCGTACCGCAAGCGCAAGCGGGAGGAGCGGCTGCACCTGGTCGACGGTCTGCTGATCGCCCTGCTCGACATCGACAAGGTGGTCAAGCTGATCCGGGCCAGCGAGGACGCCCAGGCCGCCAAGGACGGCCTGATGCAGAAGTTCAAGCTCTCCGAGATCCAGGCGACCTACATCCTGGACACTCCGTTGCGTCGGCTGACCAAGTACGACCGGCTGGAGCTGGAGGCCGAGCAGGAGAAGCTGCGCGCCGAGATCGCCGACCTGTCGCGGATCCTCGACGACCCGAAAGTGCTGCGCAAGCTGGTCTCCGACGAGCTGGCGGCCGTGGTCAAGCAGTTCGGCGCCGAGCGCCGTACCACCCTGGTCGACGGGGACCTCAAGGAGGTCCTCGCGGCTTCCGTACCGGCCGGGCCGCTGGAGGTCGCCGACGACCCGTGCCAGGTGATCCTCTCCGCCACCGGGCTGGTCGCCCGGACCGCGGCCGAGTCGGAGGAGGCCGCTGAGGGGCGCCGGCGCAGCGGCCGGGTCAAGCACGACGCGGTACGCGCGGTCGTCCACACCACGGCGCGGGGCCGGGTGCTGCTGGTCACCAGCGCCGGGCGGGCTTTCAAGATCGACGTACTGCCGCTGCCGGTGCTGCCCGAGCAGTCCGGCACGGTGTCGCTGCGCGGCGGCATGTCGGCGGCCGAGCTGGTGCCGCTGGAGCCCGGGGAGACCGTGGTGGGGCTGGCGCCGCTCGGCCCGACCGCCGAGGGCTCGCCCGGTCTGGCGCTGGGCACCCGGCAGGGCGTGGTCAAGGTCTGCGCGCCCGAGTGGCCGGTGCGCTCGGACGAGTTCGAGGTGATCTCGCTGCGCGACGGCGACGAGGTGGTCGGGGCGACCTGGCTCACCGACGGCACCGAGGCCCTGACGTTCATCTCCTCGGAGGCGTCGCTGCTGCGCTTCGCGGCATCGCTGGTGCGGCCGCAGGGCGTCAAGGGCGGCGGCATGGCCGGCATCAACCTGTCGGCCGGGGCGCACGTGGTCTTCTTCAGCGCGGTCCGCACCGACGACCCAGGGCACGGGGAGCCGATGGTGGTCACCTCGACCGGCGCCACGGTCAAGGTGACGCCGTTCAAGGCGTACCCGGCGAAGGGGCGGGCGACCGGCGGGGTGCGCGCGCAGCGGTTCCTCAAGGGTGAGGTGGACCTGGCGGTGGCCTGGGTGGGCCCGCGCCCGGTCGGCGCGACCGCGAACGGCGATCCGGTGGAACTGCCGCCGGCGGATCCCCGCCGCGACGGTTCGGGGTTCGCCGTCATGCTCGGCCCCACCGTCGTCGGCCACCAGATCGAACGCGACTGACCCACGCCATGCGGGGCCGGCGGCGTGAGCCGCCGGCCCCGCAGCGTTTCCCGTCCCGCCTACCCGCCCACCTGCCCCGCCCGCCGGGCGGAGTTGATCATGAAGTTGGCCGCACGGAATGTCCGTTTCGTCACCGCTAACTTCATGATCACCGGGCCCGAGTCCGGCGAGTCCGGCGAGGCGGGGCGGAGGCGGGGTGGGGTCAGAGTTCGGGTTCGGGGCCGCGGCGGGACGCCGCCGTGGTGCCGCGGAGGCGGGCGATGAGGCGCATGCCGTGGTAGATGATCAGGGCGGCGGCGGTGCCCAGGGCGATGCCGTTGAACGACAGGTCGCCGGCGGTGATCGTGTAGTTGGCCGCGCCGACGATCACCGCCACGGCGGCGGTCATCAGGTTGACAGGGTCATGGAAGTCGACCCGGTTCTCGATCCAGATCCGCGCGCCGAGGATGGCGATCAGGCCGTAGAGGGCGGTGGTCGCCCCACCCAGCACACCGGCCGGCACGGTGAGGATGAGGGCGCCGAACTTCGGGCTCAGCCCGAGCAGCACCGCCGCCACGCCGGCCACCCAGTAGGCGGCGGTCGAGTAGACCCGGGTCGCCGCCATCACGCCGATGTTCTCCGCGTACGTGGTGGTGCCGGAGCCGCCGCCCGAGCCGGCCAGCACGGTGGCGATGCCGTCACCCAGGAACGCCCGGCCCATGTCCCGGTCGAGGTTGCGGCCGGTCATCGCGGCGACCGCCTTGACGTGCCCGGCGTTCTCCGCGATCAGCACCAGGATCACCGGGATGACCAGCACCACCGCCCGCACGCTGAAGTTCGGGGCGTGGAACTGCGGCAGCCCCACCCAGGCGGCCTCCTTCAGGCCGGTGACCGCCTTCGGGTCGAGTTCGCCGAGCACGGCGGCGAGCACCCAACCGACCACCACGCCGAGCAGGATGGAGAGCCGGGCCAGGAAGCCGCGGAACACCACCGTGGCGACCAGGATCGCGACCAGGGTGACCACCGCGATCAGCGGCTGCGCCTTCACGCCCGTGCCGCTGCCCCCGCCGTCCCAGGCGACCGGGGCGAGGTTGAGCCCGATCAGGGCGACGATCGCGCCGGTGACCACGGGCGGCATGAACGCGTCGATCCACCGCGCGCCGGCCCACTGCACCACCGCGCCGACCAGGGCCAGCACCGCGCCGACCACCACGATCCCGCCGAGCGCGGCCGGGATGCCACCGCCGGTCTTGGCGGCCAGCACCGGGGCGATGAACGCGAACGACGAGCCCAGGTACGACGGCAGCCGGTTGCCGGTGATCAGCAGGAACAGCAGCGTGCCCAGCCCGGAGAAGAAGAGCGTGGTGGCCGGCGGGAAGCCGGTGATCAGCGGCACGGTGAAGGTGGCGCCGAACATCGCGACGACGTGCTGCACGCCGACGCCGACGGTACGCGGCCAGGAGAGCCGCTCGTCGGGATGCACCACGTCGCCGGGGCGGACGGAGCGGCCGTCGCCGTGCAGGCGCCACGGGGACCAGCGGGATCGCGGCTCGGTGGGGGACTGGGACATGCTGCGCCCTTCGCGTCGTCAGGTGACGGGGGCGTGATCGACCCTGAGAGTCGTTTCTAGCACGTCACCGATCCGCGTCCGGGCGCGGTCGGCCGGATCCCGGACCACGAACGTTGGCCGAGGCGGCCGATCCGTCCGGTGGCGTCCGGCGGGGCGGCGGGGCGGCCGTCAGGCCACGCCGGCGGGGCGGAACTGGACGCTGACCCGGGGGCCGACCGCGCGGGCGGTCTTCGGGATGGCGTGCTCCCAGGTGCGCTGGCACGACCCACCCATCACCACCAGGTCGCCGTGGCCGAGCGGGAAGCGCAGGCTCGCGCCGCCACCCCGGGGGCGCAGCAGCAGCGGGCGCGGCGAGCCGAAGGACACGATGGCCACCAGGGTGTCGCCGTGCGCCGAGCGGCCCAGGGTGTCGCCGTGCCAGGCCACACTGTCCCGGCCGTCCCGGTAGAGGCACATGCCGGCGGTGACGAAGGGCTCGCCCAACTCGGCCGCGTAGTGCCGGGTCAGCGCTTCGCGTGCCGCGGTGAGCACCGGATGGGGCAGCGGCCGGCCGGCGGCGTACCAGCAGAGCAGGCGGGGGACGTCGACCTCGCTCTCGTACATGGTGCGGCGCTCGGCCCGCCACGGCACGTCGCGCAGCAACGTGTCGAGCACCCCGTCGGAGCCCCGCACCCAGCCCGGCAGGTGGTCGACCCAGGCTCCCCGGCTCAGCTCGTGCCGGCGCAACTGGCCGGCGAGCGGGCCCAGGGTCGGCCCCTGCTCGGCGAAGTCGAGCATCGAGGGCTGGTACGCGACGTCGGACACGCCGCCGATCCTACCTCCTTCTCGAACAGGCGTACGACGACGCGATGCGCAACGCCAGAGCGTCCCGATGGCCGGACACGCGACGCCGGAGGGCGCCGATGACCGGGCGACACGCGAGGTCGGAGCGTCCCGATGACCGGGCGGCGCGACGGCGCGGGCGGCGGTCCGGGGCCTCGGCGGGTAGGGTGCCCGGCGGCGGCGTCGCGGTGGAGCGCCGCCCCGGGTGGTCCCGGTGCCGCCCGTCGCCGACCGCCGGAGGGGGAGACGCATGCTGGTGATCCTGCTGACGGTCGGGCTGCCGGCATGACCAGCGCGCCGACCAGCGTCCGCGCCGTCCGGCTGCCGTCGCTGACCGGGTTGCGCTGGATCGCCGCCCTGCTGGTCTTCGGCTTCCACGCCGGGACCATGCGGATCGTCGCCGAGCCCGACTACAAGGCCGTGGTGGACTGGCTCTTCACGCTCGGTCTGTCCGGTGTGGAGTTCTTCTTCATCCTCAGTGGATTCGTGCTGGTCTGGTCCTACCGGGACGGTGAGCCCCGGCGTACCTTCCTGCGCCGCCGGCTGGCCAAGATCTACCCGAACCACCTGGTCACGTTCGTGGCGGCGCTGCTGGTCGCGTTCTGGTTCGCCGACCCGGTCGCCCCCTGGGCCGCGCTGGGCAACCTCACCCTGACCCAGGCGTGGAATCCCACCCCCGGCTACTTCTACAGCGTCAACACGGTCAGCTGGTCGCTATCCTGCGAGCTCGCGTTCTATCTGTGCCTGCCGTGGGTGCTGCCGGCGCTGCGCCGCGCCCGCCCGGGCCTGCTCTGGGCGGTGGTGGTCGCCGCGCCGCTGCTCATCCTGGCCCTCTGGCCCGGCCAGCGCCTGGTGCCCGAGGAGAGCCGCTGGTGGTTCGCCCAGGTCTTCCCGGTGGTGCGGTCGCTAGAGTTCTGGATGGGCGTGGCGGCGGCCGAGCTGATGCGCCGGGGCCGCTGGCGGGGTCCCGGGCTGATCCCGGCCACCGTGCTCTTCGTCGCCACCTGGGTGGTCGCCGCGCAGTGGGTCCGCGCGGAGCTCTGGGCGGCCCTGCTCGCGGTGGCGTACCTCCTGGTCATCACCGCCGCGGCCGACGCCGACGTGCGCGGGCGGCGCACCCCGTGGCGGTCCCGACCGATGGTCTGGCTCGGTGAGGTCTCGTTCGCGTTCTACCTGGTGCACGTGCTGGTGATGCAGACGGTGCTGCGCCTGACCGGGCACTGGGGCGAGGGGCTGCGCGGCTGGTGGGGCCCGCTCGCGGTGCTCGGTTTCCTGCTGGTCAACCTGCTGCTCGCCGCAGCCCTGCACCGCTGGGTGGAGATGCCGCTGATGCGCCGGCTGGGACCGCGCCGCCGGGACCGCGCGCCGGTCGCCCCCGCCGAACCGGTCGAGGTCCGCATCCCGCGGCCCAGGTCGATCGAGTACGCCGGGCGGCGCGACCCGCCCTGAGCGGGCCGGAGCACGACAGGCGATGTACGCCGGCCGCTGTCCACCCTGGCCGGTGCGCCAGTCCACCGGCGGTGCGACACGCCCGGCGATGGTGCGATACGGCCGTTTCGGCGGTAATTTGGGCACGTGCTTCCGATCGCGCTCACCTGTCCCGTGTGGTGGGTGGCGCGCTGGACGGCGCGGATGCTGGCCAGCCTGGCCGTGGTCGTCGCCTGCTCGCTCGGCGCCGCCACGTTGCCCCTCGGCCCGGCCGCGACGGCGCACGCGGCTTCCCCCACGGTCGCCGTCGACCGCGCGGCCCTCGGCGCCGGGCAGCTCGGCGACGTCCGGTCGACCGGCGCTGACCGGGCCCTCCGGGCGCTGATCCGCTGGTCCGACCGGGCCGCCGACGCGGTCGCTCGGGCCGGCGCGGGATCGTCCGGTCCCGCCGCGCGGATCGGGACCGGATCGCCCGAGGCGGCCGGGTGGACGGCGTCCGGCTCCGCCGAGGCCGACAGTGCCGTGGCGGTGGGTCCGGTGGCCACGCGGGCGGTCGCCGCCGGCGACCGGCAGGTCGGCCCGGTCGACGTCCTGGACCCGATGGTCCGGGGTGTCGTGGTCGCCCCTTCCGACCGGCACCGCGTCCTGGTCGGGCTGCTCCCGGCGACCGTCGGCTCCCGGGCCCCACCCGCCCGCTGACGAGCCCGGCGGGCCCGCCCGCCCACGCCGTACCACCGAACCTCACCCCCGCACCCGCCCGGCGGCCCGGCGGCAGCCGTGACCGGTCGCGCCCCGCCCCGCCGGCCGTGCGGACCTCTCCACCACGTCGTTCCGTAAGGTGCCGACCTTGAAGCAGACCGTTCTCCACCACTTCCTGACCGAGATTCCCGCAGCCGCCGCCATCTGGTCGGCCCTGCTCGTGCTCGCCATGGCCGTGCTCGCCGCCCTGGTCGCCCGGCCCGAGCCGAACACCCCGCCGGATCCCGCCCCCGACCCGGCCGCCGAGGAGGCGGCCCGCCGCGCCGACCTACGCCGCTACGCCGAGGAGGTGGCGGTGGCCGCCGCCGGGGCCGCGCAGACCGCCCGCCGGTGGCGCGAACAGTGGCTGACCGCGCACGACGAGCTCGACCGGGCCTGGCGGGCGTACGACGAGGCCGAGGCGGCCGCCCGGCGGTTGGCGGGGGCGGCGGTGCTACGCGCGCCGCGGACGCCCCGGACGCCGGCCGAGTACGCGGCCCGGGAGCGGTGGCTGCACCACGCCGCCATGACGGCGCACTGGCGGGGCGACCTGACCGCCCGGCAACTCGCCGACGTCCTCGCCGGCCGCAACGGGTGGGATCCGCGCCGACACCCGGCCGAGCAGGAGATCGTCCTGGCCCGGGCGGTACGCGACGGCGGGCGGGCCCGCTGGCAGGCGGTCGCCGAGCGGGAGCGGCGGGCCTGGCGGGACGCCGAGCTCGCCGCCGAGGCCGCGCGGGTGCTGGCCGTGGAGGCGTACGCGGCCGCCGAGGCGGTCCGGCCCGAGGCGGTCCCGGTACGCCCCGCCGAGGCGGTGACCCAGACCCTCGCCCCGGTGGCGGCCGGCGCCGCCGGGGTGCCCGCCGCGCGGTGGCGGCCGGCGCGGGTCGGCTGAATCGTTATCCGATTTGGGTGAGCCCGGTCACGGCGACCGGGAAAACGGTCATCCGGATCAGGCCGGGTGATCGAGCCCCGCAATTCCCGTGCGATCGGCGCCCGGATGTCCGAAAGTGGCCCCTACGGTTCCCGCTAAAACGGTCGTCCCATTGAGTCGCGTCAGTGACCAGCTGTTCCGGTCTCGGTAACGGTGGTTGACGTTTACGCAGGTGGGGGCGCTTGGCAGGCGGAGTACCCACCGGTAGTGTCAGCGCGTCCGGTGCGGTTTCCGATCGCAAGTGGCGACGCCGTGCCGACCCGCTCAATCGTGATCTCACGAACCGGGGACCCAGTGCAACACCGGGGTGAATCCGCGAGCCGACGCCCGCGGTAGGGCCTACTTCCCGCCCGAATCCGTCAGCTAACCCGGTAGGCGGCCACGGAAGGAGTTCCAACCTCGTGCGAACCACCCCCCGATCCTCCCCCCGCCTCCACGGCGCCACGGTGCCGGCGCTCGCCTGACCGGCGAGTTCCGGTAACCGACCCCCGCAGCCCGGCCCGCCGGGCGCTCTTTTCCCGCGGCCACCCGCCCCAGCAACGCGCGTGAGCTCCTCCGCGCGTCGGGTCGACGTGTGCCGCTCCGGCCCCCCGTGGAGGAACACGTGAAGCACCACCTGAAGCGTCAGCTGCGGCGCCTCGCGAGCGAGCGCCCGTACCAGATCGTCGCCGGCTCCGCCGCGGCCCTCGTGCTGGCCGGCGGCGCCAGCGCGGCCCTGGCCAGCACCAACGACGCGCCCGTCCGGCAGGAGACCACCGCCGCCGTCGCCCAACTGGCCCCGCGCCTCGGTGACGTCGCCACCCGGAGCGAAGCCCGGGTCGCCGCCCCGTCCCCGACCGCTTCGCCCAGCGCGTCGCCCTCGGCGAAGCCCAGCTCGGCCAAGCCGGACCCGGACGTCACGAAGACCGCGAAGGCGAAGCCGAAGCCGCCGTCGACCAAGGTCCTCGACTACTCCTACGAGGCGCAGACCGCCTACTGGAACTGCGGCCCCGCCGCGGTACGCAACGCACTCAGCGCGAGCGGCGTCGAGACCACCCAGGACGCGATGGTCGCCCCGCTGAACGCCGGCGTGAACGGCACCAACTCCGCCGAGGACACCACCCGCGGGCTCAACCAGATGGTCAAGGGCAACCCGTACCGGACCCACATGATCCCCGGCCAGGCCGCGACCCCGGCGCAGATGGACCAGCTCCAGGCCGACGTGGTCAAGGCGATCACCGACGGCCGTGGCGTGGTGGTCAACATCGCCGGCTCCGCCACCGACACCGACGGCGGCTGGCACTCGTTCCCCGGCGGCCACTACATCGCCGTGATCGGCTACAAGGACGACGGCCGGACCGTGCGGATCGCCGACTCGGCGAACCCGGCGCTGCCCGAGTACTGGATCACCACCATCGATCTGGCGAACTGGGCGGGCACCCGCGGCTACTCCGCCTGATCCCACCCCGGCACGTCGGGCACCGGCTCCTGGAGCCGGTGCCCGACGTCGTATCCGGGTCCGGTCTCGCGCCTGGTGTCCGTCCGGTGGCACACTGCGCCGTATGGGTGACGAGACGGGTACCCGCCATCTGCTGCTGCTGCTGCTGCACGGCATGGGCGCCACCGGTGAGGTGTGGCTGCCCTGGGCGCCGCTGCTGGAGCGCCGCTGGGCGGGGCGCTGGCTGGCGCCCGACCTGGCCGGCCACGGCTGGTCGCCGCCGCTGCCGGCGTACTCCTTCGAGGCCCTCGCGGGGCGGGTGCTGGCCGGGCTCGGTCCGGTCGCCGAGCGGCTCGGCCCCCGGGACCGGCTGGTGGTGCTCGGGCACTCGCTCGGCGGGGTGGTGGCGCTGGCGCTGGCCGCGCGGGCGCGGCAGCTCCCGATCGACGGGGTGGTCGGGCTCGGCATCAAGGTCGCCTGGTCCCCGGCCGAGCTGGCCAAGGCCCGCGAGCTGGCCGAGCGGCCGGTGACCTGGTTCGCCAGCCGGGACGAGGCGGCCCGCCGTTACCTACGGGTGGCCGGGCTGACCGGGCTGTTCGCCCCGGACCACCCGGTGGTGGACGCCGGACTGCGCCGCGAGGACGGCCGCTGGCGGCTGGCCATGGACCCGGCCGCGTTCGCGGTGGGGGAGCCGCAGCTGCCCGCCCTGCTCGCCGCGACCGACGTGCCGGTGCTGCTGGCCCGGGGCGAGCAGGACCCGATGGTGAGCGACGCGCAGCTCAAGGAGCTGGGCGTGCCGGTGGCGACGCTGCCGGGGCTGGGCCACAACGCGCACCTGGAGGACCCGGAGGCGGTGCTCGCCCTCCTCGACGCGTACCACTGACCGCCGTCAGGGGGTGGGTGACAGCGGCGAGCCGTCCGGCGCGACCGGGTCGGCGGCGCGGGGGGCCGGCGCGGTCCAGCCCGGTTCGAGCTGCCGGCGGGCGGCGTCGAGGAACGCCTCCGCGTACGAGTCGGCGGGGAAGTCGCCCAGGTAGCGGGTGCGGGTGGCCCAGCGCTCGGCGGCCTTCGGGTCGGTGTCGAGCAGCTCGGTCAGCACCTCGTCCACGTTGGACATGTCCCGGCGCAGCACGTAGCCGGAGCCGGCCAGGGGGAACCGTGCGACGAACTCGTCGCCGTCGGCGCCCATGTCGGTCACCACGTACGGCTTGCCGGAGTAGAGGTAGTCGGAGATCACCCCGGAGACGTCCGAGACCAGCGCGTCGGAGCGGTTGACGCAGTCGGTCAGGGTCAGCTCGCGGGTGGCCGCCGTGCCCCACACGTGCTCCCGACCGGTCTTCGCCTTGTCCGCGGCGAGCAGCTCGGTGAGCCGGGCCAGCTGCCGCGCCGAGGCCGGGTTCTGCGCGGTGTACGGGTGGTGCCGCAGGATCACCGTGGCGCCCCGGTCCAGCAGCCGGCGGAGCACCGTCTCGGCCACCGGCAGGGAGCAGTAGTTCGCATCGGCGTGGTGTCCCGTCCAGGTGGGGGTGTAGAGCACCGTCGGGTTGGTCAGGCCGCGGGCCGGCTCCCGGCGTACCTCGATCGCCTCCACCTGGGGACGGCCGACCACCACGAACTTCTCGGCGGGGATCTCCACGCCGGCCCGCGCGTACCGGTCGATCGCCGCCTGCCCGGCCACGAAGATCCGGTCGAAGATCGCCGACACCGGGTTGGCGCTGGGCGCCTTGTCGCTGTCCCCGTGGTGCAGCTGCACGTGGGTCAGGTGGGAGAACCGGATGCAGTGGCTGTTCTTCGCGCCGTGATTGACGTAGAACGCCGCCCGCAGGCTGGGCACCAGCGCTTCGTCCATGGCCTTGAGGGTCGGGCAGAAGACCACCGGCGCGCGGGTCGCGGCGGCGATCGTCGGCAGGAACTCCGGCTCCCGCAGCATGACCAGGAACGGCCGACCGATCCGTTCCAGATAGGGCAGCCACATGGTGACCTGGTACTCCGACCCGGGCGGGGCGGAGAAGTGGAGCACGAACTCGGGCTGGTGGCGGCGCAGCGCCCGGCCCACCGGGCCGCCCCCGGCCGGCGGCCGGAACCGCCGGCGGGCCAGGTCCAGCCCGACCGCACCGCACCCGACGCCGACGAGCAGGGCGGCGACCAGCGCCAGCCAGGCCGGGAGGGCCAGGCCGGCGGCCACCGCCACCACGGCGAGCAGCACCAGCAGCGCGTCACCGAGCCGCGCGGCCACCAGCGGCGTCCAGGTGCGGACCGGCAGGTTGGCGGCGCGGATCTCCAGCGCCCCCGCCTCGCGCAGCGGCCCGACCAGCAGCACCAGGCCGAGCAGCACCAGCGCGGTGGCGGCCAGCGCCGGGTCGAAGCCGGCGTCGAGCCGGCGGGCGTAGCCGACCAGGATCCCGGCGGCGACCAGCACCGACTCGGCGACGCCGTCGGCGGTGGGCCGTACCCGGCGCTCCCACGCGGCGGCGGCCAGGGCGGCGACCGCGATCGCCAGCCCCCAACCCGTCGCCCCGGTGAGCGCCACGACGAGGAACGCCAGCACCGCCAGCCCGGTGGTCAGTGCCCGGGCGAGCAGCTTCCGGACCAGGTCACCACGCATCGCTACCACCCCGTCCCGCTGGTCGCCCGGCCCGACGTCGGCGCCGGGTGCGCGTCCGGCTGGGCCGGCACCACGGCGACCTGCTCGCCGCCCGCCGCCGGCTCACCCGGCGCCCGGCGGACGTCGATGACCTGGCCGGTCAGGTCGGAGATGAGCACGTCGAGGGAGGCCTGCGCGACCGCCTCGGCGGAGAGCAGGGTGTGCTCCGGCTCCTCGCCGAACGCCCTGGTACGCATCGGCGTGGCGGTGCGCTCCGGGTTGACGCAGTTGACCCGTACGCCGAACTCGGCCCACTCGTCGGCGAGCGCCTGGGTCAGGTTGACCAGGGCGGCCTTGGTGGCGGAGTAGAGCGCGTACCGGGCCCGGCCCCGGGTGTAGGAGCTGGAGGTGTAGAGCAGCAGCTGGCCCTTGGTCTGCTGGAGGTACGGCAGCGACTGCCGGGCGATGGTGACCGGGCCGACGAAGTTGACCTGCAGGAGCCGGTCCATCGTCGCCTCGTCCATCTCGGCGAGGGCGCCCTTCTCCAGGATCCCGGCGGTGACCACCACGTGGTCGATCCGGCCGGTCGCCTCGAAGGCGGTGGTCAGCGCGGCCGCCACGTCCTCGGCCCGCTCCACGTGGGTGCCGGTGGTGGAGCGGCTGAACGGGAAGACCTGGGCGCCGTAGCGGCGGGCCAGCTCGGTCAGCTCGTGGCCGATGCCGTAGCTGCCGCCGAAGACCACCACGGTCCGGCCGGTCAGCTCCTCCGTGTAGCTGCGGTGGTCGGTCACCCGGGGCGTCTGCGCGGCGGCGAGCTGGAAGAGCTTGTCCGCCAGGTGCACGTCGACCGGGTGGGTGACCTTGATGTTCTCGTCCGAGCCGTCGATCACCTTGATCGGCGTGCCGGGCAGGTAGCGCAGCACCACGCCGCAGTCGTCGGTGGCGGCGAAGTCCGGGTCACCCTCGGCCCGCCGGTACGCCTCGCGGATGGTGCCGGACCGGAACGCCTGCGGGGTCTGGCCCCGGCGCAGGGCGGCGCGGACCGGGATGTCGGTGATGCAGTCGTGCTCGTCCACCTGGATGATCGTGTCGGCGGACGGGATGGCCACGTCGACCGCCGAGTAGGTCCAGAGGGCGTTCACGCACTCGCGGATGATCCGGCCGCTGACCAGCGGTCGCACCGCGTCGTGGAAGAGGATGTTGCAGTCCTCGGGGCCGATCACGTCCAGGGCCAGCCGGGTGGTGGCGTTGCGCGTGTCGCCGCCCTCGCCGATGAAGGTGACCTTGCGGAAGCCGGCCTGTTCGACGATGCGCTCGGCGTCGTGGACGTGGCCGGCCGCCATCAGCACGATGATCTGGTCGATCTCCGGCGCGGCCTCGAAGACCGCGAGGGTGTGCTCGATGATGGGCTTGCCGGCGACCTTGAGCAGCTGCTTGGGAATGCCCAGGCCGAGCCGGGTGCCCGTGCCGCCGGCCAGGATCACCGCCACGGTCCGGCTGGGGCGCCAGGGGGCGGGGGCCGGCGCCGTGGCCGGATGCTGGGTCATGCGGTCCTCACCGTTGTCACCAATGTTGCTCACGGGTTCACCGAGCCGGGTTTGCGGGAGTCGTCGCGCGGATCCGCCGAGCGCTCGGGTCGTACGACCATAGCTCCCGGCCCGGCCCGAACGACGCGGGACGGGCACCCCGGCCGATGCGTCGGGGTGCCCGTTTCCGCACTACTTGCCGCTCGTGAACGCCTCGTACTGCGCGATCACGTCGGCGGTCGGCCCGTCGGCCCGCATCACGCCCGACTCCAGCCAGATCGTCCGCTCGCAGGTCTCCTGGATGGTGCTGAGCTGGTGGCTGACCAGGAAGACGGTGCCGGCGCTCTCGCGCAGCTCGCGAACCCGCTGTTCGCTGCGCCGGCGGAACTTCCGGTCACCGGTGGCGAGGGCCTCGTCGATGAGCAGCACGTCGTGGTCCTTCGCCGAGGAGATCGCGAAGCGCAGCCGGGCCGACATGCCGGAGGAGTACGTCCGCATCGGCAGCGAGCCGAAGTCGCCGCGCTCGTTGATGCCGGAGAACTCGATGACCTCGGGCGTCCGCTGCTTCACCACCTCGGGCGAGAAGCCCATCGCCAGCAGGCCCAGCGCCACGTTCCGCTCGCCGGTGAGGTCGTTGAGCAGGGCCGCGTTGACGCCGAGCAGGGCGGGCTGGCCCTGGGCGTAGACGGCGCCCCGGGTCACCGGCAGCAGGCCGGCGATCGCCCGCAGCAGGGTGGACTTGCCCGAGCCGTTGCTGCCGATGAGGCCGATCGCCTCGCCCCGGTAGGCGGTGAAGGTCACGCCCTTGACGGCGTGCACCTCCCGCACGGTGGGGGCGGGCATCCGGGTCAGGATCCGCTTCAGGGCGCTCACCGGCGTGTTGGTGTTGGCCGAGCCGGCGCCGTGCACCCGGTAGATCACGTGGGCGTCGTCGACGATCACCGTGGGGATGCGCCGCCCGTCGGCCGTCGTCTTCGCGTGCTGGGGGAGGGTGGTGGTCTCAGCCACGGCCGTACTCCGTTTCTCCGCGCCAGAAGTAGAGGTAGCCGCCGACGCCGATCACAGCGGACCAGACGGCCGCCATGACCCAGAGCCGGGGTGCCGACGAGCTCAGCGGGGCGTTCTCCATGAGCGCGTGCCGGACAAGCTCGATGTAGATCAGCAGCGGGTTGGCGTGCACGATCTCGATCGCGATCGGGTTGTGGATGTTCTGGGCGAACTTGTCCACGCTGTAGAGCACGCCGGAGCCGTACATCCAGGTCCGCATGATGAACGGCATCAGGTTCTTGATGTCGACGATCTTGGCGCCGACCCGCGCGAGTCCCAGCGCCAGGCCGGCGTTGAAGATCGACTGCAGGATCACCGCGGGCACCACGAGCAGCCACTCCAGGGTGATCGGCTCGCCGGTCACCAGCACGATGCCGACCAGGACCACCATGGCGGTGACCAGGTGCTGCAGCTGGATCAGGGTGGCCGCCAGCGGCATGGTCGCCCGGGGGAAGTGCATCGCCCGGATCATGCCCAGGTTGCCGCTGATCGACGACACCCCGGTGGAGACCGCGGCCGAGGTGAAGGTGAAGACGAACAGGCCGATGCAGAGATACCCGATGAAGTTGCTGACGCCGCCGCGGGTGTTGAGGATCACACCGAAGATCAGGAAATAGACCGCCGCGTTGGTCAGCGGGGTCAGCACCTGCCACAGCCGGCCGAGCCGGGCCGTGCTGAACGACGCCACCACCTTGGCGTTCGCGTACGCCGCGATGAAGTGTCGGTAGGACCACAGCTGCCGCGTGTACGCGGCCAGAGAGGGGCGGGCCCCGGCGAACGTCAGGCCGTAACGCTCGGCGAGCTGCCTCTGCGTCAGTCCTGCGTCGGGGTCGGCCACCGCCGTGTTGGCCATGGGTAGGCGCTCCGATCTTTCGGTGTGCGGGATGAGCGCGACAACGGAAGGTGGGGCGCGAAGCCGTCGCCCCGCCCGCTCGCTGGACGCAAGGTAGTCCATGGGTACGTCGCGACGCAACCGTTCCGTCGCTGCGCTACATTGTTCCACGTGGCGACCGAGAAGAGGCGTGCTCCGGCCGGCGCGGCGGTGCTCCGAGACGACATCACCAGCGCGATCCGGGACGCCGTCATGCACGAACTCGCCGTCGTAGGCTACGCACGGCTGTCGATCGAGGCGGTGGCCCGGCGGGCCGGGGTGAGCAAGGCGGCCGTCTATCGCCGCTGGAGTTCCAAGCTCGACCTGGTCCTGGAGATCGTCGGGTCGGTGGCCGGCCAGCGCCTGCTGCTGCCGGACACCGGCAGCCTCACCGGCGACCTCGAGGTGGTCTACCTGATCATGTCGCGCGCCCTGCGCCACCCGCTGGCGTCACAGATCATCCCGGACCTGCTCGCCGAGGCCGCCCGCAACCCGCAGATCGGGCAGACCCTGCAGGAGGTGCTGCGCAACAACCAGCAGGCGCTCGGGGAGCGGCTGATCGGACTCGCCGTGACGCGGGGCGAGCTGACCGCGATCGACCCGGTCGCCGCCACCGACCTGATCGTCGGCCCGCTCTACTGGCGGCTGGCCATCGCGCGGGTGCCGCTGGACCCCGCCGAGATCCCCCGGCTCGCCGCGGCCGTCGCCGGCGCCCTCCAGGCCGCCTGCCAGACGCCCCTGCCGAACCAGGACGAGGGGCAGTTGGTTGCCCAGCAGCAGTGACACACCCGCCCCACACGTCCCACCCGTACCGCCCATCCCACCCGAATCCGTACCGGTTAGCATCGCGGCCGGACGAGCTCCAACCGACAGGAGGAAGCCCATGTCTGGGCCCAATGCAGAGTTCATCCCCCCAGCCAGGCCGGTGATCGGCGAGGCCGAGATCGAGGCGGCTGTGCGGGTCCTGCGCAGCGGGATGGTCGTCCAAGGCCCTGAGGTGGCGGCCTTCGAGCAGGAGTTCGGCGACCTCGTCGCCGGCCGCCACTGCGTGGCGGTCAACTCCGGCACCTCCGCCCTGCAGCTGACCCTCATGGCCCTCGGCTTCGGCCCGGGCGACGAGATCATCGTGCCCTCGTTCTCGTTCGCCGCGAGCGCCAACGCCGTCCGCCTGGTCGGCGCCACGCCGGTCTTCGTGGACATCGAGCCCGGCAGCTTCTGCATCGACCCGGCCGCCGTCGAGGCGGCCGTCGGGCCCCGCACGGTCGCGATCATGCCCGTCCACCTGTACGGCCACCCGGCCGCCATGGACCGGATCATGCCGATCGCGGAGCGGCACGGCCTGGCCGTGGTCGAGGACGCGGCCCAGGCGCACGGGGCCAGCCTCGGTGGCACCCCGGTGGGCGCCTTCGGCGCCGCCGGCTGCTTCAGCTTCTACCCGACGAAGAACATGCACAGCCTCGAGGGCGGCATGATCACCACCGCCGACGCCGGCGTCGCCCGCACCCTGCGGCTGCTGCGCAACCAGGGCATGGAGCAGCGGTACGCCAACGAGATCGTGGGCGCCAACATGCGGATGACCGACGTGGCGGCGGCGATCGGCCGGGTGCAGCTGCGCCAGCTCCCGGAGTGGACCGCCCAGCGCCAGGCGAACGCCAAGTTCCTCGACTCGAAGATCACCGGCATGGTGACCCCGCCGGTCGCCGACGCCGCGGTGCACGTCTACCACCAGTACACGGTCCGGGTCCGCGGTGACCGGGACGCGGCCCAGAAGCGCCTCACCGAGCTGGGCATCGGCAACGCCGTCTACTACCCGACCCCGATCCACCGGCTGAAGCCGTACCTCACCGAGGACGGCAAGCCCGGCCCGTGGGACCTGCCGGAGACCGAGCGGGCCGCCGCCGAGGTGGTCTCGCTGCCGGTGCACCCGTCGCTGAGCGCGGCCGACCTGGAGCGGATCGCCGAGGGCGCGAACCTCGCCGGGGGCGCCCGATGAGCCGCGGCAAGCAGCTGCGCGCCGGCCTGATCGGCCTCGGCGCGATGGGGCGCAACCACGCCCGGGTGCTCTCCGGCCTGGACGGAGTCGAGCTGGTCGGCATCGTCGACCCCGCCGGTGACCCGACCGGGCAGCTCCGCGCGCCGGTGCTGCCCACGCTGGAGGACCTGCTCGCCCTCGGCATCGACTACGCGGTCGTGGCCTGCCCCACCGCGCTGCACGAGCCGATCGGCGTGGAGCTGGCCCGCAACGGGGTCAGCGCCCTGATCGAGAAGCCGCTGGCCCAGTCGGTGGAGGCGTCGGTCCGCCTGGTCGAGGCGTTCGAGACGGCCGGCCTGGTCGCCGGCGTGGGCCACATCGAGCGCTACAACCCCTCCCTGCAGAACCTGCGGGTGCGCCTGGAGGCCGGTGAGCTGGGCGAGGTGTACCAGGTGGTCACCCGGCGGCAGGGCCCGTTCCCGCACCGCATCGCCGACGTCGGCGTGGTCATGGACCTGGCGACCCACGACATCGACCTCACCGGCTGGGTGACCGGGCGGGAATACACCTCGGTGTCGGCCCGCACGGTGTCCCGCAGCGGCCGGCTGCACGAGGACATGGTGGCCGCGGTCGGGCAGCTCACCGACGGCACCATGGTCAGCCACCTGGTGAACTGGCTGAGCCCGCTCAAGGAGCGGTCCACCGTGATCACCGGCGACCGGGGCTGCTTCGTCGCGGACACGCTCACCGCCGACCTCACCTTCTACGCCAACGCGGCCATCGACATGGAGTGGGAGGCGCTGCGGACCTTCCGCGGCGTCGCGACCGGCGACATGATCCGGTACGCGATCCCGAAGCGGGAGCCGCTGCTGGTCGAGCACGAGCGCTTCCGCGACGCGGTCGAGGGCAAGGAGAGCGACATCGTCACCCTGCGGCAGGGCCTGCGGACCGTGCAGGTCGCCGCCGCACTGCTGGAGTCCGCGTCGGCCGGGGTGACCGTCTCGGTCGCGCCGTCTGACAGCGGCGACCCGCTGCCGTCCGCCGTCGCGTCCTGACGGCCGACTGCACGAGGAGGCAGGGCACCTGATGGAAGCCGGTAGCACGCCGCGCCCGACCCGTGGCCGCGTCGTCATGCTCGTCGACAACGGCGTGCAGGGCGACTCGCGGGTCCAGAAGACGGCCCGTTCGGCAGCGGAGGCCGGGTGGGACGTCGTGCTGCTCGGCATCCTCAGCAACGGTGCCCAGGAGAACTGGTCGATCGGGGACGCGCGGGTCCGGCTGATCCGCGTGCCCCGGTCGCTCGGCCAGCACCCCAGCCAGTTCCACCGCTCGCTGCGCCGGCCGCTGGCGTACCCGCCCGGGCGGCACGGCGGCTACCGGATCCAGCGGATGAAGGCCTGGCAGGCGGCGATCGCGGAACGGCGGGTGGCCCTCGCGGTCGCCCGCCGCACCGGCTCGGCCTCGCTCACCCAGCGCCTCGGCGGTCTGCTCGCCCCGCCGGCCTCGCTGGCCGCCAGGGCGCTCGGCCGCTGGGCCAAGTTCCGCGGCGGCGAGCTGCACCGCCTCCGGCTGCGCCAGCAGGACCCCGACAACCTGATCACCCGCACGTCGATCCGGTTCTGGCAGACGCTGCTCGGCCCGCGCAGCTGGCGCCGGCTGGACCGCGGGCTGTGGGACTACGAGTTGGCGTTCGGCCCGGTCATCGACCAGTTGGCGCCGGACATCATCCACGCCAACGACTTCCGCATGATCGGCGTGGGTGCCCGGGCGGCCCGGCGGGCCCGGGCGCGCGGGCTCGGCACCAAGCTGGTCTGGGACGCGCACGAGTTCGTCGGCGGGGTGCTCGGCCGCGCCGACAACCCCCGCTGGCTGCCCGCCCAGGTCGCCCACGTGGAGGAGTACATCGACGCGGCGGACGCCGTCATCACCGTCTCGGCGACCCTGGCCGAGCTGCTCCAGCGCACGCACCGGCTCCCGGTCCGCCCCGACGTGGTGCTCAACGCCCCGCCTCGGCCGGTCACCGGCGTGCCCGATGGCAGCACGGACGTCCGCGACGCGTGCGGCATCGACGCGGCGACGCCGCTGCTGGTCTACTGCGGCGGGGTGAACCCGTCCCGGGGTGTCGAGCTGATGATCGACGCACTGCCGCAGCTGGAGAAGCTGCACGTCGCCCTGGTCACCCTGCACCCCACCGCGAGCAACGCGGCCTCCGAGGCGTTGCGGGCCCGGGCGGTGGAACTCGGCGTCGCCGACCGGGTGCACCTGCTGCCGTACGTGCCGCACTGGCGGGTGCCGGCCTTCCTGGCCAGCGCCGACGCCGGCGTCATCCCGATCCACCACAAGCCCAACCACGAGCTGGCGCTGATCACGAAGTTCCTCGAGTACTCCCACGCCCGGCTGCCGATCGTGGTGAGCGATGTCCGCACGATGGCCGACACGGTCCGGGAGACCGGCCAGGGCGAGGTCTTCCGCGCCGAGGACGTCGCGGACTACCTCCGCGCGGTGCGGGCGGTGCTCGCCGACCCGGCCCGCTACCGGGCCGCGTACGACCGCCCCGGCCTGCTGGACGGGTGGACCTGGGAGGCGCAGGCCGAGGTGCTGGAAGGCGTCTACCGCCGGCTCCGGCCCGACCTGGCGCCGCCGGCCGCGGCGCCCACCGGGGCGGCGGTCGCCGCGGGCTGACCCGCACCGGCACGGGCCACCTCTCGTGCCGCCGGTCGCCCCACCCCTGCCAGACGACCTCGGCCGGCCCGCATGGTCCGGGCCGACCGAGGTCGTACGCCTATGCCTGGCGACCCGGCAGGAACAGCTCGTCGAAGTCGTGCCGGACCACGCTCCAGTCCCAGGTCTTCGTCGCGTGCCCGGCCGCGGCGGCGCCCTCCGCCCGCCAGCCGTCCTCGGTGGCGGTCGCCGCCCGGATCCGCTCCGCCGCCTCCGCCGGGGTGCCGACCACCCAGTCGGCGGGGAACAGCGTCCGGGCACTGGCCTCCCGCCCGGCGAAGAACGGCCAGTCCCGCGCCACCGGGACCGCGCCGCTGGCCGCGCCCTCGACCAGGGCGCAGTGGAAGCTCTCCCGCACCGAGCTGCTGAGAATGACCCCGATCCCGCTGAGCACCCCGGGCACGTCGTCGGTGTGCCCGATCCGCGTCACCGCGCCGGACGGTTCCAACTCGGCCAGGTCCGCCGTCAACGCGGCCTGGTACTGGCGGACGGACTCGCTCGCCTTCGGGTCGAGGCCGCCACCGACCAGCACCAGCCGGTACCGTTCGTCGTCCGCCCGCAGCCGGCGAAGCACCTCGATCGCCCAGCGCGGGTCCTTGGCCACCGCGCTGGTGCCGATCAGACCGAGCGTGAACCGGGCGGACGGCTCCTTCGGGCGGTCGTACCGCCGCAGGTCCATGGCGTTCGGGATGACGTGCAGGCGGGGAGCCTGCTCCCCGGTGAGCGCCGGCACCACCTCGCAGGTCAGGTCCCGGAGGTGGTCCGAGACGAAGACCAGGTCGTCCACCCGGGAGAAGTCGATCAGGTGGGGCCAGAAGCTGAACGCCTCGAAGCTGTGCAGCCGCATGACCACCCGGGTGTCGCCGGGGTCGACCAGGGTGGTCATCCCGGCGGCGGCGACGCACCAGTCGACGAAGAGGGTGTCCGCCCAGTCCAGGTGCGGCCGCAGCCACTCCTCGACCCGGTTGCCGTACTCGCTGCGGCCGGCGACGAGATGCTCGACGATGCCGGCCGGGTTGTGGGTCAGCGGCGCCGCGACCGGATCGTCGGCCAGGTGCAGGTAACGCAGCTCGACGCCGGGCGCCTCGGCGTACCGCTCCTTGATCTCCCGCAGGAAGTGGGCGTTGCCGTTGGTCATGATGAGCAGGCGCAGCGGCCGGTCCGCCGGGGGTGTGGCCGCCGGCGTCGCCCGCCCGCGCGGGGTGGCCATCGCCCGGGCGGTCGCGCTGGCCCGCAGCGGGGCCAGGAACT
This sequence comes from Micromonospora sp. RTBAU3-60, assembly GCF_054963695.1. NCBI lineage: Bacteria > Bacillati > Actinomycetota > Actinomycetes > Micromonosporales > Micromonosporaceae > Micromonospora > Micromonospora sp. RTBAU3-60. The sequence continues at coordinate 140,351 of NZ_JBUEGB010000016.1, read as the reverse complement.
CGGCCGGCCGCTCGGCCAGCGGTGAGCTGAGCTGGTCGAAGTGCGGCACCCGGTGAAACAGCAACCGCATGGCCTTGTACAACGACTTCGCCGCCCGGGCCTGCTGGCGGGGGAGGAACTCGTCGGCGAGCGCGAGTTCGGCCGTGACCGCCTCGGTCAGGCAGACCGGGACGCGACCCAGGTCGAGCTCGGCGGTGGCCTCCCGGGTCAGCAGGTCGGCCCGGCTCTTGCGGCCGCCGATCCGGCCGGTCGCGGCGGCGGTCGTCGCCGCCGCGAGGCGGGGGGCGTCCGCCTGCACCGACCGCAGGTGCACCCGGTACGCGAGGGCCACCCGCACCCGCTCCGGCAGACCGGGGGCGGCCACCGCCGAGCGCCACAGCCGACCGCCGACGCGGCTGCGCAGCACCGCCGGCGCCATCGCCGCCTCCAGCGACTCCCGGGCCCCGGTCACCGCCGCGCGCCGCGCCCCGCGTACCACGATGCCGGCCCGGGCGGACAGCCGCTCCGACGCCCGCCGGGCGACCCGGTGCGTCCCCTCGTGGCGGGCCCGGACGATCCGCCCGGCCGCCCCGATCCCGTTGCAGGCGTCCGCCCGCGGCTGCCGCTGGGCCATCTCCCACACCGCGTGCACGGCCGTCGAATCGAGCGCGACCAGCACGTCGGCCGTCCGCACCCAGCGGCGGGTCCACGGATCGGCCCAGGCCCGGACCCAGAGGGCGCGGGACGGCTGGGTGATCCGGGCCAGGGCCCGGCGCAGCCGCGGGTCCGCCGGCTCGGCCGCGAGCGTGCGGACCTCGGCGAGACCGGGCTCCAGGGCCAGCGCGTCCGCGTCGACGTCGCCGACGATGCCGACCGAGGCGCCCTGCGCGCGGAACCGACGCAACGCCTCGACCAGCACGGACTTCTGCTGTGGCCGCTCACCGGCCACGATGAGCACCTTCGTCATGCCTGTCCGCCTTCGCTGGAGGTGCTGTCACTGCCCGGGCCGGTCGCCGCTCCGGTGACCATCGCGGTCGCCTCGGCGACGGCGGGGGCGAGCTGCGCGCCGCGGGCGAACTGGCGGGCGTGCGCCTGTGCGGCGGCCCGCTGCTCGTCGGTCGCCTCGACGGCGAGCCGCGCCGCCGCCGTGAACGAGTCCGCGAGCCGGCGCGGGTCCAGCCCCACCGCTCCGGTCCACAGGGGATGGCCGGCGAGGACGGTGGCGGCGTCATGGTCGACCTCGTGCGCCGACACCACCGGCAGCCCGCTGGCGGCGTACTCGTAGACCTTGCCGGAGGTGACGAAGCGGCCACCCACCAGCATCAGCACCAGCGCGTCCCAGCGGCCGTAGGCGGCGGCCACCTCCGCCTTGGCCAGCGGCCCGCCGAACTCCACGCCGTCGCCTGCGGCAGCGCGCAGCAGCTCCATGTGCGCGTTCGCCTCGCGCAGCGCGCCCGCGCCGATGTGCCCGCGCACCTCGAACCGGCTCCGGACGAGCAGCGGGTCCTCGCGGCGCGCCATGCGCCAGGCGGTGAGCACCGAGTCGAGCAGCGCGGGCGCGAAGTTGATCGACCCGAGGTAGCCGAAGGTCAGCCCCGCCTCCGGATCGGGGCGGTGCGGGGTCGCCGGGACGCAGTCCTCGTCGTAACCGTTGCGCACCACCCGCACCCGGTCGCGCAGCGCCGGGTAGCGCTCGCGGTAGAAGTCGGCGATCGGCTCGTTGACGCACCACACCGCCCGGGCCTCGGCGAGCACCTTCTCCTCCCAGCGGCCCGCCGCGGAGTCCTTGGTGAAGGCCGCCCCGCCGCCGATCACGTCCACCGACCAGCCGTCGCGGAAGTCCACCACGTACGGCACCTGGTATTCCTGCCACAGCCGCCAGGTCGCGGCCAGGTTGACGTACGGGGCGCAGGTGGTCATGAGCAGGTCCGCCGCGTGCTCCTGGTGGACGCGCAGCACCGCCTTCTCCAACTCCGGCCGCCAGCCACCGAAGACCGGCTCGGGGAAGATCCGCAGCTCCTGCCGGCGCTGCTGCTCGATCCACCGCTGCGGGTGCAGCGAGCGGGCCTCGGAGAACGCCCGGATGTCGGTCTCCAGGTCCGTCCGCGCCAGCGGCAGCCGCTCGATGACGATGCGCGGGTCGACGCCCTCGGAGAGGGTGTGGTCGAGCCCGTACTCCCGCTCCCAGGACTCGTCCGCGATGGTGATGACCGTGACGTCCCAGCCGGCCGCGGCGAACTGGTTGGCGGTCTCGCGCATCCGGTAGGCGGAACTCTTGGCCGCCGGCGGAAAGCCGATGGCCAGGTAGATGACGTGTGGCCGGGCGCCCCGGCGGGGACGGCGGCCGGCCCGGGTCAGGGCCGCGAGGGGGGAAAGTCTGCTCTGCATCGTGCTGCTGGCGATCTCTTCCGGCAGGGATTGAGGGGTGTCGTGCGTGGGTCAGGCGAGAGCGTCGGCCAGGACCTCCACCACGCGGTGGGCGGCCCGCCCGTCGCCGAACGGCTCGCCGCGGGGAGCGGTCGGGGCCGGTCGGGTCAGCGCCGCCGCCAGGGCCGCCGTCCCCAACTGGTGGGGGTCGGGCACCAGGCGGTTCCAGTCGCCGTCGAGGGTCTCCGGCCACTCGGTCTGCGGGCGCAGGGTGGTGCACGGCCGGCCCAGGAGGTATGCCTCCTTCTGCAGCCCGCCGGAGTCGGTGACCACGCCCACCGAGCCGAGCACCGCGGCCACCATGCCCGCATACGGCAGGGGGCGGCCGACCCGCAGCGCGCCCCGGTCCAGCTTCACGCCGTGCTCGTCGGCCCGGGCCGTCAGCCGGGGGTGGGCGAGCAGCGCCACAGGCACCGGCAGGGCCGCCAGCGCGTCGACCAGGGCGGCGAGCCGCTCGGGGTCGTCGGTGTTCTCCGCCCGGTGCAGGGTGGCGACCAGGTACGGCTCGGTGGGGTCGATCCCGGCCGGCAGCGCGGGCGCCGGCTGCGCGCCGGCGAGCACGGTGTCCCGCACGGTGAAGCAGACGTCGACCATGACGTCGCCGACCAGCACCGACCGGCTCGCCAGGCCCTCGGTGGCGAGGTGCCGCATGGCCTCCTCGGTGGGCGCCAGCAGCAGGTCGGCGGCGTGGTCGGTGAGCACTCGGTTGTGCTCCTCCGGCATCCGCCGGTTGAACGAGCGCAGCCCGGCCTCCAGGTGCGCCACCCGCAGGTGCTGCTTCACCGCGGACAGCGCCCCGGCCAGGGTCGAGTTGGTGTCGCCGTAGACCAGCACCCAGTCGGGCCGTTCGGCCGCCAGGACCGGGTCGAGGGCGGCGAGCGCCTGCCCGGTCTGCACCCCGTGGCTGCCCGAGCCGATCCCGAGGTGGACATCGGGCGCCGGGATGCCCAGACCGGTGAAGAACACGTCGGACAGGTCGGCGTCGTAGTGCTGGCCGGTGTGCACGATGACGTGCCGATGCGCCGTGCCGGCGAAGGCGGCGGCGATCGGTGCGAGCTTGACCAGCTGGGGTCGGGCGCCGACGATGCTGACGACCTTCACGTGGCGGTACTCCAAGTCCTGCAGGCCGGCGCGGGCCGATGTCGTGCCGCGGGTCCGGGCCCCGACGCGCGGGCCGGCGCTGATCATGCGCTGCGGCTACCTTGCAACAGGGAGTCTAGCCAGTCCGGGACAGTGACTACCGTAGACTCGCCAGGCCCCCGCAGGGGCGGGAGACGACGGGGAGGGACACGGGCCGGATGATGTCCACAGGTGCCGACGGCGCCCGGCGCGGACGAATCGTGATGCTGGTGGACAACGGCGTCACCGGTGACTCCCGGGTCCAGAAGTCCGCCCGCTCCGCCGCCGCGGCGGGCTGGGAGGTGATCCTCCTCGGCCGGTCGCCGTCCGGGCTCCCCGAGACCTGGCACCTGGGGGAGGCCGAGGTCCGGCTGCTGCCCGTGCCGGCCACCCTGGCCAAGCACCGGCACGAGTACCGCCGCCGCTGGTTGCGCGCGCCGCTGGCGTACCCGCCGGGTGGCCTGGCCGCCCACCGCAAGCAGTGGGTCCGCGCCTGGCGGGCCGACCTGCGCCTGCGCGCGGCCCGCTCCGGCGCCTCGTCCCGGCTGCGGGCGGAGGAGAAGGCGGCCGGGCTGCTGGAGCGCTGGGTCGACTTCCGCGCGGCCCAGCAGAAGCGCTCGCCGCGGACCCTGCACGGGCCCTGGGACCGGACGTACACGGCGTTCTGGCAGCGGCTGATGGGCGACCGGGCGTGGCGGCGGCTGGCCCCGGGCCTGTGGGACTGGGAGCTGGCGTTCGGGCCGCTGATCGACCGGCTGAAGCCGGACCTGATCCACGCCAACGACTTCCGGATGCTCGGGGTCGGGGCCCGCGCCAAGATCCGCGCCCGGGCCCGGGGACGCGAGATCAAGCTGGTCTGGGACGCCCACGAGTTCCTGCCCGGCGTCCGGCCGGTCGCGCACAACGCCCGGTGGCTGCCGGCGCACGCCGCCCACGAGCGGGAGTACGCCCCGTACGCGGACGCGGTGCTGACGGTCTCGGACTCGCTGGCCGAGCTGCTGCGCACCACGCACCGCCTGCCCGAGCTGCCGACCGTGGTGCTGAACGCCCCGGAGGCGCAGTCCGACCGGCCGACCGACGACGGCGAACCGGTGCCGGACCTGCGCGCCCGGTGCGGGCTGGGGCCGGCGGTGCCGCTGGTGGTCTACAGCGGGGCCGCGGCCGAGCAGCGCGGGCTGGGCACGATGGTCGAGGCGCTGCCCCAGCTCGACGGCGTGCACGCCGCGTTCGTCGTCAACCGGCCGGACGGGGACTACGTCCAGGGGCTGCTCACCCGGGCCGCGGAGCTCGGGGTGGCCGACCGGGTGCACGTGCTGCCGTACGTGCCGCACTGGCAGGTCGCGCCCTTCCTGGCCGGCGCCGACGTCGGGGTGATCCCGATCCACCACTGGCCCAACCACGAGATCGCGCTGATCACGAAGTTCTTCGAGTATTCGCATGCCCGACTGCCGCTGGTCGTCAGCGACGTGAAGACTATGGCGGCGACGGTGCGCTCGACGGGCCAGGGCGAGGTGTTCCGGGCGGAGGACGTGGCCGACTACGTCCGTGCCGTTCGTCACGTGCTGGCCGATCCGCAGCGCTACCGGGCGGCGTACGAGCAGCCCGGGCTGCTGGCCGGCTGGACGTGGGAGGCGCAGGCGCGGGTGCTGGACGACCTGTACTCCCGGCTCCTGCCGGCCGCGCCCGCCGGCCCCGCCGGCGAGGCGGGTACGGCCGATGTGCGGCACCATGGAAGGACGGGGAGCACCCTTTCCGCCTGAGCTTCGCCGACCGCCGGCCCGGTGCCCCGCCGTGGCCACGACACCGACCGAAGAAAGCGCGATGCGACGAGACGTGAAGTCCACCGGCCCCACCGACGCGAGCGGGGCCGACTGGTCGACAGGATCCGCCGACAACGACAGCAGCTCCACCACCGGGCCGCAGGAGACCGCGCAGCGGGAGGGTCGGCGGCCCCGCCTGCTCTACCTCGCGTTCTTCTTCCCGCCGAGCCGGGGCAGCGGGGTGTTCCGGGCCCGGGCCACGGCCAACCACTACGCCGAGGCCGGCTGGGACGTGACCGTCATCACCGCGCCCCGGGAGTTCTTCAGCTACTACCTCGACGGCGGCAGCGACGAGACCCTGGAGGCGACGGTCGACCCCCGGGTACGCGTCGAGCGGCCCCCGATGAACACCTACCACTGGGAGACGGACGTCCGCCGGTTCAGCCGGCTGCGCAAGGCCATGCCCGTGGTGGCCGACCGGTTCTACCGGCGGATGCAGCGGTGGTTCCTGCCGGAGCACTACATCGGGTGGATCCCCGGGCTGTTGAGCCGGGCGTTCAAGCTGCACACCCGCCGCCGCTTCGACCTGGTCATCGCCACCGGCAACCCGTTCGTGTCGTTCGCCGCGGCCTGGTTCCTAGGCAAGACGTGGCGGGTGCCCTACGCGGTCGACTACCGGGACGCCTGGACCTTCAACCAGTTCACCGAGCAGGTCCGGTTCGGCCCCGGCACGCGTACCGCCTCCTGGGAGTCCCGCATCGTGCGGGACGCGGCCGAGGTCGTGTTCGTCAACGACGGCATGCGGCAGTGGTACGCCGATCAGTACCCCTTCGCCGCCGACCGGATGACCGTGGTGCCGAACGGCTGGGAGCCGGAGTTCGTCGGCCGTCCCGAGTTCCAGCCACCGGCGCCGGATCGTCCGCTGCGCTTCGGCTACCTCGGCACCGTGACCCCGTACCTGCCGCTCGACGAGCTCTTCGAGGGGTGGCGCCTGGCGCGCAAGGATCCGGTGCTGGCCGACGCCGAACTGCACGTGCACGGCCATCTGGGCTTCTTCGCCCAGACCGCCGAGGAGTTGCGCGAGCGGTTGGCCGCCCACGAGGACGCCGGGGTCCACTACCGCGGCTCGTTCGGCAAGGCCGACGTGCCGCGGGTGTACGGGGAGACCGACGCGCTGGTCTTCTGCGTCCCCGGCGCGAAGTACGTCACCTCGGGCAAGGTGTTCGAGTACATGGCCTCGGGCAAGCCGATCGTGTCGGTGCACCGGCCGGACATCGCCGCGTCCGAGGTGCTGGAGGGCTACCCGCTCTGGTTCGCCGGTGACCGGCTCGACGCGGAGACCGTGGCCGAGTCGTTCGTGGCCGCGGCCAAGGCGGCCCGCGAGCTGGACCCGTCCCGGCACGCCGCCGCCCAGGCCCACGCCGAGAAGTACACCCGGACCGCGACCCTGCAGCCCTGGGAGGCCCGGATGCGCGCGCTGGTGGAGGAGTCCCGTTGAGTGCGAATGCCCGTAAGGTCGTCTTCCTGGCGCTGGGCCCGCACCGGGTCCGGGCCGCCGAGCGGCATGTGGCGCAGCTGACCGCCGACGGGGCGCGGGTCGAGCTCGTCGCGCCCGACCTGCCCGAGTGGCGCGACGTCGACGTGCCGCAGGACGTGCGGGTGCACCGGGTCGACGCCCCCGACCCGCGCGCCGCGACGCGTGCCGCCCGGCGGCTGTTGCGCGACCGCAGCGGCCCGCTGCACGACGCCGACCTGCTCGTGATCGGCGACCCGTACGCCTTCCCGGCGGCCTGGGACGCCGTCGCGCGGCGGCCGGACCTCGCCGTCGCCCTCGAACCGACGGCGGACCCGGCCCGCCGCCCGGCCCCCGCCGACCTGGCCGTCGTCACGCCCTGGTACCCGTCGGCCAACAACCCGCTGGCCGGCGCCTTCGTCCCGCCCACCATCGGCGCGGTGCGGGCCGACCACCCCCGGATCTCGGTGCTGCACACCGAGGACTGGCCCTACCGCTACGACGCGTCGAACGTCGAGGCGATCTCCGTCGCGGCCGACCGGCTGGCGGCCCGCGTCGGCCCGGTCATCCAGGACACGGCGGCGGGGGAGGTCACCCGGGTTCCGGTGCCCATCTCGTCCAAGCGCGACTACGCCGCCTGGGCCCTCGGCCACGTCGAGGCCATCCGCCGGACCCTGCCGACGGGGCGGATCGAGGCCCCGCTCGTGCACGCCCACACGGGCATCTACGGCGGGGTGGTCGCCCAGCGGCTGGCCCGGCCGGACGCCCGGATCATCGTCACCGAGCACGCCAGCTTCCTCTACAACATCTTCAAGCAGCCCGCCGCGCGCCGGCTCTACGAGGAGGCGCTGCACCGGGCCGACGTGTTCCTGTGCGTCAGCCAGCACCTGCGCAACGAGATCCGCGACCAGTTCCCGCACCACGCCCACAAGCTGCGCGTCATCCCGAACGCGATCGACTTCAGCGACTTCACGCCGCGGCCGAAGCCGCCCCGGGACCTGTTGCGCTGGCTCTACGTCGGCCGGCTGAGCACCCAGAAGGGCGTCGACCGGGTGCTCGCCGCGTTCCTCGCGATCGCGGCCGAGGAGCCGGCGGCCACGCTGACTCTGGTCGGCACCGGTCCGCTGGTCGACCAGATCCGCGCGGAGCTGGCCCGCAGCCCGTACGGGGACCGGGTGGACCTCCGCCCGGCGGTGCCGCCGGCCGAGGTGCCCGAGCTGATGCGCACGCACGACCTGCTGGTGCACGCCAGCCCGGCGGAGACCTTCGGGATGACCGTGGTCGAGGCGGTGGCGTGTGGCACCCCCGTGCTGGTGGCCGAGAGCCTCGGCCCGCAGGAGACGCTGGGCGGGCTGAACGGACGCGCCGGCCTGCTGGTCGAGATCAGCGAGGACCCGGCGGTGCTGGTCGAGGGCTACCGGGAACTCCGCAAGCGGATCGACGAGCTGGACCTGCCGGCCGCCCGGGCCAGCCTGGTCGAGCGGTACGGGCGGGAGGCGGTGGCGGCCCGGCTCCGCGAGGTGTACGCGCCCCCCGAGCCCGCCCCGGTCGAGGTGGCCACGCCGACCGCCCCGGTCGAGGCGGCCGCCCCGGCGCAGGTGGCCCCGCCGGCCGCCGCCGAGGTCGCGCCGGCCGCTAACGACGTCGCGTCGGCCGGCCCGGACGACCCGGACGCGCCGCGGGTGGTGCTGGTGGCGATCAGCCCGCCGCAGTTCAAGGTCGTCCGGCAGTACGTCCGGCGCCTCATCGAGCGCGGCTACGCCGTCGACGTGATCACCAACGACCCGCTGCAGTGGCGCCGCTCGGAGGTCGACAAGCGGGTCCGCCTGCTGCGCCTGGACACCGCGGAGCGCAAGCGGCCGGTGCTCTGGACCGAGCAGCTGTTCGTCTACCGGGCGCCGGGGAAGGCCCTCGCGGTGGCCCGCAAGCGGGCTCGCGGGAAGGACGCGCTCTGGCCGGAGCTGGTCGTGTCCCGGCTCGAACGCGGCCACGCCTCGGCCGCCCGCTGGTTCCACACGTCGGTCTTCTACCCCGGCTACCGGGTGGTCCGCTCCCAGGTGCTATGGCGGATCGTGCGCCGGGACGTGCTGCCGAAGCTGGACCTGGCGCGGACCGAACGGGTGGTGGTGGCCGGCGTCTTCGGCGTGTCGATCGGGTGGCAGCTGGGCCGCCTGCGACCCGACCTCACGGTCACCACGTCCCTCGTGCCGCCGGAGCCGGTGGCGCCCTGAGCGCCGCCCGACCCGCACCGGACAGGCCGGCCGGGCGGGTCGAATCATCCGCAAACCGGGCAAGGTGAGGTGGCGGCAGATCGGGGCGAGCCTCGCGTAGACTCGCGACGGCTCGCCGGCCGGTTACGGCGTGTCAGGTCGACGGCCCCGGTCGGCGCGGGCCGTCCCCTAGGCGAACCAGCGGTTCCCAGAGAGGCGGAAACGGGCACGATGGCGATGGACGGCACTGCCGCGCAGCCGCGCGGGCGGGTTGTCATGTTGGTCGACAACGGCGTCAACGGTGACTCCCGGGTGCAGAAGGCCGCCCGCTCGGCCGCCGAGGCCGGCTGGGAGGTGGTCCTGCTGGGCCGGTCCCCCGGCAGCCTGCCGCAGACCTGGCAGCTCGGCCGGGCCGAGGTGCGCCTGCTGGCCGTGCCCGCCCCGCTCGCCCGTCGCCGGCACGAGTTCCGTCGCGCCTGGCTGCGCTGGCCGCTGGCGTACCCGCCCAGCGGGATCGCCGCGCACCGGCAGCAGAGCGTCAAGGCGTGGCGGGCGGACCTCGCGGTGCGGGCGGCGCAACTCGCCGTGGCCGACCCGGCGACGCCCCGGCTCGGCCTGCGCCGGCGCGCGCTGCGGGCCGAGGAGGTCGCCGCCCGGGCGGCCGGCAAGTGGGTCTCGCTGCGCTACTGGATGCTGACGCAGGCCCACCGCCGGCGGCGCTTCCGCAACCCGTGGGACCGGGCGTACACCCTCTTCTGGCAGCTGGCGAAGGGCGACGGCGCCTGGCGGCGGCTCGAGCCCGGCCTGTGGGACTACGAGCTGGCCTACGGGCCGGTGGTCGACGAGCTGCGACCGGACCTGATCCACGCCAACGACTTCCGGATGCTCGGCGTGGCCGCCCGGGCCAAGATCCGCGCCGCCGCCGAGGGCCGGGACGTCAAGGTGGTCTGGGACGCCCACGAGTTCCTGCCCGGGCTCAAGCCGTGGCAGGACAACGCCCGCTGGCTGCCCGCGCACCGGGCGCACGAGCGGGAGTACGCCCCGTACGCCGACGCCGTGATGACGGTCTCGGACGGCCTGGCCGAGCTGCTGCAGCGGGAGCACGGGCTGGCCGAGACGCCGGACGTGGTGTTGAACGCCCCGGCCGCCCACCACGAGGAGCTCGTCCCGGACGCCCCCGCGCCGGACCTGCGGGCGCTCTGCGGGATCGGCCCCGACGTGCCGCTGCTGGTCTACAGCGGGGCCGCCGCCCGGCAGCGCGGCCTCGACATCATGGTCGACGCGCTGCCCCAGCTGCCCGGGGTGCACGTGGCGCTGGTGGTCAACAAGCCGACCGGGCCGTACGTCTCCGGGGTGCTGGCCCGCGCCGCGAAGCTCGGCATCGCCGACCGGGTGCATGCGCTGCCCTACGTGGCACACTGGCAGGTGGTGCCGTTCCTGTCCGGCGCCGACGCCGGGGTCATCCCGATCCACCACTGGCCCAACCACGAGATCGCGTTGATCACCAAGTTCTTCGAGTACTCGCACGCCCGGCTGCCGCTGGTGGTCAGCGACGTGAAGACGATGGCCGGGACCGTGCGGTCCACCGGCCAGGGTGAGGTGTTCCGCGCCGAGGACGTGGCCGACTACGTGCGGGCGGTGCGCGCCGTCCTGGCCGACCCGGCCCGCTACCGAGCCGCGTACGACCGCCCCGGCCTGCTGGCGAACTGGACCTGGGAGGCACAGGCCGAGGTGCTCGACGGCGTCTACTCCCGGCTGCTGCCGGGCCGGCCCGGCACGGCCGCGGCCGGCACTCCGGCGGAGCCGGGCGCGCAGCCGCCCGTGGGGGTCGCCCGGTGACCCAGCCCGACGTGACGGTCATCACGGCCGTCTACAACACCATGCCCTACCTCACCCGCTGCCTCACCTCGCTGGTGGAGCAGACGATCGGGCGGGACCGGCTGGAGGTCGTGGCGGTGGACGACGGTTCGACCGACGGCAGCGGCCGGGAGCTGGACCGGTTCGCCCGGCTCTACCCGGGCACGGTCAAGGTCGTCCACCAGCCCAACTCCGGCGGGCCCGCCGCGCCCAGCAACCGCGCCCTGGAGCACGCCACCGGCCGGTACGTCTTCTTCATCGGCTCCGACGACTACCTCGGCCCGGAGGCGCTGGAGCGGCTCGTCGCGGCGGCGGATCGGTACGACTCCGACGTCGTGCTGGGCCGGACCGTCGGGGTCAACAGCCGTAACATCCACCAGGCGGTCTTCGCCCGCAACGAGCCCGACCTGGACCTGTTCGACTCGGCGCTGCCCTGGTCCCTGTCGAACACCAAGCTGTTCCGGCGGGACCTGATCGAGCGGTACGGGCTGCGGTACCCGGAGGACATGCCGGTCGGCAGCGACCAGCCGTTCACCATCGAGGCCTGCGTCCGGGCCCGCCGGATCTCCGTGCTGGCCGACTACGACTACTACTACGCGGTGCGCCGGCTCAACGCCCGCAACATCACCTACCGCAGCCGCCACCTCGAGCGGCTGCGCTGCGCCGAGTCACTGGTGGAGTTCGTCGCCGGCCTGGTCGAGGCGGGCAAGCGCCGCGACGCGATCCTGGTGCGGCACTTCAGCTGGGAAGTCGCAAGGCTGCTGGAGAACGACTTCCTGGCGCTGGAGCGGGGCGTGCAGGAGCAGGTCCAGGCCGGCGTACGCGCGCTGGTCGAGCGGTACCTGACCGACGAGATCCGCGACCAGTTGCCGATCCAGGCGCGGGTGCGGCTGGGCGCCGCCCGGTACGGCGAACTGGACGACCTGCTCGCCGTCATCCGGCAGGACGCCGAGGAGGGCATCCCGCCGGCCGTGGTCGACGGGGACCGCTGGTACGCCGGCTACCCGGGATTCCGCGATCCCCGGCTCGGCATGCCCGACCGCTGGTTCGAGGTCACCGACCGGGTCGCCGACTGGATCGCCCGGCTGGACACCGTCTCCGTGTCGTTCCTCGGCAACCGGGCGCTGACGGTGGCCGCCCGTAGCCCCCGCGGAGACCTGCCGCGGCTGGCCACCGCGGTCCGGCTCCGCGCCGGCGAGACCGTCAGCGCCGACGCCACGGTCGAGGCGGACGGCACCGGGACCCTGGTCCGGGCGCAGCTTCCGCTGGCCGGGCTGCTCGCCGGCGTCGCCCCCGGTGGCGAGCTGCGGGTGGTCCGGGCGGAGGTCGAGGCGTTCGGTACCGTTGGTGAGACGGCCCTGCGCGGACCGGCGCGGCCCGTGCCACAGCGCACGGTGCAGCGGCGGGGAGGCCACCTGCACGTCCTTACCGCCACGACGAACCACAAGGGTGAGCTCGTGATCGCCGTAGCACCTCTGACGCCGCGCCGGCTGCTGGCCCGCCTGCGGCGCAGGCTTCCACTAGGAGGAAAGAAGTAGCCATGAACATCTGCGTCGTCGCCCTGGGCAAGATCGGGCTGCCGCTCGCCGTGCAGTTCGCGTCCAAGGGCCACCGGGTGATCGGAGCGGACGTCTCCGAGCGGGTCGTGCAGCTGGTCAACGACGGGGCGGTGCCGTTCCCCGGTGAGACCGACCTGGACACCAAGCTCAAGGAGGCCGTGTCCGCCGGGCTGCTCAGCGCGACCACCGACACGGCCGCCGCGGTCGCCGAGTCCGAGGCCGTCGTCGTGGTCGTGCCCCTCTTCGTGGACGCCGAGGGCGTGCCGGACTTCGGCTGGATGGACGACGCCACCCGGGCCATCGCCCGCGGCCTCAAGCCGGGCACCCTGGTCAGCTACGAGACCACCCTGCCGGTCGGCACCACCCGCAACCGCTGGGCGCCGATGCTGGAGGAGGGCTCCGGCCTCACCGCCGGCAAGGACTTCCACCTGGTGTTCAGCCCGGAGCGGGTGCTCACCGGCCGGGTCTTCGCCGACCTGCGCCGCTACCCGAAGCTGGTCGGCGGCATCGACGAGGCGTCCGCCGCGCACGGCGTGCGCTTCTACGAGGCGGTGCTGGACTTCGACGACCGGGCCGACCTCAACCGCCCGAACGGTGTCTGGGACCTCGGCTCGGCCGAGGCGTCCGAGCTGGCCAAGCTCGCCGAGACCACCTACCGGGACGTGAACATCGGCCTGGCGAACCAGTTCGCCCGCTTCGCAGACACGGTGGGCGTCGACGTCACCAAGGTCATCGAGGCCTGCAACACCCAGCCGTACAGCCACATCCACCAGCCGGGCATCGCCGTCGGTGGGCACTGCATCCCGATCTACCCGCGGATGTACCTGTGGAACGACCCGGCCGCCACGGTGGTCCGCTCGGCTCGCGAGGCCAACGCCGCCATGCCGCAGTACGCCGTCGACCTGCTCGCCGCCGCGTACGGCGACCTGACCGACGTGGGCGTGCTGGTGCTCGGCGCCGCCTACCGCGGCGGCGTGAAGGAGACCGCCTTCTCCGGCGTCTTCCCGACCGTGGAGGCGCTGCGGGCCCGGGGCGCCAAGCCGTACGTCTCCGACCCGATGTACACCAACGAGGAGCTGGCCGCGCACGGCCTGCCCGGCTACGACGGCGAGCCGGTCGGCGCCGCCGTCATCCAGGCCGACCACGCCGAGTACCGCACCCTCACCCCGGCCGACCTGCCGGGTGTGACCGTGCTGGTGGACGGGCGTCGGGTGACCGACCCGGCCCGCTGGGAGGGTGTCCGCCGGGTGGTCATCGGCGGCTGACCCCGGCCAACGCGACGCGGGCCCTGACCGGATCACCGGTCAGGGCCCGCTCTCGTCGACGGGGCCGGCCGCCCGCCGCTCAGCCCTGGGTCAGGCCCGCCGGAGGATTGTCGACGTCCCGGGAGACGACCTCGCCCTTCTCGTCGACCCAGCCCTTCGGCCGCGCCGGGTTGCCGACCACCAGCTGGTACGGCTTGACGTCCCTGGTGACCACCGAACCGGCGGCGATCATGGCGTACTCGCCGACCTCGATGCCGCAGACCAGGGTGGCGTTGGCGCCGATCGAGGCGCCTCGCCGGACCAGGGTCGGGGTGATCGTCCAGTCCGGGTTCTGGGCGCGCGGGCGGAAGTCGTTGGTGAACACCGCGGACGGCCCGACGAAGACCTCGTCCTCGATGGTGACGCCCTGGTAGACCGAGACGTTGTTCTGGATCTTGACGCGGTCGCCGACGGTGACGTTCGCGTCGACGTACACGTTGCGCCCGATCACGCAACCGGCACCGACCTGGGCGCTCGACCGGATGTGGGCCAGGTGCCAGACCTTGGTGCCGTCGCCGACCTGGGCACCGTCCTCCACGTCGGCCGTCGGGTGGACGAACACGGACGGGGAACGGTCGTTGGTGTCAGTCATCCTTCAATCAACTCGCATCGTCGGGCGCGCCGTCGCGCCAGCGGAGCCGTGCGTCGGACCGCGCCGGGGGACCGAGGCGGCCGCGCGGGCCGGGACCAGCCGACACCCGGCTGCCTGCATCGGCCGGCCGATAGTCGGACTCGGCGTAGCATAACGAGCCCCCTGCCGCGCGGCGCCGCCACCGGGTCGGCGGCCGGTCAGCGCGCCGGGCGCGTCACGGGGAGTACTTCCACTGCAGGCTCAGGTAGGTGCCGTACCAGGCGGAGACGAGCACGAGGAAGCCGAACACGGCCAGCACGGTGCTCCGTCGCGCCTTCGCCAGCCCCACGGCGACCGGCAGGAGCAGCGCGAAGGCGGGCATCAGGTAGCGGCCCTTCGCCCAGAAGTAGTTCTCCGTGCCGATGCTGATCAGGAAGAACGTGACCGAGTAGACCACCAGGGGCAGCGGGTAGCGGTGCAGCACGAGCAGCGCGAGCAGCACCACCGCGACACCCAGCAGCAGGGCGGACACGTACATGGGCAGCGAGGTCGGTGCGATCAGCACCTTCTTCAGCGTCTTGACCGTCGAGGCGCCGCCGTCGAAGCCGATCCGCCAGTACTTCTCCTGCATGGTGAAGTAGGCGCCGGGCGAGCCCAGCCGGTGCCCGATCCAGGCCAGGTAACCCAGGTAGCCGAGCGGGGCGAGCGCCCCCGCCACCCATGGCCGCCAGCCGTCCTGACGGCGGACGATCGCCACCAGAGCGGCCAGCCCGACGGCCGCGATCAGGGTCGTGGCGGTCGGGCGGGCGAGGCCGGCGACGAGGCAGAGCAGGCCGGCGGTGAGCCACTGCCGGCGTAGCACCGCGTAGAGCGTCCACGCGACGAGCGCGGTGAACACCGTCTCGGTGTAGGCCATGTTCTGCACGATGGCGTGCGGCAGGACCGCCCAGAGGGCGACCAGGATCAGGCCCACCCGGCGCGAGCCGAGGTGCGCGCCGACGGCGTAGATGCCCCAGGCGGCGGCCAGGCCGGCCGTCCAGGCGACGATCAGCGCGGCGGCCGGGGTGGAGAACGGGGTGACGGCGGCGACCGCCGCGATCAGCCCCGGGTAGAGCGGGAAGAACGGCAGGTTCGGCAGTGTGCTGTGGGACTTCGGGTGGTTGCCGACCATCCCGGTGTCGTACCCGTCGTCGGCGATGCCCACGTACCAGATGCCGTCGAAGCGGCTGTGCAGCAGCGACCAGAAGTCCGCGCCCGACCGGTGGGCGAAGAGCGCGAGGACGACCAGTCCGCTGAGCCGCAGCAGGGCGTAGAGACCCATCGCCGCCACCGCCGGGTGACGGTGCCAGCCCCGTCCCGGGCGCTCCTCGGCCGCGGCGTCCGTCCGGCCCGCCGCGTCGGCGCGGGTCCGCGTGTCGACCGGGCGTTGCTGCGGGGCGGTGGGGGCGTCGACGTCGTGGCGGAACGACCCGTCGTGCGCGGGGGCGGGAGCGGACACAAGGCAGAACCATAGCCCACCGATCCGGCCCGCCCCACCCATGGCGTGCCCGGGGCTCCCGCCGCGCGCGCCGGTCTGCCACGATGCGTGGGCAGCAGGTCGAGGGACGGAGGCACGGGTGCGGATCCTCCTGGTCGAGGACGATCGTCGGGTGGCCGGCGCCCTGTCGTCCGCGCTGATCCGGCGGGGCTACGAGGTGGAGCACGCCGCCACCGTGGAAGCCGCGCTCTCCGCCGCCCCCTGCGACCTGGTGCTGCTCGACCTGACCCTGCCCGACGGGGACGGCACCGACCTGTGCCGGGAGTTGCGCCGGCGCAGCAGCCAGATCGGCATCATCGCGGTGACCGCCCGGGGCGAGGAACGCGACCGGGTGCTCGGCCTCCGGCTGGGCGCCGACGACTACGTCGTCAAGCCGTTCTCGATGGTGGAGCTCCAGGCGCGGATCGAGGCGGTGCTGCGGCGGGCCGCCCACACCGTGCCGGAGCGCAACCTGATCGAGGCGGGCGCGGTCCGCATCGACGTGGGCGGCCGGACGGTCAGCGTGGCCGGCCGACCGGTGACGCTCACCCGCAAGGAGTTCGACATCCTGCTCTCCCTGGCCCGGCAGCCCGGCGTGGCCGTGCCGCGGGACCGGATCCTGCTCGACGTCTGGGGCACCACCTGGGCGGACCGGCACACGGTCGAGGTGCACGTCGGCTCGCTGCGGGGCAAGCTCGGCGACCCGACGCTGGTGGAGACCGTACGCGGAGTCGGCTACCGGCTCCGCGGCGAGTGAGGGGGCCGGGGTGCGGCGCCGTCTGGTGATCAGCTACCTGCTGCTGATGGTGCTCGTGCTGCTGGCCCTGGAGACGCCGCTGGCGGCCACCCTGGCCACCCGGGAGACCGACCGGGTCCGGGCCGACCGGCTCGCCGACGCGAGCCGGTTCGCCTCGCTCGGCGGCCCGGCGCTGCGGGGCGGCGGGGCCGGCCCGCTCGACGGCGAACTGGCCGCCTACGACGACCTGTACGGCATCGGGGCCGCGCTGGTCGACCGGGACGGTCGTACCGTGACCGCCTCGGTGAGCTGGGAGTCCGGCCCGGGGACGGCCGTCGCCCTGGACACCGCGCTGGCCGGCCAGCAGTTCAGCGCACCGGACTCGGTGTGGCCCTGGGTGGATGGGCCGGTGGTGGTGGCGGTCCCGGTCACCGACGGCGGCGAGGTGCTCGGTGCGGTGGTCACCGTGACTCCGCCCGGCAACGTCCGGCGTACCGTGGCCTCCTGGTGGCTGCTGCTGGCTGCGATCGGCCTGCTCGCGGTGCTGGCCTGCGTCTCGACCGCGTTCGGGCTGGCCGGCTGGGTGCTCCGCCCGGTCACCGAGCTGGACGCGGTGACCCATGAGATCGCCGAGGGTGACGGCACCGCCCGGGTACGCCCCCGGCTCGGCCCGCCGGAGCTGCGCCGGCTGGCGGCGAGCTTCAACAACATGGCCGACGTGGTCTCCGACGTGATGGACCGGCAGCGGGCGTTCGTGGCGCACGCCAGCCACCAGCTACGCAACCCGCTGGCCGCGCTCCGGCTACGGGTGGAGGAGCTGGGACCGAGCCTGACCGACGACGACGGCCGCGCCGAGCACCGGCTGGCGCTGGAGGAGACGGACCGGCTGGCCACCCTGCTCGACGCCCTGCTCACCCTGGCCCGGGCCGAGCGGACGGAGAACCAGCGGGTCAGCGTGGACGCCGCCGAGGTCGCGGCCTCCCGGGTGGCGGCCTGGCTGCCGCTGGCCCGGCACCGGTCCATCGACCTTCGGCTCGACACGGCTACGGCGTCGGCGTACGCCCGGACCGTGCCGACGGCGATCGACCAGGCGCTCGACGCGTTGATCGACAACGCGGTCAAGTTCAGCGACCCCGGCGGAGAGGTGACCGTGGCGGTACGCCCGGCCGACGGGGGGATCGCGTTGCAGGTGCGCGACACCGGCCCGGGCATGACGGCCAGCCAGCTCGGCCAGGCCACCGAGCGGTTTTGGCGGGCACCGGACGTGCAGAACGTGGACGGGGCCGGGCTGGGGCTGACCATCGTGGCGGTGCTGGTCGACGCCTCCGACGGCCGGTTGACGATGCGCCAGGGCCAGCCCCGGGGCCTGGTCGCCGAGCTGTGGTTCCCGAGCCCGGACGACCCCGCCGCGGAGCGGGGGAGCGGCGCCGGCGCGACCGGCACCGACTCGGCCGAGCGGGTCCGCTCGGCCGCCGGCTGAGCCCGCACCGCCGCCGGTTCGACGCGGCACCCGGCGTCAGGGTTTGGTCGACCGGTACCAGCCCGCCGCGCCCGGATGCAGGGGGAGCGGGGTGGTGACGATCGCGGAGCGGGGACTCATCCGGCCGGCCGCCGGGTGGGCCGCCGCCAGCTCCTCCCGGCGGTCCATCAGCAGCCGGGTCAGGTCCCGCACCAGCGCCTCTGGCAGGTCGGCGCGGACGACCAGGTAGTTCGGGTTGGCCACCGTGCTGACCGGGTCCACGCCGTACACCGAGCGGGGGATGTCCCGGGTCACGTACACCTGCCCGTACCGGCGGCGCAGCGGCTCGGTCCACTCACCCAGGTCGACCACCCGGATGGCGGTGCTCCCGGCCAGCTCCGCGACGCCGCGCACCGGCAGGCCGCCGGAGAAGAAGAACGCGTCGATCCGGCCGGCGCGCAGCGCCGCCACCGAGTCGTCCAGGCCGAGATGCTCCTGCCGGACCTGGTCGCCGCCGAGCTGCGCCACCTCCAGCAGCCGCATGGCGGTGACCTCGGTGCCGGAGCCGTCGGCGCCCACCGACACCCGCCGGCCGCGCAGGTCGGCCAGCGTGCGTACCGGACCGCCGGCGGTGGTGACCAGGTGCAGTAGGTCGTCGTAGACCCGGGCCACGGCGAGCACGGCGGGATGCTCAGGGGACCGGGGCGGCAGCACGTCGGCCTGGGTGAAGCCCAGCTCCGCCGCGCCGGAGCCGACCAGCCGCACGTTCTGCGCGGAGGCCGCGGTGACCACCACGCTGGCCTGCACCCCGGGCAGCTCTCGGTTGAGGATCGCGGCCAGCGACTGGCCGAAGGCGTGGTAGACGGCGGTCGGGCTGCCCGTGGCGATCCGGATCCGCACCGGCCGGGTCGGCTCGTCCCGGCAGCCGGCGAGCCCGCCGAGGGTCGACACCAGCAGCAGCACCAGGGCCGCCGGCATCGGGGTCCGCCGCCGGCCGCGCACAGACCAGCGTCGGCTCACGGGCTGCACTCTGCGCCGTGCACCCGCCGCCGCGCAAGCCCAACCGGCGGGTAGCTGTACCCGCCCGGCACGGGTGGGCCGGGCCGGGTGAACGGCTCAGCAGGCCGGCGCCGGGGCGAGGGTGGCGCTGTCCACGATCCGTGCGCGGTGCGGGCCGTTGGGCACGCTCACCAGGAAGCAGCCGCCGCCGGGCCGGAGCACCGCCGGGACGTCCAGCAGCGCCGCGCTGCGGACCAGCACCGCGGCCAGGTCCCGATCGGTGAGCCGGACACCGAGGCAGTGCCGGCGGACGTGCCGCCCACCGGCCAGCAGCGCCGCGCGCCACGCTGCGGCGGCCAACCGGGGCCGCCACACCCGCCGGGCCGGGGAGGCGCCGGGGACCGGGCCGCCGAGCAGCTCCCGGCGGCCCTGCCGCCAGCCGGCCTCCAGCAGCATCGCGTACGCCGTGCGGTGCTCGCGGGGCACGGACAGCCGGTGCAGTTCGTAGCGGCGGCGCAGGCCGCCGGTGGCCAGCTCGTGCTCCACCGGCACGTCTAGGCGGCCGAGCAGCTGCCGCATCCGGTGCGCCGCGGCCTCGTGGTTGAACTCGGCCACCCCGCCCCGGTAGGTGCCGGTGTCGACGCGGCGGCCGTCGATGGCCGGGGGCGGGGTGCAGCGCACCAGGCAGGCGACCTCGAATGCGTCAGCCAGGGTCAGCCAGTCCAGCGGTGGGGGCGGCAGCGAACGGTGCGGCCGGTCGAGCAGCGTGGAGTCGGAGGCCATGGGAGGAACTCCTTGTCGGCGTCGGGGTTCCCCTACCGTGGCCCCCTGGCTGGCACGGCGAAACCGCTGCGCCCGAGCCTTGAGCAAAAATTGCGGCTACAGCTCCGTAACCACCACGTCGATCTGGCGTGGCCGGCCGGACACTGCCGGCTGCTCCTCGACCGTGTACTTCAGGTCCCGCAGCGCGCCCACCAGAGCGGCGGGGGTGCGCGGCCGGGCGCCGGGGGTCAGCAGGTCGCGGACCAGCCGGCCCTTGGTGGCCTTGTTGAAGTGGCTGACCACCGACCGGGTCGGCACCCCGTCGACCTCGCGCTCGTGCAGCACCCGCACCGTCACCGTGCGCTCCGCGACCGCCCCGCGCGGGGCCCAGGTGGCCGCGTACGCGCCGGAGCGCAGGTCCAGCACCGGCCCCCGGCCGGCTGCCGCCGCCATCGCCGGCTCCAGCGCCCGGCGCCAGTACGCCGACAGCGCCCCGATCCCCGGCAGCCGCGCCCCGACCGGGCAGCGGTACGGCGGAATCCGGTCGGCGAGGCGTACCGCGCCCCACAGGCCGGAGCTGATCAGCACCGAGCGCCGGGCCAGCCGTTCCGCCGCGGGCGGCAGCGAGGCCAGGTCGAGCGCCTCGTAGAGCACCCCGGTGTAGATCCGCCCCGCCGGGGCGGTCGCCGCCGCCCGGAGCCGGGCGTTGCGGCGCAGCTCGCTGCCCTGCCCCTCGCTGAGGCCCAGCGCGGCCCGGGCCGCCGCCTCGTCCGGCCCGGCGCAGAGCGCGACCAGGGCGGTCAGCACCTCCTCCCGGGCCGGGGTCAGCTCCGGCAGGGAGAGCCGGGACAGGTCCAGCCGCCGGCCGGTGCCGGC
The DNA here is from genome assembly GCF_054963695.1 of Micromonospora sp. RTBAU3-60. NCBI lineage: Bacteria > Bacillati > Actinomycetota > Actinomycetes > Micromonosporales > Micromonosporaceae > Micromonospora > Micromonospora sp. RTBAU3-60. Next base: position 119,704 of record NZ_JBUEGB010000016.1, on the reverse strand, counting down.
CTCGGCCTTCCCCTCGGACGGAGGCAGCAGGATGAGCATCGGCTCAGCCTACGGGCCACCCTCAGCGCCACGGCCGCACGGCGCTCTCCGGGTGGTACACGCGATAGCCGCCCACCTCGGCGACCACGGCCGCGTCCGCCCCGTCGCCGAGCCAGCGGCGCAGCGCGCGCTCCGCCGACGACCCGGCCTCGAGCACGTAACCGGGCCGGGCCGCCCGCCCGACCTGCCGCCAGTACGGCGGGTAGCGGTTCTGCCCCGGGGTCAGGTTGCCGTCGAGCACCCCGCAGGCCACCGTCTCGCCGGTGTTGAAGATCAGCCGATTGCAGGTCCAGTAGTCCCCGTACACCTCGTGCAGCCCGGCCCCGCGCACCGCGTCGGCCAACTCGCGGGCCCGCCGCTCCTCGGCCCGCAGCGACGGCGCGTCCGCGACGAACGCCACGGTCGCCGCCAGCGTGGCGACGGCCAGCGCGGCCAGCACCAGATGTGCCACCGCACCGCCGATCCGCGCCGCCACCCCCGCCGTACCCCGCCAGGCGTGCGCGGCGGCCAGCCAGATCGGCCACAGCACCGCCGGCAGCGAGATCTGCAGCACCGACAGGTAGCGGGCGTTGCCCAGCGGGTCGGTCGCGGCGAGCGGGCTGCGCACGTACAGGAGCAGGGTCAGCGCGGCCCCGACGACCAGGGCGAGTTGCGCGACCGCCCGGACCCGTCCGGCGGCGACGGCGGCCCGCCGGTACGCGACCAGCCCCAGCACGGCGGCGGCCACCAGCAGCACGGGGTAGAGCAACCCGAACCACTCCTGCCACCGGGCGCAGCCGGCCGCCCGGCACAGCCCGCCGGCCAGCGGCACCCCCTCCAGCAGGCCGCCGTGCACCCGGTCCGACCAGGACGGCACCGCGCCCGGCCGGGTGCTGATCTGCCGGAACACCGACAGCGAGTCCTGCCCGGGCGGGGCGACCAGGTTGTCCTTGATCATCGGGGCGACCCCGAGCAGGAAGCCGGCGATCAGCAGCACGCCGGGCCAGCCGACCAGATCCCGGGGCGCCGCCCAGAACAGCACCAGCCCGGCCGCCGCCAGGTAGGGCACGATCAGCCAGTCCGACCAGAGCGACAGCCCGGCGAGCAGCCCGAACACGCCGGTGGCCAGCCAGCGGTGCCGCACCCGACGTTCGCCGAGGGCCACCGCGATCAGCAGCATCGCCAGCACCGCCGGCTTCACCTCCGGTCGGCCGCCCACCACGGTGAGCTGGTCGCGGACCACCCGCTCCGAGCCGAGCGCCAGCAGCCCGACCACGAAGGTGGCCAGCCAGGGCGAGAAGAGGCGGCGGGTCAGCCGGTAGGCCAGCCAGAGGAAGACCGCGTAGAGCGCCAGCAGGGGCAGGCGCAGCACCGGCCAGCTCGGCCCGGCCCACCGGACCAGCGGCGCCGCCAGGTACGACTCCAGCACGCCCATGTAGTGCTGGCCGTACAGGAAGACCGGCCGCTCGTGGCCGGCGGCGATGTGCAGCGCGGCGATGCCGAAGGTGGCCTCGTCGCTGTTCGAGGTGGGCAGGGTCAGCAGCGTCAGGACCAGCCGGTAACCGACCCCGGCCGCCCCGAGCACCAGCGCGACGAGCGCCGGCCGGTCGAGCGTGGGGTGCCACCACCCACGGTGCTGCCCTGCTGTCGACACGACCAACGCCCCCGTCGTCGTCCCGACCGCAGTTTGTCACGGTGCCGCCCGGGGGCGGGGCGGATCGGCGGAGTCGGGCCGGCCGCACTCGCGTGGCCGGTGTCGCCCCGGTGTGGCAGGGTGGCAGCGTGCCCGCCACACCTGCCGGAGAACTCGCCGTACCGCGGCTGCACCGGGCCGCACGGATCGAGGACGCCGTCCACAACCTGGTGGCGCGCCGGCTGCGGCGCACCGGGTGGCGGGTCAACATCATCGCGTACGCCGGGTACGGCGCCCCGGGCTGGGCGCGGGTGCTGTGCCGGGTGCTGCTCGGCCGCCCGGACGTCCGGCAGCGGGCCCGGCCGGAGAAGGTCCGCGGCTGGCGCAGCTTCGCCACCCTGCCCGCCAAGTACGCCACCGTGACCATCGAGGCCGGCGACGTACGCCACGAGACGACGGCGGACCGCAGCGGCTTCGTCGACACCGTCATCGAGGCCGACTTCATCCCCGGCTGGGCCTCCGTACGCCTCAGCGTCCCCGACGCCGAGCCGGTGGAGGCTCTGGTCCGCGTGCTCGACCCGAACGTCCGGTTCGGCATCCTCTCCGACATCGACGACACGGTCATGGTCACCGCGCTGCCCCGGCCGCTGCTCGCCGCCTGGAACACCTTCGTCCTCGACGAACACGCCCGGGCCGCCGTGCCCGGCATGGCGGTGCTGTACGAGCGGTTGGTCACCGCCCACCCCGGCGCCCCGGTCTTCTACCTGTCCACCGGCGCCTGGAACGTCGCCCCGACGCTCACCCGGTTCCTCTCCCGGCACCTCTATCCGGCGGGGCCGCTGCTGCTCACCGACTGGGGGCCGACGGCCGACCGGTGGTTCCGCAGCGGCAAGGAGCACAAGCGGGCCACCCTGGCCCGGCTGGCCCGGGAGTTCCCGGACGTCCGGTGGCTGCTGATCGGCGACGACGGGCAGCACGACCAGGAGATCTACCGCGAGTTCGCCGCCGCGCACCCGGACAACGTGGCCGGGGTGGCGATCCGCCGGCTGTCGCCCACCCAGTCGGTGCTCGCCGGTAGCCTGCCGGCCGCGCCCGGACGCCCCTCCGCCGGCCCGGTCGGCCAGAAGTGGCTCTCCGCACCGGACGGCGCCGGGCTCTGGAAGCTGCTGCGGGACGCGGGCCTGGTCTGAGCTACGCATTCTGGTCCGCGTGATCTCGGGCGGGATTCCGGCGCGCGGAGCCGCCGCGAGCGTAGCCAATGAACACGCAGACTTAAGGATATGCTTAACCTGTCGGAGTCGTCTGAGGGGGCAGGGTGAACTGGGAGATCTTGATGACCGCCCAGGTCGAGAGCTTCCTTGACGATCTCTACGAGGCGGACCCGACCAGCCATCGCCTTGTGAATCAGGCGATCCTCGTGCTTGAGCGAAACGTCCCACCGAAGGGCGACCTCTCGTGGACGCCGTGACCGCGTCGAGGATTTCGAACATGAAGGAGTTGCGTCCGCCGTCGAGCGGGCGTACGGAGATCAGGATCCTGTTCGTGCTCGACCCATGGCGCTCCGCGATCCTCCTGGTCGCCGGTGACAAGGCGGGGCAGTGGAGCCGGTGGTACCGAGACGCGATACCTGAGGCGGAGGACCTGTACGCGACCTATCTGGACCCCTGGTTCGTCGCCTTCGGTCGAGCCATCGACGCCGCGCTGCTGGCAAGGAACGCGAGAAGGAGTTGGGGCGATGAGCGAAGTTCGCCGTTGGCGAGAGTCTGGGCATCTGGAGCGGGCAGTGGAAACCGCCGGTGGTCAGGATGCGTTCGACGCCGCCATGGGAAAGATGCTCGACGAGGCGCGGGGCTGGCGGCTCGCGGACCTGCGAAAGCGGCGCGGCCTGACGCAGGAGCAGGTCGCGGACCGGATGAACGTCTCGACGGCACGTGTCTCACAGATCGAAAGTGGCGCGGTCTCCACGCAGGACGTGCTCAACCGGTACATCGAAGCCCTCGGCGGCACCCTGAAGCTCATCGCCGACTTCGGTGACGAGCAACTTAAGGTTGCCTGAGTCGCAGTCGCCGAGACCGCCGGCGTGGACGTCGGCGGGGCAACACGGCCTGCCGGTTGGCGATCCGGGCCGCCGCGTCGACGTCCGGGTCGCACTGTCCAGATGGGGCCGGTCGCGCCCGGACCCGGCAGCCGCATCGTCAGGCGGTGCCCGCGCCGACCGTCGTGGCCGACGAGCGGATCCCCAGGGCGGCGAGGCGTTCCCGGGCGGCCGGCACGGTTGCGGGGTCGGCCGCCAACTCCACCAGTTCGCCCAGGGGCAGCGGTCCACCCGTGGTGGTGAGCAGTTCCGGCGACCCGGACCAGGAATGCCGCCATGTGGCGGCGCCAGAGTCGACCGCCGCTGCCTCCACCGCGCCCTCGAAGGCCGCCGTCAACGCCAACAGACCGTCCTCACCGTCGGCGTCCGGGGTCAGTTCCCTGGCGAGGTCCGCGTACCGGTCGGCGGTGAAGAGGTCGAGCAGCAGGTCGAGGTCGGCGTCGGGGCGCCCGGTCAGTCGCGTGGCGGCCTGGAACAGCGGATGGGCCAGGCCCAGGGCCGACCGGTGCGCGAGGGTCGGGCTGAGCCGGTCCCAGGGCAGCAGCCGGATGCCGGCACGTTCGAAGAGGCCCACCTGCAGTTGCCGGCTGGCCGTTTCGAGGTCAAGCAGCAGCATGCTGGCGGGGCGGGCGTCCACGGCGACAGACACGTCCGGCAGGAAGCGCAGCGCGGCGATCCGTTCCCCGATGGGCGGGTGGGACTCCCACCAGGCCGGCTCGGCCGGGGCCACCTCGACACTGCGCTCGCGGATCCCCTCCTCACACGCGGCCCGGTACGCGTCGAAGCCGCCGAACAGGTCCTCCGGGAGGTGCCCGCGGTCGTAGGCGGGCAGCACATGTCGCTCCAGGTACTCGTCCCAGGCGGTGCCCACCACGCGGATCTCGCGCAGCGCACTGACCATGGCGTCGCGGCCGGCAGCGCCCACGGCGTAGCGGTCCGCCTCGAACTCCATCTGCCGGCTGACGGCCTGCTCGACGGCGACGTACAGCCGGGCGTACCAGGAGAGAATCGTGCTCAGCACGCCGTCAATGGTGTATCGCACGGTCTCGACGATCACCATCCGACCCCGGTGGGCGAGGCGCACGATCGCGGTGTGCCGCCCGGAGTAGTGCCCCATCTCGTGCGCGAGGACCGCCCGCAGTTGGTCGACGGTGTACGACCGCAGCAACGGCAGCCCGAGGATCACCGTGCGCCAGCCGGGGATCAGGCCGAACAGCTTCGACTCCTCGGTCACGGCAGCGTTGGCCTCGGCGACCAGCCGGATCTCGTCCGGCTCGCGGGTGCTCACCGTGGCGGCGAGGTCCCGCACCATCTCCCACAGCTGTGGGGCCTGCTCCGGGGTGAGCCGGACGCCCGCCGGCGGGGACGGTCGGAGGGCCAGCACCCTGCCGAGGGCGACCACCAGCGCGACGAGGAGGGCGATGGCACCGCCGATCAGGAACGGCCGAACCGTAACGTTGCCGGAGCTGTCCCGGTCCGTGCCAATCCCGAATCCGACCGCGCCGACCGCCACGACCAGGCCGAACGCCAGGACGTAGAAGCCGATGAGCAGGGCGACGGACAGCAGTGCCCGGAGCGACGTCATCATCCGTTGTTCCTCCCCGATTCGCCGGAGCACGTTATCGACGGGGGAGGAAGCGGAACAAGACCCTTTCCGGTGGACTCAGTCGCGGCGGAGCCAGAGGACGCCGAGCGGGGGCACCCGCAGCGTCGCCGAGGCGGCCATCCCATGCCAGGGCACGCTCTCCGCGTGCACCGCGCCGAGGTTCCCCACCCCGGACCCGCCGTAGTGTTCGGCGTCGGTGTTGATCACCTCGGTCCAGGTGCCGCTGGCCGGCAGGCCGACCCGGTAGCCCTCCAGCGGCCGGGCGGAAAAGTTCGCCACGCAGACCAGCGTGGCGCCGTCCGGGGCGATCCGCACGAACGAGACGCTGTTGTTGGCGACGTCGTCCCCGGCGATCCAGCGGAAGCCGGCGGGTTCGGTGTCCTGCGCCCACAGCGCCGGGGTGGCCCGGTAGACGCGGTTCAGGTCGCCGACCAGGCGTTGCACGCCGGCCCGCGCCGGGTCGTGCAGCAGGTACCAGTCGAGGCCGCGCTCCTCGCTCCACTCCCGGTCGTCGGCCAGCTCACAGCCCATGAAGAGCAGTTGCTTGCCGGGGTGCGCCCACATGTACGCCAGGAGCGCCCGCACGTTGGCCAGCCGCTGCCAGGTGTCGCCGGGCATCTTGCCGACCAGGGAGCCCTTGCCGTGCACCACCTCGTCGTGGCTGATCGGCAGCACGTAGTTCTCGCTCCAGGCGTACGCCAGGGAGAAGGTGAGCTGATGGTGGTGGTGCTGCCGGTAGATCGGGTCCTTCGAGGTGTAGAGCAGGGTGTCGTGCATCCAGCCCATGTTCCACTTGAAGCCGAAGCCCAGCCCGCCCTCACCGGTCGGGCGGGTGACGCCGGGCCAGGCGGTGGACTCCTCGGCGACCATCACCACGCCGGGGTGGTGCTTGTAGACGGTGGCGTTGGTCTCCTGCAGGAACGCGATGGCCTCCAGATGCTCCCGGCCGCCGTGCACGTTGGGCACCCACTGGCCCTCCGGCCGGGAGTAGTCCAGGTAGAGCATCGAGGCCACCGCGTCGACCCGCAGCCCGTCGGCGTGGAACTGCTCGCACCAGTAGAGCGCGTTGGCCACCAGGAAGTTGCGCACCTCCCGGCGGCCGAAGTCGAAGACGTACGTGCCCCAGTCGGGGTGCTCGCCGCGGCGCGGGTCGGGGTGCTCGTACAGCGGGGTGCCGTCGAAGCGGCCCAGGGCCCACTCGTCGCGCGGGAAGTGCGCCGGCACCCAGTCGAGGAGGACCCCGATGCCGGCCTGGTGCAGCCGGTCGACCAGGTAGCGGAAGTCGTCCGGGTCGCCGAACCGGGCGGTGGGGGCGTAGTAGCCGGTGACCTGGTAGCCCCAGGAGCCGCCGAACGGGTGCTCCATCACCGGCAGGAACTCCACGTGGGTGAACCCCATGCCGGTCACGTACTCGGTGAGCTGCTCGGCCAGTTCCCGGTAGCCGAGGCCCGGCCGCCAGGAGCCGAGGTGCACCTCGTACACGCTCATCGGCTCCTGGTGCGGTCGCCGCTTCGCCCGCCGCTCCAACCAGGCGGCGTCGCCCCACTCGTACGTCGAGTGGTGCACGACGGAGGCGGTGGCCGGCGGTACCTCGGTGCGCGCGGCCATCGGGTCGGCCTTGTCCCGCCAGTGCCCGTCGGCGCCGAGGATCCGGTACTTGTAGCGGGCGCCGGCCGGCACGCCCGGCACGAAGATCTCCCACACCCCGCTGGCGCCGAGCGAGCGCATCGGCCAGCCGTCGTCCGGCGCCCAGCCGGTGAAGTCGCCGACCACCCGGACCCCGCGGGCGTTGGGCGCCCAGACCGTGAACGCCACGCCCTCGTCGAACACCCGGGCACCGAGCGCGTCCCAGAGCCGCTCGTGCCGCCCCTCGCCGATCAGGTGCAGGTCCAGCTCGCCGAGGGTGGGCGGGTAGCGGTAGGGGTCGTCGAGCACGGTGCCGTCGACCTCGACCCGGTAGTCGAGCACCTCGCCGGGCAGCACGGCCTCGAAGACGCCGACGTCGTGCACTCGTTTCATCGGGTGCCGCTGGTCGCCGACGAGCACGACCACGTCGGCCGCGCCCCGGCGCATGGTCCGGACGGTGGTGCGCCCGGCCGCCGGGTGCGCGCCGAGCACGGTGTGCGGGTCGTACGCCTCGCCGGAGATCAGCTGCTCCATCGTTCGTCATCCTCCACGGCCGGTGCGGTCGGGGCGGTGCCGCCGGACAGGTCGGCGGGTACGTCCTCGACGGTCAGGTCGGGCGCCGCCGGGTGCTCCGGTTCCGGTGCGGCCGGCGCGTCGGGCCGCCGCACCGTGAAGACGTGCGCGGGTTGCAGGTACGGGTCGAGCCGGACGGCGTTGCGCTGTCCCCACTCGTAGCTGGCCCCGGACAGCTCGTCGTGCACGGTGAAGCGTTCGTGCCAGTCGAGGCCGAGCGCCGGCATGTCCAGCGTGGTGTTGCCCCACTGCACCTCGCGGGAGTCGAACGAGCAGACCACCAGCACGGTGTTGCCGGTGTCCGGGTCGTGCTTGGACCAGCAGAGCAGGGCCGGGTTGTCGATGTCGTGGAAACGCAGGTTGCGCAGCCGGTGCAGGGCGGGGTTGTCGCGGCGTACCCGGTTGAGGGTGGCGATGAACGGGGCGAGTGAGCGGCCCTGCGCCTGGGCCTCGGCCCACTCTCGGGGGCGCAGCTCGTACTTCTCGTTGTCCAGGTACTCCTCGGCGCCGGGGCGGGCGACGTGTTCGAACAGCTCGAAGCCGGCGTACATGCCCCAGGAGGGGGAGAGCAGCGCGGCCAGCACCGCCCGGATCTTGAACATCGGCGGCCCGCCGTGCTGGAGCGACTCGTGCAGGATGTCGGGCGTGTTGGGCCAGAAGTTCGGTCGCATGTAGTCGGCCGCCGCGACCAGCTCCGCGCAGTACGCCCGCATCTCCGCCGCGCTGGTGCGCCAGGTGAAGTACGTGTACGACTGGGTGAAGCCGATCTTGCCGAGGCCGTGCATGATCGCCGGGCGGGTGAACGCCTCGGCGAGGAAGAGCACGTCCGGCTCGATCTTCTTGACCTCCCAGATCAGCCAGTGCCAGAAGTCGAACGGCTTGGTGTGCGGGTTGTCGACCCGGAAGATCCGGATGCCCTCGCCGACCCAGTGCAGCACCACCCGCAGGATCTCCGCCCGGATCCCCTCCGGGTCGTTGTCGAAGTTCAGCGGGTAGATGTCCTGGTACTTCTTCGGCGGGTTCTCCGCGTACGCGATGCTGCCGTCGGCCCGGGTGGTGAACCACTCCGGATGCTCGGTCACCCACGGGTGGTCCGGGGCGCACTGCAACGCCAGGTCCATCGCCACCTCCAAGCCCTGTTCGGCGGCGGCGGCGAGGAAGTCGCGGAAGTCCTCCGGCGTACCCAGGTCGGGGTGGATGGCGTCGTGGCCGCCCTCGGCGGCGCCGATCGCCCACGGCGAGCCGACGTCGTCCGGCCCGGCGGTGAGCGAGTTGTTGCGGCCCTTGCGGTTGACCCGGCCGATCGGGTGGATCGGCGGCAGGTAGAGCACGTCGAAGCCCATCGCCGCGACCCCGGGGAGCCGCTCCGTCGCGGTGCCGAAGGTCCCCGACCGGGCCGGCGCGTCGACGGTGGCCGGGATCGCGCCCTCGGAGCGGGGGAAGAACTCGTACCAGGCGGAGAAGAGGGCCCGGGGCCGGTCCACCCAGAGCTGGTACTCGTCGCCGGTGGTGACCAGCTCCCGGACCGGGTGGTCCCAGAGCAGCGCGGCCAGGTCGAGCGCCGGGCCGACCCGCCGGCGCAGCTCCCGGTCGTCGTCGCGCAGCGCGGCCGCCGCCGCCCCCACCCGCGCCCGGTCGGCGTCCGGGACCAGCTCCAGCGCCGCCTCCAGCACCCGGGCGCCCTCGGCCAGGTCGTTGGCCAGCTCCGTCGCGCCCTGGCCGGCGGCCAGCTTCTTGGTGACCGCGTTCTGCCAGGTCAGGTACGGATCGTGGAACGCCTCGACGGCGAATCGCCAGGCGCCGACCGCGTCCGGCCGGATGGTGGCGTGCCAGCGGTCCTGGCCGGGCTCGCCGGGCCGCATCCGGGTGAACGGGCGGGCCACGCCGTCCGGGCCGAGCCACACCACGTTGCAGCCGAGCGCATCGTGTCCCTCGCGGTAGGCGCGGGCGGACACCGGGACCAGCTCGCCCACCACCGCCTTGGCCGGGTAGCGACCGCAGGAGACGACGGGGGAGACGCCTTCGATCGGGAACCGTCCACTCACCGGTTCAACCTACTGCGCGAGATCGCTTCGCGCTCGGGTCGAGGCGTGCGCCACCTGTCGGGCCTACGCGGAACCCTTCTGACACGTATCATTGGTAATACGTGTCACGAGGAGGCGGGATGAAGCTCAACAGCAAAGGCCAGGTGACCATCCCCGCCGCCCTGCGTGCCCGGCACGGGCTGCACGAGGGCGACGAGGTCGACGTCGTCGAGGAGGGCGGCGCGCTGCGAATCGTGCGGGTGAGCGGCGCGGAGAGCCGGGGGCAACGCCTGGTCCGGCACATGCGCGGGCGTGGGGGAGCCCGACAGGCCGAGGGGATGTCCACGGATGAGTTGATGGAACTGCTTCGTGGCGAGTGAGCTGGTCCGGGCCGTCCCCACCCGATCGGATGACGCGGCCACCACCCTGGTCGACACCAACGTCCTGCTGGACATCTACACCGAGGACCCGCGCTGGGCCGAATGGTCGGGCAACGCCCTGGCCGCCGCCCGCGACACCGGCGCCCTGGTCATCAACCCGATCGTGTACGCCGAGGTGTCGGTGCGTTTCGCCAGCATCGAGGAGCTCGACGAGGCGCTGCCGGCCGCGGACTTCCTGCGCGAGGAACTGCCGTATCCGGCGGGCTTCCTCGCCGGCAAGGCGTACGCGAGGTACCGCGCGCAGGGCGGCACCAAGCGTTCACCGGTCGCGGATTTCTACATCGGAGCCCATGCGGCCGTGTGCGGCTACCGCCTGTTGACCCGGGACGGTGCCCGCTACCGCACGTACTTCCCCAAGCTGGCGGTTGTCTCGCCCAGCACCTGAGCGTTGGTCAGCCGGCGGCGCCCACCGACCGGTACACCTCCAGCGTCCGCTGCGCGATCGTGTCCCAGGAGAAGTGCTCCACGGCCCGGCGCCGCCCGGCGCGGCCGAACTCCGCGGTGCGCGCCGGGTCGGCCAGCAGCTCGTTGAGCCGGGCCGCCAGGTCGGCCACGAACCGCGCCGGGTCCAGCGGCCGGCCACTGCCGTCGCTGGCCTGGTCGATCGGCACCAGCAGCCCGGTCTCGCCGTCGACCACCACCTCGGGGATGCCGCCGGTGGCGGTCGCCACCACGGCCGTCTCGCAGGCCATCGCCTCCAGGTTGACGATGCCCATCGGCTCGTACACCGACGGACAGGCGAAGATCGTGGCGTGGGTGAGCACCTGGATCACCTCGTGCTTGGGCAGCATCGCGGCCACCCAGACCACCCCGGAGCGGTTGGCCCGCAGCTCGGCGACCAGCTGCTCCACCTCGGCCGCGATGTCCGGCGTGTCGGGGGCGCCGGCGAGCAGCACGAGCTGGGTGTCGGCGGGCAGCTCCCGGGCCGCCCGCAGCAGGTACGGCAGGCCCTTCTGCCGGGTGATCCGCCCGACGTAGACCACGCTGGGGCGGGACGGGTCGATGCCGAGCCGGTCCACCACGTCGGTGCCGAGGTCCGGGGCGTACTGCCCGGTGTCGATGCCGTTGTAGACCACCCGCACCCGGTCCGGGTTCACCGCCGGGTAGGCCATCAGGACGTCCCGCCGCATTCCCTCGCTGACCGCGATCACCGCGTCGGCGGACTCCACCGCCGTGCGCTCGCACCAGGAGGAGAGGGCGTACCCGCCGCCGAGCTGTTCGGCCTTCCACGGCCGCAGCGGCTCCAGGCTGTGCGCGGTGACCACGTGCGGCACCCCATACAGCAGCTTCGCGGTGTGTCCGGCCAGGTTGGCGTACCAGGTGTGGCTGTGCACCACGTCGGTGCCGGCGCAGCCGGCCGCCATCTCCAGGTCGACGCCCATGGTCCGCAGCGCCGGGTTCGCGTCGGCCAGTGCGGCCGGCTCGACGTACGCGGTGACGCCCGGCTCGTCGCGCGGCGCGCCGAAGCAGTGCACCCGCACGTCGGCGATGCGGCGCAGCTCGCGCGCCAGGTACTCGACGTGCACCCCGGCCCCGCCGTACACCTCCGGCGGGTACTCCCGGGTGAGCAGATCAACGCGCAGCCGAGCCGAATCCGTCATGCCCGGCACCCTAGTGCAGTTCCGCGCCGCGCACCCGGCGCAGAACTGTGCCCGTACGAGTGGTGAACTTGGGGCGGGATCGATAGCGTCTGAGCATGGCTGCCAAGGTGCTCGCGATCGTCCTGGCCGGCGGGGAGGGCAAGCGCCTGATGCCCCTCACCACCGACCGCGCGAAGCCCGCCGTCCCCTTCGGCGGGATGTACCGCATGGTCGACTTCGTCCTCTCCAACCTGGCGAACGCCGGCTATCTCAAGATCGTCGTGCTGACCCAGTACAAGTCCCACTCGCTGGACCGCCACATCACCCAGACGTGGCGCATGTCGACCATGCTCGGCAACTACGTCACCCCGGTGCCGGCGCAGCAGCGCCGCGGCCCGTGGTGGTTCGCCGGCTCCGCCGACGCGATCTACCAGAGCTTCAACCTGATCAACGACGAGCAGCCGGACTATGTGATCGTCTTCGGCGCCGACCACATCTACCGGATGGACCCGCGGCAGATGGTGGAGGCCCACATCGCCTCCGGCGCCGCCGTCACCGTGGCGGGCATCCGCCAGCCGCTGTCGATGGCGGACCAGTTCGGCGTGATCGAGGTCGGCGAGGACGGCCGGCGGATCCGAGCCTTCCGCGAGAAGCCCACCGACGCGGTGGGACTGCCCGACGCACCCGACCAGATCTACGCCTCGATGGGCAACTACGTCTTCACCACCAGGGCGCTCTGCGAGGCCGTCGAGCGCGACGCCGAGGACAAGACCAGCAAGCACGACATGGGCGGCAGCATCATCCCGATGCTGGTCGAGCGGGGCGAGGCCAACGTCTACGACTTCAAGGACAACGAGGTGCCCGGCAGCACCGACCGGGACCGCGGCTACTGGCGGGACGTGGGAACCCTCGACTCGTTCTACGACGCCCACATGGACCTGATCAACGTCCACCCGGTGTTCAACCTCTACAACTTCGACTGGCCGATCTACAGCAACCAGCCGCCGTACCCGCCGGCCAAGTTCGTCCACGCCTGGGGGGAACGGGTCGGCCGGGCGGTCAGCTCGATGGTCTCGCCCGGGTCGGTGATCTCGGGTTCGCTGGTGGAGAACTCGATCGTCTCGCCGAAGGTGAAGGTCCACTCCTGGGCGCACGTGGACGGCGCGGTGCTCATGGAGGGTGTCGAGATCGGCCGACACGCGGTGGTCCGACGGGCCATCCTGGACAAGAACGTCTACGTCCCGGAGGGCGCCGAGATCGGCGTCGACCTGGAGAAGGACCGCCAGCGCTACACCGTCTCCGACAACGGCATCGTCGTGATCGGCAAGGGCCAGACCGTCGAGCCCTGACCGCCGTCCATCTCTTCGAGGAGGTCCCCGCAGTGGCCCACCCCCGTGCCGGCCAACCCGCCGAGCCCGCCGACCTGGTCGACGTACCCCGGCTGGTCACCGCCTACTACGCCGAGCACCCCGATCCGGCGGACCCGGCGCAGCAGGTCTCCTTCGGCACCTCCGGCCATCGCGGGTCCAGCCTCAAGAACGCCTTCAACGAGGACCACATCCTCGCCGTCACCCAGGCGCTCTGCGACTACCGGCGGGAGCGCGGCGTGGACGGGCCACTGTTCGTCGCCCGGGACACCCACGCGCTCTCCGCCCCGGCGGCGGTCAGCGCGCTGGAGGTGCTCGCCGCCAACGAGGTCACCGTGCTGCTGGACAGCCGCGACGGCTACACGCCGACCCCGGCCCTGTCGCACGCCATCCTCACGCACAACCGCGGGCGGACCACCGGCCTCGCCGACGGCATCGTGATCACCCCGTCGCACAACCCGCCGGACGACGGCGGCTTCAAGTACAACCCCACCCACGGTGGGCCCGCCGACACCGACGTCACGAAGTGGATCCAGGACCGCGCGAACGCCATCCTCACCGCCGGGCTCAAGGAGGTGAAACGCCTCCCGTACGCGCGGGCGCGCGCCGCCGACACCACCGGGGAGTACGACTTCCTGACCCGGTACGTCGACGACCTGCCGGCCGTGCTGGACATCGCCGCGATCCGCGACGCCGGGGTGCGCATCGGCGCCGACCCGATGGGCGGGGCGAGCGTGGCGTACTGGGGGGAGATCGCCGAGCGGCACCGGCTCGACCTGACGGTGACCAACCCGACCGTCGACCCGACCTGGCGGTTCATGACCCTCGACGGCGACGGCAAGATCCGGATGGACTGCTCCTCGCCGAACGCGATGGCCTCGCTGATCGCCGCCCGCGACCGCTACCAGGTCTCCACCGGCAACGACGCCGACGCCGACCGGCACGGCATCGTCACCCCCGACGGCGGCCTGATGAACCCCAACCACTACCTCGCCGTGGCGATCGGTCACCTGTTCCGGACCCGGGACCAGTGGGGGCCCGCGGCGGCGGTCGGCAAGACCCTCGTCTCCTCCTCGATGATCGACCGGGTGGCCGCCGACCTGGGCCGCCCGCTGCTGGAGGTGCCGGTCGGCTTCAAGTGGTTCGTGCCCGGCCTGCTCGACGGGGCGGTCGGGTTCGGCGGCGAGGAGAGCGCCGGCGCGTCCTTCCTGCGCCGGGACGGCGGCACCTGGACCACCGACAAGGACGGCATCCTGCTCTGCCTGCTCGCCGCGGAGATCATCGCCAGCACCGGGCGCAGCCCCAGCCAGCACTGGGCCGAGCTGGCGGAGCGCTTCGGCGCGCCCGCGTACGCCCGGATCGACGCGCAGGCCAGCCGGGAGGAGAAGGCCGTGCTCGGCAAGCTCTCCCCGGAGCAGGTGACCGCGACCGAGTTGGCCGGCGAGCCGATCACGGGCATCCTCACCACCGCCCCCGGCAACGGCGCGCCGATCGGCGGGCTGAAGGTGACCACCGAGTCGGGTTGGTTCGCTGCCCGGCCCTCCGGCACGGAGGACGTATACAAGATCTACGCCGAGTCGTTCCAGGGACCCGAGCACCTGACCCGGATCCAGGACGAGGCGAAGGCCCTGGTCGACGAGGTGCTGTCGAAGGCGTGAGTCCAGCTCCTGGGCGCCGGCGCGCAGCGGTCAGCGGGGCGGGGGCAGCTCGCGCCGGCTGAGCTGCTCGCGCAGCTCGTCGGGAAGCAACTCCCGGAGCTGGTCGGGCAGCAGCGGCAGGTCGAGCAGGCTGAGCTTGAGCTGGCTGCGTTCCTGGTAGCGGCGGGGATCGAGCCGGACGACCAGGCCGGCGTCGCGGACGTAGCGGGCCTCCACCGCGCCCTCGGTGGCGGCGTCGCGGATCACGAGGCCGTCGACCTCGACAGCCACCGGCGCCGAACTGGGCCGGAGGTCGAACCGGATGCTCTCCTCGGGGGAGAACACCACCGATCGGGAGATGCCCGACATGGGCGCGGAGGGCGTCACCACCACCGCCTGGGTGGCGGGCGACACCAGCGGTCCGCCGGCGGCGTAGCTGTAGGCGGTGGAGCCGGTGGGTGTGCTCACCACCAGGGCGTCGCAGCGGTAGTAGCCGTACTCCTGCCCGTCGACGGCGAGGCTGGCGGTGACGAAGCCCAGCCCCGGCTGGCGGACCAGGGCGACGTCGTTGAACGCCACCACGTCGTCGCCGCACACGTCACAGGCCAGGCAGGCGTGCGACTCGACGGTGAAGTCGTGCGCCACCAGCCGGTCCAGCGCCCGCGGGAGGTCCGGCGGCTCCACCTCGACCAGGAAGCCGACCCGGCCCAGGTGCACCCCGAGCACCGGCTTCGGATCATGTACCGCCGCGCGCAGGGCGCCCAGCATGGTGCCGTCCCCACCGATGCTGATCAACGCGTCCGAGCGGGCGGCCAGCTCCGGCCCCGGGACCGGCTCCACGGAGGACGGGACCCGGTGCCGGTCCTCGGCACGGACGGCCAACGTCTTGCCGTGCCGGGCCGCCCACCGGTCGATGATCCCGACCACCTCGGAGACGTCCCGGGTGGGATGGAGGACCAGCCCGAACACATACCCCGCCACCGGTACAGCTCACCACAGGACCGGGGACAAGGCGCGCAAACCGGGCACGACGACGCGGGCGGGGTGGTCCGTGGCACGCCCCGACCTTCCGCCAGTTATCGCCCTCGCCGCCCGGATCGCCGACCCGCCGGGCCGGCGTGACTTTTGCCGCCCGTGCCGCTGGCCTGCTAGTTTGCCGATCTGGTGCCGGCGTCGAACCGGCGCAGGCAGCGAACCGACGACAGCCCCGGTCGCCGAACGGCGCCGGGCGCCGAGCATCGGGAGATCATGTGGAAAACCCCTCCAGGATCGCGCCGGCGCGGTTGTACGTCCTCGACGGCCTGCGGCTGGTCGCCGCACTTCTCGTCGTGGCTTTCCACTTCACCGTGTTCTCCCGGCCCTGGGGCGTCCCGAACGGTGCCGCGCTACCCGCGGTGGTCCCGGTCACCCAGTTCGGCTGGCTCGGCGTCTACCTCTTCTTCCTGATCAGCGGCTTCGTGATCTGCATGAGCGCCGAGGGACGCGGCCTGGCGCAGTTCGCCACCGCCCGGATCACCCGGCTCTACCCCGCGTACTGGTTCGCGGTGCTCGCCACGACGGCGGTGGTCGCCCTGTGGCCGGTCGTCACCAGGCCGCTGCGCCCGGGTGACGTGTTGACCAACCTGACCATGTTCCAGGAGCTGCTCGGCGTGCCGAGTGTCGACGTCGTCTACTGGACCCTGACGGTCGAACTGCGGTTCTACCTGCTCTTCGGCGTGTTCGTGCTGCTCCGCGGTTACACCCCGCGCCGAGTGCTGCTCTTCGCCGCGGGCTGGCTGGTCGCCGGCCTCTTCGCCACGGACGTCCCACTGCTGGCCAAGCTGCTGGTCCCCCGGGACTCCGCCTTCTTCGTCGCCGGCATGGCGCTGTATCTGATCTACCGGCATGGAGGCAACCTCTACCTGTGGGGCCTGGTCGGGGCGTCCTGGCTGGTCGCGCTGGAGATGGTGGGCACGGTGACGCCGCGCGGCCCGGTCCACAACCCGTTCTCCCCGACCGAGGTCGCCATCGTCGAGGCGGGGCTGGTCACACTGTTCTTCCTGATCATCGCCGGCGTGGCCACGCATCGCCTGGCGGTCGGTTGGCGCTGGTTGACCTTCGCCGGGGCGCTGACCTATCCGCTCTACCTGCTGCACGAGTACGTCGGCTGGACCATGATCCACTACGTCCGTGCGGTTCTGCCACCGTGGGCCGCGGTCCTCGTCGTGCTGGCGGCGCTCCTGGTGATCTCCTGGCTCGTGTACCGGTACGTCGAAAAGCCGGTCTCCGGCTGGCTGCGGCGCCGGTTCCGGGCGAGCCGGTTGCCGGCGACCTTCCTGCAGCGGCCGCCCGCCGACCGGCCGCCATCGCAGGGGACCGGGTCGACGTCGGTGCCCAGGCAGTCGGAACACCGGGCGCCGGTGACCGACGGAGCGTTGGCCCTGGTCCCGCGGTCGAACTCGCACTGACCGAACCCTTCGGCGCCGACTGGTCGCGCCTCGCCTGAAGGCGGGCTCTGCCGGGCGCACCTGTTTCACGCCCGCCGCGGCAGCCTGACCGCCTAGGGTCAGGTGCGGACGCCCTCGACCGTGGTGCTGCCGGCCGGAGCGGCGGGCCAGGCATTCTCGTCCAGTTCGACCCGCCGCAGGCCGCCGGTGTACACAGCCCGCCTGCCACGAGAAGGGAAGAATGGGATAAATCAGAAGGATTCCCCTCTAGGCTGGCATCAGGGTTCGCCAGCAGGAGGGCGGTACACCGATGGGATGCGGCTGCGAGATCCACCCCGACGCCAAGGCGGCCGGTGCACCACACGGTCCGCTGTCCCCCCGGTCGGTCGCCCATCGCCCCGCCCCGCTGCCGTGGCCGACCGGGGGATGCGCGGAGGCGGGAGGCTCGGAATGCGACTGCTGATCACCGGCGGCGCCGGCTTCATCGGCGCGAACCTGGTCCGGATCGCCTCGGCCGACCCGGCCGTCACCGACATCCGGGTGCTCGACGACCTCTCCACCGGCAGCAGGTCGAACCTGGCCGGCCTCGACGTGGAACTGCGCGAAGGCTCCATCCTGGACGAGGCCCGACTGTCCCGGGCCATGGCCGGCCGGGACGTGGTCGTACACCTGGCCGCGATGTCCAGCGTGCCCGGCTCGATCCGGGAGCCGGTCGCCGCGCACGGCATCAACGCCACCGGCACGCTCTCCGTCCTCGAAGCCGCCCGCCGGGAGGGGGTCCGGCACGTCGTGCTGGCCTCGTCCTCGTCGGTCTACGGCGCCAATCCCGAACTGCCGAAGAGCGAGTGGACCTGGACCAGCCCGCTCAGCCCCTACGCCGCCGGCAAACTCGCCACCGAGGCGTACGCGTCCGCGTACCAGGCCTGCTACGGCCTGCCCACCCTCGCCCTGCGCCTCTTCAACGTCTATGGCCCGGGCCAGCGCCACGACCACGCATACGCCGCGGTCATCCCCCAGTTCGTGCACGCCGCACTGCAGGACGAGCCGGTGGTCATCCACGGCGACGGTCGCCAGAGTCGGGACTTCACCTACGTGGACACCGTCTGCGAGGTCATCCTCGACGCCGTCCGGCGGCACGTGCACCAGCCCCAACCCGTGAACCTGGCCTTCGGCACCCGGACCGACCTGCATTCGGTGCTGACCGAGCTCGAACTGATCCTCGGTCGACCGGTCGCCCGGCGGTACGCGCCGGCCCGGGTGGGAGACATCCTGCACTCCGAGGCGGACAACCATCTCATGCGCCAGTTGTTCCCGCAGGCGGCAGCCGTACCGCTCGCCGAAGGGCTCGCTGCCACGGTCGCGTGGCACCAGACGCACGTTCCGCTGCGGGCCCGGGTGGCCGCACACTCCGAGCGCCGGGCCGAGCCGGTCGTCGGCTGAGGCGCAGGTGGGGCGGTTGAGGCCGCACCGGCATCCTCACCACTGCCTCCGGACCAATGGGGAGCAGTGGGCGTTTTTGCATAACCTGTAACGGCACTCCTCGTTGAACGACCTGGGCGGAGACCGGTCGCCCTGCACACACAGCCGCCTGTCGTGTGGCAGCAACGAGGAGGTCCTTTGAAGATCGTCGTTACCGGGGCCGCCGGTTTCATCGGCTCGAACCTCTTGCGTGCCCTCGCCGACGTCCGACAGGTGACTGAGATCGTGGCGGTGGACGACCTGTCCACCGGCTTTCTGGAAAATCTCGCCGATCTCCCCGTCCGCCTGATCACCGGGACGATCCTCGACCCCGACGTGCTTGACGAGGCGACCGCCGACGCCGACAGCATCGTCCACCTTGGCGCCCTCGGCTCGGTTCCCCGCTCAATCGACAACCCGATCCAAAGTCACCACGCCAACGCCACCGGCACCCTGAGCGTGCTGGAGGCGGCACGCCGCCACGGCGTACCCCAGGTGGTCATCGCTTCCTCGTCCTCCGTCTACGGCGCGAACCCGGTCCTGCCCCGGGTGGAGACTCTCCGGCCGGTGCCGGTGAGCCCGTACGCGGTCTCGAAACTCGCCACGGAGACATACGCCCTTGCATACGCTGCCTGCTACGGCATGGCGGTATTGCCCTTCCGCTTCTTCAACGTCTTCGGTCCCCGCCAGGCCGCCAACCACGCGTACGCCGCGGTCGTGCCGAGGTTCGTCTCCGCCGCGCTGGCCGGGGAACCGCTGCGCGTCCACGGGGACGGCCAGCAGACCCGCGACTTCACCTACGTCGGAAGTGTCACCTCGGTGATCGTCGACGCGGTGCTACGACGGGTCTCCGCCCCCGACGTCGTCAACCTTGCGTTCGGGGCCCGGATCTCGCTGCTTGAACTGATCGCCGAGCTGGAACAGGTCCTCGGCCGGCGGCTGGACGTCGTGCATGAGGCACCCCGGCCCGGCGACGTCAGGGACTCCCAGGCGGACAGTGCGGTGCTGCGGGCGCTCTTCCCCGACGTGGCGCCGGTGCCGTGGACCGAGGGGGTGCGCGCGACGGTGGAGTGGTACGCGACACGGGTGTCGAAGCAGCCGGTGGGATGACCGACCAGCCGGTGGCGCAACGGACCCGCCCAGCGGCGGCACCGGGCGTGGCGGTTAGGGACGAGAGCACCGCCTCCCGCTCGCGTACCCGGTCGCTGGCCATCGGTGTCGTCTCGTCCCTGGCCGGTAAGGCGGTCGGGCTGGTGGCGCCGCTAGTGGTCACCCCGCTCACCTTCGGGTACCTCGGCTCCGAGACGTACGGCCTGTGGATGGCGGTGACCTCGCTGACCAGCATGGCGCTCTTCGCCGACTTCGGCCTCGGCAACGGCCTTATGACCCGACTGGCCCGGTTGCGGGCGGAGGGTGACCGGAAGGCTGCCGTGCGCGAGATCTCCAGTGCGTACGCCGTACTTGGCGCGGTGGCGGCGACTCTCCTCTTGTTGCTACTGAGCTCCCTGAGCCACGTCGACTGGCCGGCGCTGTTCCGCGTCGTCGATCCCGCAGTGCAGTCTGACGTACGGCCGGTGGTGGTGGTTTGCTTCGGCGCCTTCCTGCTGAACATCCCGCTCAGCCTGGTTCAGCGGGTCCAGTACGCGCACCAGGAGGTGGCCTGGAGTAACCTGTGGCAGGCGGCTGGAAGCCTGGTCTGCATCGGACTGGTCTGGGTGGCCGTTCGCACCCACCAGGACCCGGTGCTGGTCGTCGCCGCCGGGGTGCTTGCGGTGCCGTTAGTCAACCTGGCCAACACGCTCCACCATTTCGGCTGGCGCGCGCCAGGGTTGGCGCCCCGTCCCAGCGCCGTGGGCCTGGCCCGCACCGGCCAGCTGCTACGGCTGGGCGCGGCGTTCTTCGTCATCTCGGTGCTCAGCTCCGTTTCCATGAACCTGGACTCGTTCCTCGTGGGACGGGTCTTGGGCCTGCACCAAGCAGCCGCCTATGCGGTCGCGCTGAAGCTGTTTGCCCTGCTTGCGCTCTTCGTCACGCTGGTCAACCTTCCCCTCTGGCCAGCGAACGGGGAGGCACTAGCCCAGGGCGACGTCGCGTGGGTGAGGCGCAACACGCGACGGATGGCGCGGCTGTCCGTGGCGGCGGTCGCGTTGCCAGGCACGGGGTTGGTCATCTTCGGCGACGACGTGCTGCGGCTGTGGATCGGCGCGGCTGACCTGGCGCCCCTGCCAACCGGTCTGTTCGCCGCCTTGGCCATCGGGTCGGTCCTGCTCGCCGTCGCCGGGCCGCTGTTCATGGCACAGAACAGCGTCGGTGTGCTACGACCGCAACTCATCGGCTGGTCGGTGTTCCTGGCGGCGTCGATCCCCGCGAAGGTCTTCCTTGCCCAGGCGGTCGGACTCACCGGCGTCGCGGTTGCCGCCGCGTGCACGTACGCCACGACAGTCCTGCCCGCTGCGGTAGTGGGATATCGACGGACGTTGGCCACTGTAGCTGCCAGCTCTGTTACACCACGGGAGGCGTACCACGATGCTTGACAGCGTTCGCTGGGTGACTTCGCTGCGGGAGCTCGGCCGCCGACACCTGCCGACGATGACGCTCCCATCACTCCTGCCGATCTTCGGGTGATCCGGTGAGGGTGCGGGCGGGTCGGCCGAGCCCGGTCCTGTGGGGACCGGCGTCGGCGGCCGACATGGTGTGGACGACCGCTCGACGGATCCGTCGGGCGGTCCGGGGTTGGGCACTCGCCGGCCGGTTCGCGTCGCGGGGCGACAACGTCGTCTTCGACCCGGACGGGGTGTACTCGTTCGAGACGATCGAGCTGGGCAGCAACGTCGACCTCGGGTATCGCCCCATGCTGATCGCCGCCCGTGGGCGGATCCGGATCGGCAACAACGTCATGTTCGGGCCGGAGGTCACCATCAGGGGCGGGAACCACCGCACGGACGTCGTCGGCCGGCCCATGATCGCCGTGGGCAAGCAGCCCGGGGAGCAGCGGTACGACCGCGGCGTGACGATCGAGGACGACGTATGGATCGGCACTCGGGCCATTGTGCTGCACGGCGTGACGATCGGACGCGGTGCGGTCGTCGGGGCAGGCGCCGTGGTGACCCGGTCGGTGCCGCCCTATGCGATCGCGGCCGGAAACCCGGCACGGGTCATCCGGCTGCGGTGGCCGGTGGCAACCATCCGCGAGCACGAGCGCGCGCTCTACCCGACGGACCGGCGGTTGGGCGACGAGGAACTGGGCGCGCTGGCAGACCTACCGGGCGCGTTCGACACGTCGACCACGCCGCTGGCGACAAAGGTGCTCACGGTCGACGTCCAGGAGCGGTAGTCGAACTCCTCGGCACGCTTCCGGGCGGCGCGGCTCATCCGGCGCCACTCGTCGTCGTTCAAATCGAGTGCCCGTAGCAGGCCGACGCGCACACCATCCGCCGTCGGTCCGGCGAGCACCAGCCCCTCTCGGCCGTCCGTTACGTACCGAGCGAGATCGCTGGTGTGGTTCAGCAGCACCGGGCACCCCGCAGCGAGGCTTTCCGGCACCTTCGACGGGAAACCCGCCCGGGCGTATTCCGCGTCGGGCCGGACCAGGACCGAGAAGTGCGCGCACGCCAGCTCGGCCAAGACCCGCTCACGAGGTACCCGACCCAGGAAGGTGACCTGGCCGTCGATGTCATCGAGGTCGGAGTCGTTCAGGTCGGACATACCGTTCGCCTGCTCGCGGGACATCCCCGCGATGGTCAGCCGGACCCGGTGTCGCTGCGCATCGGGGAGCCGCCGAATCCCCTCCACCACCACGGCCAGCATGTCCTTGGCACCGGCGGTGCCGGCATACAGCAGCTTCAACCCGTCGGCAAGCGAGGGCGGTGCGGGGTACGCGAACGTGTCTCGGTCGACCTGCGGTGGCACGAGCAGGGTAGGTCGTCGATGGGCGAAATCGTCCCGGAGCGCGGTGGAGATCACGATGGTACGGTCAGCCAGCCGGGCGGCGAGGAACGCGCTCCACCGATGCCGGATGAACGGCGGAGCGAACCGGCCGCGGGCGAACTGCTGCGGGTCATACCGCTCCAGCACGTCCACGATGACCGGTCGGCGTACCGCGAGCCGGAGCACGGCCCAGGTGGTCAGTGTCCACAGCCCCAACGGCAGGCAGACGGCGCTCAGGTCGGCCGGCCGCAAACCAGTACGGCGCAGCGCCACCAGCACCCGCACCGACCGCCACTGCCGCTGCCACCAGCGGGCCAGACGACCTCCCGTCGTTACGGGCAGGGTCACCACTCGGATGTCCGGCGGCAGCGGGGGATTCCTCGGCGGGCAAGTCCCGTCGGCCGGCCAGTCGTTGACCACGATGGCGGTACTGCCAGGCGGGGTGGCCGAGCGGGCCAAGTGCAGCATCCGGTTGGACAGGGCGTCACCGTCGGGAAAGCGGCCTGCGGCGATCAGGAGCAGCCTGGGGGGTGCCTTGTCGGCGAACATGCACCCCACCTTGCCAGAGATCATCAGCCATTGTGGTGTTATCACCTGAATGAGTGCTTTTACCGAGTCACGGCGATGGGTCCGTACTACCCCGGCCCCACGCACAGCGCTACGGGGACCGATATGACGAGAATCCTGATCCTGACCGACTATCGGGACACCTTCTACTCCACCTTCAGGACGGTCCACACCCTGCTGTCCATGGACGTGGCCCGACTCGCCGACAATTTCCGCCGAGCGGGATTCACGCCGGAGGTCATCAGCTTCCGAGAGCTCGATCTCGGCGCGGACCTGCAAGGTGTGCCGGTCCTCTACACCTCGTCTGAAGACACCGGCCTCGAATACAAGAGCTGGATCGAGGATCTGGTTCTGGCGCTCGAAGCATCCGGCGCCAGAACCCTCCCCGGCTACCGGTTCCTACGCGCCCACCACAACAAGGTGATGATGGAGGCGCTACGTACTCAACTGTTCCCGAAGGAGGCCGCCGAACTGCACACCCGCAGTTTCGGCACTTTTGAGGAGTTGGCGACCGCAACCGCGCTGGACGGACGGTGGCCGAAGGTTATCAAAGCGTCGGTGGGAGCCGGCTCCCTCAACGTGGCCCTCGTCCACAACCGCGCCGACCTCCTGAAGGTCGCACGGCAGATCAGCCGCACCCACAACCCGCGCGAGACGCTGCGCGAGCACGGCAAGCGGATCCTCCGTCGTGGACGACACCACGCGAACTCGTTGCACCGGCAGAAGTTCATCGTCCAGGAGTTCATCCCCGGTCTGACCGGCGACTTCAAGGTGCTGCGGTTCGCTGACCGCTACTACACGCTGTGGCGGCAGAACCGGCCGGGTGACTTCCGCGCGAGCGGAAGCGGTATTTTCGACTACCACAGCACCGCCGGGGTGGACCGCGCGGCCCTGCTCGACTACGCCGAGCAGGTCACCGACACGCTCGGCACACCCACGGCGTCACTCGACGTCGGATTCGACGGCCGTCGCTTCCACCTGATCGAGTTCCAATGCCTGCACTTCGGCACCGTCACCGCCGAGCGGTCGACGCACTACTACACCAGGTCCGACGGCTCGTGGCGGCAGGTCGCCGACCGCTGCGACATCGAGGCCGTGTTCTGTGACGCGATCGTGCAGTACCTCAACCAGTGGCCGGCCTGACGTGGCTGGCAGGTGCCGCCGCCCGCCGATGCGTGAGCTGGAGCGGCCGGTTCGACATTGACAGGGCGTGGGAGTTCGCTGCTGGCTGGTCCATGCCACCCCGGCATTCCGGTCGTTCATGTGAGTAAGAGGCTTTTGCTGGGATTCGTCGCATACTGTCCTGCTTGTGGCGGTCGCAGCGCCGGAACGTGTCAGCAAGGGGGAGACGTGGAAACGAGGGAGAGCGCCGATCGTTCGCGACGGCGGCCGGTGGCGGGAGGTGGCCGGTGAGGCGGCCAGTCGTCGTCCAGCACTTCGCCGGCTCGCCCGGGGCGAACGGTCCGTTGACCGCGGTTGAGCGGGTGCTTGGCTCGCCGCTCGCCGAGCGCTACGAGTTCCTCCGCATGCACCAGCCGCACGGCAATGGTGCGCTGAACGTGCCCCTCCTGCGGCAGTGGGTGAGCATGCTGCGTCAGGTGCGGCCGGACCTGGTGCACGTACGTGGCCTGCAGAACGAGGGTTTCCACGGAGTTCTCGCCGCGCGGCTCGCCGGTTGCCGGCGGATCCTGGTCACGGTGCACGGGACCGTACGGGACCTGCGGCACGCGGGCCAGTCCTGGCGGCGCCGACTGCTCGTCCACGGCGCGGAACCGTTCACCCTGCGAGCCGCCACGCACGTCGCCACCGTCTGCGAGTACGCCGCCGGCCGTGACTTCGTGTCCGGTGTGGGCGGCCGGTTCGTGGGTGTGATACCCAACGGGGTGCCGTTGCCCGCCGAGCCCTGGGCGGCCCGGGAGCGGGTCCGGAGCGACCTCGGGCTTGCCGTCGATGACGTTGCCATGGTTACGGTCAGCCGGTTGACCTGGGAGAAGGGCTTTCGGACCCTGGCGGGGGCGCTGCGCCTGTTGACTCCGGGACCGGGCCGCCCGGTACTCCTGGTGGTGGGCGACGGACCCGACCGGGCGGGCATCGAGGCGGCACTACGATATGCCGGGCCGGTGACCGTGAGCCTCCTCGGCAGCCGCTCCGATGTGCCCGACCTGCTCTCGGCCGCCGACCTCTTCGTCTTCCCCACCTTGCACGAAAACCTTTCGAACGCGTTGCTGGAGGCGATGGCGCACGGCCTGCCAGTGGTCGCCTCCGCCGTCGGCGGAAACGTAGAGGTCCTCCGTCAGGGAGGCGGCCGCCTGGTGCCGCCGGACGACCCCACCGCGCTCGCCGCCGCCCTCACGCCGCTGCTCGCCGATTCCGTGGAGCGCCGGGACCTGGGCGACATGGCACGGAAGGTGGTCGACAACGGCTACAGCCTGGACGCGATGCTCGCCGCGTTGGACGGCGTGTACCAGCGGATCCTCGGGGAGGTGCCGTGACCGGGGCCGCCGCGCCGCGGGTCACCCTGCTCGGCTTCACCGTGCCGGACGAGGTGTTCGTGCAGATCACTGCGCACGACACGGTTCTTGCCACCCAGACACACACGTTCGCCTGGGCGTTGGCCCGAAGCCTCCACGCTGCCGGCTGCCCGGTGCAACTCGTGTCGACGGCTCCGGTCTCCACGTACCCGCGCAACCGCCAGATCGTCTTTCGGGGCGGCCGGTTCCGTCAGGACAGCATCGACGGCCGGCTGATCGGTTTCGTGAATCTGCTCGGCGGGAAGCACCTCACCCGTTTCACAGCCGCATGCCGGTCGGCGTCCCGCGCCCTGCGTGAGCACCGGAGCGAGGTGCTGCTGGTCCACGGCGTGCACAGCCCCTTCCTCTGGTTCGGAGCGATGGCTGCCCGGCGGCCCGGCCTGCGGGTCGTCGTGGTGCTCACCGACCCGCCCGGCGTCGTGCAGCCGACGGATGGGTGGCTGCTCCGCGTGCTGCGCGGCATTGACGTAACGCTGGTCCGGGCCGCGCTCCGCCGGTGCGCCGGGGTCGTCGCGCTGACGCCGGCGCTCGCCGAGGACTTCGCGCCGGGCAAGCCCCGGCTCATCATGGAAGGCATCTTCACGCCGCCCCCGGTCGACCGGCCGGTGTCACCCCACTCCGGCGTGCGGGAGGTCGCCTACGCGGGCGGGCTGACCCGCGCCTATGGGGTTGACCGGCTGGTCGAGGCATTCCGGGCTCTGCCCGACCCGGACCTGCGGTTGTGCCTGTACGGGCGCGGCGAGCTGACGGACTGGCTGCATGCGCAGGCCGAGGCGGACCCCCGGATCCTGCCGCCGGCCGTGCTCGACCGCTCCGATCTGGTGGGCCGGCTCGCCTCCGCCGCCGTGCTGGTCAACCCCCGGCCGGTCGACCAGGGATTCGTGCGGTACTCATTCCCGTCGAAGCTCATCGAGTACCTGGCGGCCGGGGTGCCGGTGGTGACCACCCGACTGCCCGGCATACCACCCGAGTACGAGCCCTGGCTGTGCTTCGCGGAACCAGATACCGCTGATGGGCTGCGAAAGAGCATTGAGGGTATCCTCAGTCTGCCGCCGGCGGCGGCCCAAACTCTTGGTGTCGGCGGGGCCGCGTTCGTTCGGGACAGCCGGTGCTTGGAAGCTCAGGGTGAGCGGCTCCGGTCCTTCCTGGTCGAACTCACCGCCGGTACGACGGGTCGGCCGACCACGGCCAAGGGCCCGACGGCCATGGCCGGGTACCCGGGCGCCCGTGCCGACGACCGTGACGGGGGTGTCCGGGCGGACGCCTGAGACCGTTCGGGGTGGATCTATTCGCGAGTTTGGACAGGGGTTAGTTACGGCTTGCTCTAGGCACCTCACCTTGACCCGGCGGACTCTAACGCCTGTACCCGGCGGGCGAACGAGTTGTCATGTGCGACCGACGCCTTGGTCTGGCCGTGTCCCTCGTCTGCGCGCTCTCTCGGAAGGTCCCGTTGAAGGGGCAATGCCCGGCTACGGCCGATGCGTCGGTGCCGAGGTGGGGTTGCCAGCGACCAGGTCGATCCGACCGTGGACCAGACCGCTGCTATCACCCAAGCGGCCGGTGACAGTTCCCAGTGCCCAGAAAGCAGGATCGGCAGCCAGGCGACAAGGAGAACTCCGGCGAGTCCGCGACCGAACAGACCGGATCGTGCTGGCCCCCACAACACCATGATCGCCAAAGCGGCGAAGAGGACAAGGCCAACGACGCCCAGCTCCACCGCGATCGTCAGCGGAACGCTGTGGGCGCCGATCCCCATCATGTTCGATACCGGGAAGACGCCAGGCCCAACGCCCGTCCAGGGATGCTCCAACCAGGTCTCTCGCGCTATCGACCAGATGTCGAGGCGGCCCGAAAGTCCGTCGTCCTGGCGCGCGAAGAACTGCTGTACCCACAGCAGCCGCCCGTCGCCGTATACGCCGAACGGGATAGTCAGAAGGAGCGCGGGTGCCATCACTACGATGGCCAGCCAGGTGGCCTTCTCGGCTACGCGCCGGAGAAGCAGATAAGCGCCGACGAGCGCCAGGGACACTTGAGCCCCGCGGGTGCCCGTCCAGAAAATGGCGAAAATCAACAGTGGCAGCAGTGGCAGCAGGAAAAGCCGGAGCTTCCGCGGAAGGTGGCTGGTATACAGCAGCGCGACCGCGACGACCACTCCGGTCACGAGCACGTAAGCGATGTAGTTGGGGTTGACGTCTCTGATCCCGACACGGATCATCGCGGGGTCGAGTTCAGGCTCTAGGCTCCGTCCCTTGCTGATGACATCGATCGCAACCCAGGTGCAACCGATGAGGTAGGCGGTAGCCACCAGGACGAAGTCCCACACGTACGCGACGAAGCCGCGAACGACGATGAACAGGATGCACAAACTCCAGTACGCGCGGACGGCGACGTGCGACGAGGGCATCCAGGTAACGCCGATCGCGGCTGCGGTGGCCCAGGCGGCCACTGCGACAGCAAGAAGGTCGGTCAGACCCAGCCGACGCCACTTCATGATCGGGGCGAGGGCGATCGCCCACAGACCATGCGACTGCAGGGTGGTGGGAAACGCTGGTGCGAGACCTGCGACCAGACAGACGACCATAACGCCCAGCAAACTCCGTCGGGATCTGCTCGGCGTCATTGCACCGCTGCCGGTCATCGCAGGGGTGCCTGTCCGATCCGACCAGTGGGCGCCCTGCCTCAGGTCGCGATGTACCAAGGTCATGTCGCCATTGCCTCGTTCCGTCTCGGCTCGCCCTCCGCGATGCCCTGCCCACCGTGCAGGCCAACGAGCCGCAGGCGGCGGTCGGAGAGCGTCGACGAAGAATTTTCGCCTAAATCACCCAAATCGATCCAAGAAGTTATAACACTTGGTGGCGGCCCGAGCGGCGCATTGGCGTGAGGCGGGAATGGCGGTAGCGTCACTCTCGCATAATTCATCACGTATATTCTTTTTATGGCGTTTCGCGATCCGCGCTTCCTCGTTACAGCAAGTGCGGGCCAGACCCCTGCTCACTCCGGGTCCTCCCGCCCCTGCAAGCCAACCAACGGGAGCGTCAGTGACTTTCTTGACTGCGGGACGCCGGGTGCTGATCACCGGCGGCACGGGTTCCTTTGGACAGACGATGGTGCGCCGACTGCTCGACGGCGACGTCGGCGAGGTCCGGGTGCTCAGCCGGGACGAGGCGAAGCAGGACGCGATGCGGCGCCAACTCGGCGACGACCGGGTGCGGTACCTGATCGGCGACGTCCGGAACGCGGACTCGGTGCACCTGGCCAGCCGCGACGTGGACTTCATCTTCCACGCCGCCGCGCTGAAACAGGTGCCGTCCTGCGAGTTCTTCCCGCTGGAGGCGGTCCGCACCAACATTCTCGGCAGCGCCAACGTGATCGAGGCCGCCGAGCGCAACGGAGTGCGCTCGGTGGTGGTGCTGAGCACCGACAAGGCCGTCTACCCGGTCAACGCGATGGGGATCAGCAAGGCCCTGATGGAGAAGGTCGCCCAGGCCCACGCGCGCAACAACCCGAACAGCCGCACGGTCGTCTCCTGCGTCCGCTACGGCAATGTCATGTACTCCCGCGGCTCCGTGATCCCGCTCTTCGTCGAGCAGATCAAGGCGGGTCGTGCGCCGACGGTGACGAACCCGTCGATGACCCGCTTCCTGATGTCGCTGACCGACTCGGTGGAGTTGGTGGAGCATGCCTTCCAGCACGCCCGCCCCGGCGACGTGTTCATCCGCAAGGCGGTCGCCTGCACCATCGGCGACCTGGCCGAGGCGGTCTGCCAGCTCTTCGACGTGCCCTCGAAGACCGAGGTGATCGGTGTACGGCATGGGGAGAAGCAGGACGAGACGCTGGCCAGCCGGGAGGAGTTGGCCCAGGCGGACGACTTCGGCGACTTCTTCCGGGTGCCCGTCGACGCGCGGGACCTGAACTACGCGCTCTACACCTCTGAGGGAGAGCTGAATGAGCCCCCGGCGGAGGACTTCAACTCGGCCAACGCGCCGCGCCTGGACGTACCCCAGATCATGGACCTGCTGCGCACCCTGCCGGAGATCCGGGCGGAGCTGGCGCTGCGGGATCCGGTGCTGGCGTGCTGAGGCTCGCGCTCACCGGCGGGCAGGGCTTCCTCGGCTGGCACGTCCGGGTGCTCGCTCGCGCCCTGAACTGGCCGGATCCGGTGCTGATCAGCCGCGCCGACCTGCGGGACGAGGTGGCCACGGGCGCGAAGCTGGACGGCGTGGACCGGGTCCTGCACCTGGCGGGGGTGAACCGGGGCGATCCGCGGGAGGTGGCCACCGGGAACGTCGAGCTGGCCGCCGCCCTGGTCCGCGGCCTGCGCCGCTGCGTCACCCCGCCCGGGGCGGTGGTGTTCGCCAACTCCGTGCAGGCGGGTAACGGCACACCGTACGGCGACTCGAAGGCGGGCGCGGCCGTCACCCTGGCGGCCGCGCGTCCCGACCTGGTGGATGTGCAGCTGCCCAACCTGTACGGCGAGCACGGCCTGCCCTACTACAACTCGGTGGTGGCCACCTTCTGCCGGATGCTCGCCGAGCAGCGGTCGCCGGAGGTGCATGAGGACCGGGAGCTGACCCTGGTGCACGTCACCGACGCGGCGGCCCGGCTGATGGGCGCCCCGGCGGGTGACTCGTGGGACGCGGGTATGCCGGGGCTGCGTATCAGGGTGCGGGAGTTGGCCGACCGGCTCGCCGGGTTCGCGGCGCTGTACCGGGGCGGCGAGATTCCGTCGCTGACCGACCGGCATGCGGTGCGGCTGTTCAACACCTACCGGTCGCACTGCTTTCCGGCGCACTACCCGCTGCCGCTCACCCGCCGCGCCGACGCGCGCGGCGAGCTGGTCGAGACGGTCAAGGTACATGGTGGCGGCGGCCAGACGTTCTGCTCGACCAGCCGTCCCGGTGTGGTCCGGGGCGAGCACTTCCACCTCGCCAAGGTGGAGCGGTTCTGCGTGCTGCGCGGCAGCGCGGAGATCCGGTTGCGCCGTGTCGGCGACGACACGGTCGTCCGGTTCCCGGTCGACGGGACCGAGCCGGTGGTGGTGGACATGCCGACGATGTGGGCGCACCACATCGTGAACACCGGTTCGGCGGAGCTGCTCACCCTCTTCTGGACGAACGAGGTCTTCGACCCCGACCGGCCCGACACCTGGCCGGAGCCGGTGGAGTTGACCGTCGCGGAGCCGGCCGTGGTGGCGGCGTGACGGAGGAGCAGGTATGACGCGAGTGATGACGGTGGTGGGCACCCGTCCGGAGATCATCCGGTTGTCCCGGGTGTTGGACCGGTTGGACCGTACGGTGGACCACGTCCTCGTGCACACCGGGCAGAACTGGGACCGCAGCCTCTCCGACGTGTTCTTCACGGAGCTGCGACTGCGCGAGCCGGACCGGTTCCTGCGGGTCGACACCACCTCGCTCGGGCGGGTGCTCGGCGGGGTGCTGATCGGCATGGAGGAGGCCATCGCCGAGCTGCGGCCGGACGCCCTGCTGGTGCTCGGCGACACCAACAGCTGCATCGCCGCCCTGATGGCCCGTCGGATGCGGGTGCCGGTTTACCACATGGAGGCGGGCAACCGCTGCTTCGACCTGAACGTGCCGGAGGAGACCAACCGCCGGTTGGTCGACCACGTCGCCGACTTCAACCTGGTCTACACCGAGCACGCCCGGCGCAACCTGCTCGCCGAAGGGCTGCATCCGCGGCGCATCCTGCACACCGGCTCGCCGATGCGCGAGGTGCTCACGCACTACCTGCCGGACATCGAGCGCTCGACCGTCCTGGACCAGCTCGGGCTGGATGAGGGCGGGTACTTCCTGGTCAGTGCGCACCGGGAGGAGAACGTCGACCGGCCGGACCGGCTGGGCCGGCTACTCGACTGCCTGCGGGCCGTCCGGGACGCCTGGGGCCTGCCGGTGCTGGTGTCCACCCACCCGCGTACCCGCAAGCGGCTGGAGGCGCTGGCGGCCGACGCGTTGACCCTCGACGGGATTACCTTCCACGAGCCGTTCGGGCTCATCGACTACGTCCAGTTGCAGCGCCGGGCCCGGTGCACCCTCTCCGACAGCGGCACCATCAGCGAGGAGTCCGCGATCCTCGGCTTCCCCGCGGTGACGCTGCGCGAGTCGATCGAGCGGCCCGAGGCCCTGGACGCGGGCGGCATCGTGATGACCGGCCTCGACCCGGCCGGAGTGGTGGAGGCGGTCGGCGTGGTGACCGCGCAGGTCGCCGCCGACGGCGTCCCTTGCCCGGCCGACTACCAGGTGACCGACACCTCCCGCCGGGTGGTCGACTTCATCCTCTCCACCGTCCGCCGCCACCACGACTGGGCCGGCATCCGCCGCTGACCCGTCCGGGCAACGACAAGCTGACCCGTCCGGGCCACGAGAAGAAGGGCCGGGGGCCACCAGGTCCCCGGCCCTCTCCCTGCGAGGTCAGCGGCCGATGACCGCCTGCACGGTCCGGGCGAGGATCAGCAGGTCGCCGAGGAAGCTGCGGGTCTCGACGTAGCGCACGTACATCTCCACCTTCCGCGGCAGCACCACCGACACGTAGTACTCCTCCGGCCGCGGCGCCCGGGCCAGCTCCGCCGACTCGTTGCGGTACGCGATCGATGCCGGGTCGGTGATGCCGGGACGCACCGAGAGGATGCGCCAGCGGGCCAGCGGCGGCCAGCAGTCGACGTACCTGCGGACCTCGGGACGCGGACCGACCAGGCTCATGTGGCCGATCAGCACGTCGAAGAGCTGGGGGAGTTCGTCGAGCTTGCTCGCCCGCAGCAGCCGCCCGACCCGGGTGATCCGATCGTCGGTGTCGGAGGTGACGGCGGCGCCGGGCCCGGTCCGCATGGTGCGGAACTTGTGGATGTGGAAGGTGCGCCCGGCCCGGCCGGCGCGTTCCTGACGGAAGAGCACCGGCCCGCCGTCGTCCAGCCGGATCGCCAGGGCGATCAGGGCCAGGACGGGCGCGCAGAGGACCAGGGCCGCCGCCGCGACGGCGACGTCGAAGAGTCTTTTGATCATTGAAGCACCTTGTGGACGGTGGTGATGACGCGGTCGACCTGCTCGTCGGTCATGGCCGAGAAGATGGGCAGGCTGACCACGCGCGCGAACTCGGCGCTGGCGATGGGGAACATGGCATCGGCGAGTTGGTACCGGTGCCGCCAGTAGGTGTGCTGGTGCAGCGGGATGAAGTGCACGCTGCACCCCACGCCGAGGCGGGACATCTCCTGGATGAAGTCGTCCCGCCCGGGTGCCGCCCCGGGGTGCAGCCGGACCACGAAGAGGTGCCAGGCGTGCACGTCGCCGGCGGGGGCCGGGACGGGCAGGTCGAGCGGGAGTCCGGCGAACGCCTCGCGGTACCGGCGGGCGATCGCCTCCCGGCGCGAGCGCATGGCCTCCGCGCGGTCGAGCTGGACCAGGCCGAGCGCGGCGGCCGGATCGGTGAGGTTGCACTTCCAGCCGGCCTCGACCACGTCGTACCGCCAGGCCGGCCGGTCGCTGCGGTACCGGTCGAAGCCGTCCCGGTCGAACCCGTGCAGCCGGGTGGTGCGGATCCGCCGGGCGAGGTCGGGGTCGCGGGTGACCACCATCCCGCCGTCGCCGGTGGTGATCGTCTTCGTCGCGTAGAAGCTGAACACCGTCGCCGCGCTCGTTCCGGCTCCGACGGCGACGCCCTGGCTGCTCGCGGGGAACGAGTGGGCGGCGTCCTCGACCACGGCCAACTGGTGGCGCTCGGCGAACGCACGCAGCTCCGCCGGGGCGACGAGTTGGCCGGCGAAGTGGACGGGCAGCACCGCGACGGTCCTCGGCGTGACCTTCCGGGCCGCGTCGGCGAAGTCGATGTGCAGGGTCATCGGGTCGACGTCGACCAGCACCGGTTCGGCGCCCAGGTGCACGACGACCTCGGCGGTGGCGGTGAAGGTCCAGGTCGGCACCAGCACCTCCATACCCGGCCCGACGCCGAGCGCCTCCAGTGCCAGGTGCAGGCCGGCCGTCGCCGAGTTCACCGCGATGGCGCTGACCCCCGGTCCACACGCCTCGGCGAACCGCTGCTCGAAGCGCGGCACCAGCGGCCCGCTGGAGAGCCATCCGGAGCGGAGGGCGGCCGTGACGGCACCGATTTCCTCCTCGCCGATGTCAGGCAACGCGAAGGGAAGCCTGCTGTCGTCCACCGGAACTCCTCTTTGGTGCCTTGCGTCCGTTTTGCCTTGCCGGAGGTTAAACTCCGTTCGCCCGTTCTGGTGACTATTTGCCCATTTGTGAATCTTGTTCGTGAGGTGACGCATGCGGGTCGGTCTGCTGACCCAGTGGTACGACCCCGAGCCGGGGCCGGCGGCGCTGCCGGGCACCCTCGCGCGCGGCCTCGCCCGACGCGGCCACGACGTCCAGGTGCTCACCGGCTTTCCGAACTACCCGACCGGCCGGCTGGCCCCGGGCTACCGGATGAGCCGGCGGCAGGACGAGGTGGGCGCCGACGGGGTGCGGATCCGCCGGGTCGCCCTCTACCCGAGCCACGACGACTCCCCGCTGCGCCGCCTGGCCACCTATGGCTCCTTCGCCGCCTCGGCCCTCGCCTCCGGCACGGACGCCCTGCGTGGCCTGGACGCGCTCTGGGTGAGCAACTCCCCGATCACCGTCTCGTTGCCGATGTGGTTCGCCCGCTACGCGCAGCGGATTCCGGTGGTGCTGCACGTGCTCGACCTGTGGCCGGACAGCGCGCAGGCCAGCGGCTTCCTCGGACCAGGGCGGCGGGGGGCGCTGCTGGCCCGGGGCATGGCCGGCTGGTGCACGGCGATGTACCGGTGCGCCGCCCAGGTGGCGTACATCTCGCCGAGCGTCGGTGAGCTGCTGCTCCGTCGCGGAGTGCCCGAGCACAAGCTGGTGCACATCCCGATGTGGGCCGACGAGAACCCGTGGGCCGCTCCGGGCGACCTCCGTGCGGAGCTGGGCCTGCGCGACGACCAGATCGTCCTGGTGTACGCCGGGACGATGGGGGAGGCGCAGGGGCTCGACGCTCTCGTCGACGCCGTGGCGATGGTCGACGACCCCCGGCTGGTCTGCCTGTTCGCCGGCTCCGGGGTGTGCGAGGAACGCCTGCGCCGGCAGGTCGCGGAGCACGGGCTGCCGAACGTGCGGTTCCTCGGCCGGCTACCGGCCGAGCGGATGCCGGCGCTGATGCGCACCGGCGATGCGCACGTGGTCAGCCTCCGGCCCACCGGCATGTCGGCGTACACGATGCCGAGCAAGGTCCAGGCCATCCTTGCCGCCGGCCGCGCACTGCTGGTCGCGGCGGACGGTGACGCCGCGGCGGTGGCATCGGCGAGCGGCGCGGGGATCACCGCCCGACCCGGCGAGCCCGGCTCGATCGCCGACGCCGTCCACGAGGTGTGCGCGCTGGGACGCGAGAAGCTGGACCTGCTCGGCCGTGCCGGCCGGGAGTTCTACGACCGGGAGTACTCCGTGGCCTCCGGGGTGCGACGGGTGGAGGAGGCGCTGCGCGCCGCCTGGGCGGGGAGGCGTCGATGAGTCCCGCGAGCCTCGGCGACCTCGACGTCCTGCGCCCCGGTGACGTCCGCCCGGCCGCAGCGTTGCACGTCCGCGCGTTCGACCGGTTCTTCCTGTCGACTCTGGGCGAACCCTTCCTGCGCGAGTTCTACGCCGGCTTCGTCCGCGATCCCGACGCGGTCACCGCGGTCGCCCGGAACCCGGACGGCCGCCTGGTCGGCACGGTCGTCGGCACCGTCGCCCCGGAGCTGTTCTTCCGCCGCCTGCTGCGGCAGCGCGGCCCGCGGCTCGCGCTGGCGAGCATGCCGGCGGTGCTACGCCGTCCGGCGGTGGCACTGCGGGTGCTGCGTGCGGTCGCCTACCGCGGCGGTGTGCCGGTCGAGACCCGGGGCGCCCTGCTCAGCTCGATCTGCGTCGACCCGGGAGCCGAGCACGGCGGGCACGGGCGGCGGCTCGTCGATGCCTGGTGGCAGGGGGTGCGCCAGCGGGGGGTGACCTCGGCGTACCTGACCACCGACGCGGACGGCAACGACCGGGTGAATGCCTTCTACGCGCGGGCGGGCTGGACGCTGCGGGGCAGTTGGACCACCCGCGAGGGACGGCGGATGAACTGCTACGGGATCTCGGCCACGCCGTCCGTGCCGCGCGTGGGCGAGCCGGCCGGCTGATCGGTACAGTGCGGCGACCGGCGGCGTGAGAGCCGCCCGACCGCAGGGAGTACCCGCTGTGTTGCACCTCCGGGTGATCGCACCTTCGGACCGGTCGTCCGAGGTGATCGACCTGCTCGCGGCGGAACCCGGCGTCACCCACCTCGTGGTGCTGGCCGGCGCCGCCCGCCAGCCGGCCGGCGACTACATCACGTGCGACGTGGTCCGGGAGAGCGCCGACAATGTGCTGCGCCGGCTCCAGGAACTCGGCGTCGAGGCGCGCGGCGGCATCGCGGCCGACGACGTGGAGCTGACCCTCTCGGCGGCGGCGGACCGGGCCGCGCACGACGCCCCCGGGCATGGCGAGGACGCCGTGGTGTGGGACGAGATCGCCGCGAAGACCGGGGAGCAGACGGTTCTCACCGGCACGTTCCTGGCGCTGATCATGGTGGCCACGATGATCGCCGGCATCGGCGTGCTGCTGGACCAGCCGATCCTCATCGTCGGCGCGATGGTGGTCGGCCCGGAGTTCGGCCCGCTCGCCGCGCTCTGCGTGGCCCTGCTGCGCCGGCAGCGGCAGGTCGTCGTCCGTTCGGTCAAGGCCCTGGCGGTGGGCTTCCTGGCGGCCATGCTGATCACCGTGCTGAGCACCTGGGCGTTGACCGCGGCCGGCCTGGTCAGCCGGGACATGCTGCTGGCCGACCGGCCGCTGACCGACTTCATCTGGCGTCCCGACGCGCTGTCCTGGGTGGTCGGCCTGCTGGCCGGCGTCGCCGGAATGCTCTCGTTGACCTCGAAGAAGTCCGGTTCCCTGGTCGGCGTGCTGATCTCGGTGACCACCGTGCCGGCCGCGGCGAACGTGGCGGTCGCCGCGGCCTACGGGGTCTGGCCCGAGGCGGCGGGCTCAGCCCTCCAGTTGGTGATCAACCTGGCGGCGATCGTGGTGGCCGGCCTGCTCACCCTGCTCGCGCAGCTGTGCTGGTGGCGGCGGGTGGCACGGCGGACCGGCCGGAGCGTGCCGCGGCAGCGGGCCGACCGGGAGCCGGTGCGGGTCAGCGCCAGTCGTCGCCCGCCGCGAGACGCCGGCTGAGCAACGCCGCCAGCGGCATCGACTCCCCGTCCCGGCCACCCCGCCCGACGACCAGCGGCGGCGGGGACGGCTCGGGGTCGGCCCCGAACAGCCGTGACCGGAGGCTGGGCGGCACGGTCAGCAGGTAGAACTGCCCCTCGGCGTCGACCGCCCGGCTGCGCGCCCGATCCACGTACCAGCCGGTGAGGCGGGTGCGGTAGCGGGCGCGACCGTCGTAGGACGTGACGGTCAGCCGGTCCGGGCGCAGGCCGCGCCGGGCCGCCTCGGCCGCGAACCGGGCCACCAGCTCCGCCGCCTCGGCCTGCTCGGCGGCGCGCTGCCGGGCGTCGGCCTCGGCGTGTGCCCGCACCGCGCGGCGCTGCCGGTCCCGCCACTCCAGGCCGTCGTCCGTCACGCGTTCCACGGTACGCGGGCCTCGCCCGCCCGCCGCGGGTCCGACTCCCCGGCTGGGCGCCCCGGTCACGCTGTCGAGCTGACTCGTTCACGACATCGGCCCACCGATGCGGTCGCGACGTCAGCTCGACAGCGTGTGGCCGTCAGGCCAGGCCGGCGCGGCGCAGCGCGTCCGCCATGGCGCTGTTGGCCGGGGCCGGCGCGCCAGCGCCCCGCCCCTGCCGCTGCTGAGACCCACCGCGCGCGCCGCCCCGGTCTCCGCGTGGCGCGCCGCCCTGGCCGCCGCGCTGACCGCCGCCCCGGCCACCGCCGCCCTGGCCGCCGCGCTGACCGCCGCCGCCCTGGCCGCCCCGGGCGCCGCCGCCCTGGCCACCGCGCTCCCGCCGGCCGTCGGCCGGGCGGTCACCGCCGGCGGGCGTCTCGTCGTCCAGCCGCAGGGTCAGTGAGATGCGCTTGCGGGGCACGTCGACGTCGAGCACCCGGACCCGGACCACGTCGCCGGACTTCACCACGTCCCGCGGGTCCTTCACGAAGGTGTGCGACATGGCCGAGACGTGCACCAGGCCGTCCTGGTGCACGCCGACGTCGACGAACGCGCCGAACGCCGCGACGTTGGTGACCACGCCCTCCAGCACCATGCCCGGCTTCAGGTCGCCGAGCGTCTCGACCCCCTCGACGAACGTGGCCGTCCTGAACTCGGGGCGCGGGTCACGGCCGGGCTTCTCCAACTCGCGCAGGATGTCGGTGACGGTGGGTAGGCCGAAGGTGTCGTCGACGAAGTCGCCGGCGCGCAGCCCGCGCAGGATCCCGCTCTGCCCGATCAGGGCGCGCAGGTCCTGCCCGGTGTGGGCGAGGATCCGCCGCACCACCGGGTACGCCTCGGGGTGCACGCTGGAGGAGTCCAGCGGGTCGTCGCCGCCGGGGATGCGCAGGAAGCCGGCGCACTGCTCGAACGCCTTCGGCCCGAGCCGGGGCACCTTCTTCAGGTCGGTCCGGGTGCGGAACGGCCCGTTGGCGTCCCGGTGCAGCACGATGTTCTCCGCCAGCCCGGCGCCGATGCCGGAGACCCGGGTCAGCAGGGGAGCGGAGGCGGTGTTGACGTCGACGCCGACGCCGTTGACGCAGTCCTCGACCACCGCGTCCAGCGAGCGGGACAGCTTCACCTCGGACAGGTCGTGCTGGTACTGCCCGACGCCGATCGAGCGCGGGTCGATCTTGACCAGCTCGGCGAGCGGGTCCTGCAGGCGGCGGGCGATGGAGACCGCGCCGCGCAGCGACACGTCCAGCCCGGGCAGCTCCTGCGAGGCGTACGCGGAGGCGGAGTAGACCGAAGCGCCGGCTTCGGACACCACCACCTTGGTCAGCTTCAGCTCCGGGTGCCGCTTGATCAGGTCGCCGGCCAGCTTGTCGGTCTCCCGGCTGGCGGTGCCGTTGCCGATCGCGATCAGCTCCACCTGGTGCTCGGCGGCCAGCTTGGCCAGGATGTCGATCGAGGCGTCCCACTGCCGGCGCGGCTCGTGCGGGTAGATCGTGTGGGTGGCGACGACCTTGCCGGTGGCGTCCACCACGGCCACCTTCACGCCGGTGCGCAGGCCCGGGTCCAGGCCCATGGTCGGCCGGGTGCCGGCGGGCGCGGCCAGCAGCAGGTCGCGCAGGTTGGTGGCGAACACCCGCACGGCCTCCTCCTCGGCCGCCTGCCAGAGCCGCATCCGCAGGTCCGCGCCGAGGTGGATGAGGATCCGGGTGCGCCAGGCCCAGCGCACCGTGTCGGTCAGCCACTTGTCGGCCGGGCGCCCCTGGTCGCTGACGCCGAACCGGCCGGCGATCGCCGCCTCGTACCGCGTCGGACCGCTGGCCACCGCGTCGGAGTCACCCTCCGGCTCCGGGTCCATGGTCAGGTCGAGCACGCCCTCCTTCTCGCCGCGGAACATGGCGAGGATCCGGTGCGAGGGCAGCTTCGGGTACGGCTCGGCGAAGTCGAAGTAGTCGGCGAACTTGGCGCCGGTGCTCTCCTGGCCGTCGCGTACCCGGGCGACCAGCCGGCCCCGCGTCCACATCTGCTCCCGGAGCGTGCCGATCAGGTCGGCGTCCTCGGCGAAGCGCTCGATGAGGATGGCGCGGGCGCCCTCCAGCACGGCGGCCGCGTCGGCGAACCCCTTGTCGGCGTCGACGTAACCGGCGGCGACCGCCTTCGGGTCCTGCGTCGGGTCGCCGAGCAGCGCGTCGGCCAGGGGCTCCAGCCCGGCCTCGCGGGCGATCTGCGCCCGGGTCCGCCGCTTCGGCTTGTACGGCAGGTAGATGTCCTCCAGGCGGGACTTCGAGTCGGCGGCCATGATCTGCGCTTCCAGGGCCTCGTCGAGTTTGCCCTGGGACCGGATCGACTCCAGCACCGCGGCGCGCCGCTCGTCCAGCTCGCGCAGGTAGCGCAGCCGCTCCTCGAGGGTGCGCAGCTGCGCGTCGTCGAGCGAGCCGGTGGCCTCCTTGCGGTAGCGGGCGATGAACGGCACGGTGGCGCCGCCGTCGAGCAGCTCCACGGCCGCCCGTACCTGACGTTCGGCGACGCCGAGCTCGTCGGCGATCCGCTGATGAACAGACTGGGTCACGATCTGATCCGCCTTCTCGGGTGGGTTCCGCCGTGCATTCTGCCGCCCGCCCCCGACGCCCCGCACCCCGGCGCACCCACTGGCGTCGGCCAGCTGGCCGATATCACGAAAACGGACTTACGGCATCAGAAGTCCCTCTAGCCTCCTAACCAGGTGATTCCTACGTCTAACTGGAGCCCGGGTGAGTGCTGAGAAGCTGGTCGTGATCGGCCAGGGATACGTCGGTCTGCCGCTGGCCATGCGGGCCGTCGAAGCGGGCCTGGACGTCGTCGGCCTGGACGTCGACTCCGATCGCGTCAAGCGGCTCGCCTCGGGTGAGTCTTTCGTGGAGGACATTCCGGCTGACCGGCTCGGTCGGGCGCTCGGCAGCGGCCGTTACCAGCCGAGCACCGAATACGCCGACGCCGAGGGCTTCGACGTCTGTGTGATCACGGTGCCGACCCCGCTGCGGGACGGCACGCCGGACCTGAGCTACGTCGAGCAGGCCGGTGTCGGCATCGGCCCGTATGTGCGACCGGGCTGTGCGGTGGTGCTGGAGTCGACCACGTACCCGGGCACCACCGAGGAACTGCTACGTCCGCTCCTGGAGTCGGCCAGCGGATTGCGCAGTCCCGGCGACTTCCACCTCGGCTACAGCCCGGAGCGCATCGATCCGGGCAACCCCAGCTGGCGGCTGGAGAACACGCCGAAGGTGGTCTCGGGGGTGGACGCGGCGTCGCTGGCCCGGGTGGACGAGTTCTACCGTCGGATCGTGGCGCGTACGGTGCCCGTGACCTCTACCCGGGTCGCCGAGCTGACCAAGCTGATCGAGAACACCTTCCGCCAGGTCAACATCGCCCTGATCAACGAGCTCACCATGCTCTCCCACCATCTGGACATC
Source organism: Micromonospora sp. RTBAU3-60 (assembly GCF_054963695.1). NCBI lineage: Bacteria > Bacillati > Actinomycetota > Actinomycetes > Micromonosporales > Micromonosporaceae > Micromonospora > Micromonospora sp. RTBAU3-60. The sequence continues at coordinate 79,086 of NZ_JBUEGB010000016.1, read as the reverse complement.
GACGTGTGGCAGGCGATCGAGGCCGCCGAGACGAAGCCGTTCGGGTTCATGCCGTTCCGGCCCGGGCCCGGGGTCGGCGGGCACTGCCTGCCGATCGACCCCTGCTACCTCTCCTGGCAGGTCAAGCGGCGGCTGGGCCGGCAGTTCCGCTTCATCGAGTTGGCAAACGACGTCAACCACGAGATGCCCGAGCACGTGACGCAACGGATCATGGCCGGACTCAACCGGACCGGCCGCGCGGTCAGCGGTGCCCGGCTGCTGCTGCTCGGTCTGGCCTACAAGAAGAACACCGGCGACATGCGGGACTCGCCCGCCGTGGAGGTGGCGCGGCGGCTGTGCGACCTCGGCGCGGAGGTCCACGCTGTCGAGCCGTATGCCGAGCCGCACCACATCCCTGGCGGGGTGCTGGTCGTGCCGTTGACCGAACAGGAGGTCGCCGCGGCCGACGCGGTGGTCGTGGTGACGGATCACGACGTCTTCGACTACGACATGGTGACCAGGCGCGGGCGCTATGTCTTCGACACCCGTAACCGGTGCTCGGGGCCGGCGGTGGAGCGCCTGTAGGAAAGTGCGCCCCCATCCACGACGCGCTGTGGACGGGCCCCCGGTCCGCTGCGCTACGGTGGGCGATCATGGAGCAACCTGCGGATCCGCGGGCCCGGCGGCTCTTCGGCGGCAGCGCCCGGGCGCTCGGCGACCTGGCCGCCAGCCCGTTCCGGGCCGACCGGGACCGGATCGTCGCGTCGCCGTTCTTCGCCCGGCTGAACGGGGTGACCCAGGTGGTCAGCCCCGGCGGGTCCGGCCTGCTGGTGCACAACCGGCTCACCCACAGCCTGAAGGTCGCCCAGGTGGCCCGGGCGGTCGCCGAGCGGCTCACCGCCGAGGAGGCGCACCGCTCGCTGCTGGAGAAGCTGGGCGGCTGCGACCCGGACGTGGTGGAGGCCGCCGCGCTCGCCCACGACCTGGGCCACCCGCCCTTCGGGCACCTGGGGGAGCGGGTGCTGGACCGGCTGGCCCGCCAGCGCCTCGGGCTGTCCGACGGGTTCGAGGGCAACGCCCAGTCGTACCGGATCGTCACCAGTACGGAGATCCGGGGCGCGGCGACCACCGGCCTGGACCTGACGGCGGCGGTCCGGGCGGCGATGCTGAAGTATCCGTGGACTCGCCTGGACCATCCGGACCCGCACCCGCGGCACCTCGACCCGACGCCCCGCGGCGCGGCTGCCCCGCCCGACGACCCGGAGAGCGGGTCGGCGAAGTTCGGCGCGTACCGGACCGAGCTGGACGATCTGCGGCAGGCCCGGGAGCCGTTCGCCGGGCGGATCCCGGACTGGCAGCAGACCCCGGAGGCGTCGATCATGGACACCGCCGACGACATCGCGTACGCCATCCACGACGTGGAGGACTTCTACCGGGTCGGGGTGCTCCAGCAGGGCGCGGTGGCCGCTGAGCTGATGGCCTGGCAGCGGGAGAGCGGGCACTTCCGCTCGATCACCGGTGCCGCGCTGACCACCGCCGGCCGGCGCCCCGGCGCCGCCATCGAACGGCTGCGCCGCCAGCTGCACCGCAAGGACGCCTGGATCGCCGACGACGAGGCGTTCGCCGCCGCCGTGGAGCACGTCCGCGAGGAGCTGGTCGAGGGGCTGCTGGCCCTGCCGTTCGACGGCTCGATCGAGGCGGAGCAGTACGTGGCCCGCTTCTCCGCCCGCTGGTCGACCCGGTTCGTCGAGGCCATCACGGTGACCCCGGAGCCGAACGTCCGTTCCGGCCACGTGCTGCTCGCCAAGGCGCAGTGGCATGAGGTGCAGGTGCTCAAGTTCGTCCACCACCGGTTCGTGCTGGCCCGCCCCGACCTGGCCCTGCACCAGCGGGGGCAGGCGCGGCTGCTCGGCACCCTGGTGGAGGCGCTCTGGGAGTGGCTGCTCGACCCGGAGGAGGAGTCCCGGTTGCCCCGCCGGCTGCACGACCTGGTCGAGCTGGCGGAGGCGGAGCTGCACCCGCGTACGCCGGACCGGATCGGTCGGGCCCGCGGCCGGGCGATCGTGGACTTCGTCGCCCAGCTCACCGACGGGCAGGCGGTGGCGATGCTGGACGCGCTCTCCGGCCGCTCGGGCGCGCTCTGGACCGACGCCTTCGTGCTCTGAGCTCAGGCGACCGCCTGCCACCAGCCGTCCACCGGTGGCGGGTCGTCCACCGCGACCCGCTCGCCGGGGCGCGGCACCGCCAACCGGACGTCGCGGGCCTTCGCCTCGGCCCAGAGTCGGTCCACCGGCTCGGACCAGTCGTGCAGGGCCAGGTTGAAGGTGGCCCAGTGCACCGGGACGAGGAGGTCGCCGCGCAGGTCGAGGTGGGCGGCGACCGCCTCCTCGGGGAACATGTGGATGCTCGGCCAGGCCCGGTCGTACGCCCCGATCTGCATCAGCGTGACGTCGAACGGGCCGTGCTCCGCGCCGATCCGGGCGTAGCCGTCGAAGTAGCCGGAGTCGCCGGTGTAGAAGACCTTGCGGTGCGCCCCGGCCACCACCCAGGAACTCCACAGGGTGCCGTCGCGGCGCAGCCCGCGCCCGGAGAAGTGCTGGGCGGGGGTGGCGGTGACGGTCAACCCGCCGACCCGGTGGCTCTCCGACCAGTCCAGCTCGACGATCCGCTCCTCCGGTACGCCCCACCGGTCGAGGTGGGCGCCGACGCCGAGCGGGACCAGGAACGGTGCGGACTGGTGGGCGAGCAGCCCCCGCACGGTCGCCAGGTCCAGGTGGTCGTAGTGGTCGTGGGAGATGAGGATGGCGTCGAGGCGGGGCAGCTCGTCGAGGCGTACCGGCGGCTGGTGGATGCGGCGCGGGCCGATCCGGGCGGACGGCGAGCAGCGGTCGCTCCACACCGGGTCGACCAGCACCCGGTGCCCCTCGATCTCGATCAGGGCCGACGCGTGGCCGTACCAGACGATGCCCAGCTCGCGGGCGGTGTCCGCCGGGGCGGGGTCGGCCGGCCGCAGCAGCGGGACGGAGCCGTCCGGCCGCCGCTTCTGCTTGCCGAAGATCAGCTCCTTGAGCAGGTTGCGGCCCGGGTCGGCGACCATCGTCCGGGTGCCCGCCGGGTTGTGGAAGGTGCCGTCGCGGAACTGGGGGGAGCGGGCGGCGCGGGCCGCCCGAGCGCCGGCGAGCCGGCCGCCGAGCTGTAGGGGCACGTCCCGGCCCACCCAGGCCACCCCGGCCAGCGCGGCCACCCCGGCCATCCGCCACAGCCGGCGGCCCAGCGCCCGCTCGACTGCTTGTTCCTCCGCTGCGCTCATCGCCGTCCCCTCCCGTGTCCCGCGGACTACACGGTAGCCACCCGCACGTCGGTTCGCTTCCGGGCTCAGCGCCGCCGGCGCCGCACCGCCGAGCCGGCCGCCGCCGTCGCGGTGCCCAGCGCGCGGATCACCTGCGGCAGGTCTGGCAGCCAGCCGCCCCGGACCGCCTCGCCGGTCGGGTTCGGGGCGAACACGATGCCCTCGTGCGGCCCGATCGGCTGGTTGCTCAGCCCGGCGAGCCGCATCAGCGGCCCCACCAGCACGTCGTACAGGCCGGGCAGCACGGTGAAGCCGAACCGGAAGAACAGGTTGAGCCGGCCCACCGACACCTCCCGGCGGGGGCGGTCGGCGCAGTGCGCGATCGCCCGGGCCACTCGCTCGGGAGTGGTGATCGGTGGCGGCGGGCGGCCGGTGCGGCCCAGGTAGTTGGCCGCCTGACGGTAGACCGGCGTGTCCACGCTGCCCGGGTTGATCAGGCAGATCCGGATGCCGGGGGTCTCCCGGGCCTCCTGCTGCAACGTCCGGGTCAGCCCCTGCAGGCCCCACTTGGCCGCCACGTAGCCGCTCATGTAGGGCGCGGTGATGTGCCCGAGGACCGAGCCGGTGAGGATCAGGGTGCCCGCCGAGGCGGCCCGGAACCGGCCCAGCGCGACCCTGGCCACCTCGGCCGCGGCCAGCAGGTCGGTGCGGACCACCTGCTCGAAGACCTCGCTGGGCACCTCGTCGAAGCGGCCGTACGCCATCACGGCGGCGGTGTGCACCCAGACGTCGATGCCGCCGAACTCGGCCGCCGCGGCGTCGGCCAGGTCGGCCAGCGCGCCGGGCGTGCCGACGTCCAGCGGTACGGCCAGCACGGCCGCGCCGGCGGCGCGGCACTCGTCGCGTACCTCGGCCAGGGTGGCGGGGGAGCGGGCCGCCAGGACCAGGCGGTCCCCGCGGCCGGCGAACTCCCGGGCGGTCGCTCGGCCGATGCCGCTGCTCGCGCCGGTGATCACCACCGTCCGGCTCACGGCGCGAGCACGACCTTGACGCAGCCGTCGCGCTTCTGCTGGAACATCTCGTACGCCTGCGGCGCCTGCTCCAGCGGCAGCCGGTGGGTACGCAGGTCCTCGACGCCCAGCGGGTCGTCGTCGCCGGTGAGCAGCGGCATGATCTCGTCGACCCAGCGGCGTACGTGGCACTGCCCCATGCGCAGCTGGACGCCCCGGTCGAACATCTCCATCAGCGGCATCGGGTCCAGCTCGCCGCCGTACACCCCGGAGACGGAGACCGTGCCGCCCCGCCGGACGGCCTTGAGCGCGGCGTGCAGCACCACCAGGCGGTCCACGCCCGCCCGGTCGGTCATGGCCTGGGCCAGCTTGTCCGGCAGCAGCCCGGCGGCGGTCTGGGCCAGCTTGCCCAGCGGCGCGCCGTGCGCCTCCATGCCGACCGCGTCGATCACCGCGTCCGGCCCGCGCCCGTCCACCAGGTCGATGAGCGCCCCGGGCACGTCGTCCAGCTCGGTCACGTCGAGCACCTCGATGCCGTGCCGGCGGGCCATCTCGAGCCGCTCGGGGACCAGGTCCAGGCCGATCACCCGGCCGGCCCCGAGGTGCCGGCCGACCCGGGCGGCGAACTGCCCGACGGGGCCGAGGCCGAACACGGCCAGCGTGCCGCCGGGTGGGGTGTCGGCGTACCGCACCGCCTGCCAGGCGGTGGGCAGGATGTCGGAGAGGTAGAGCCACCGCTCGTCGGGGCCGCTGTCCGGGATCGTGATCGGCCCGAACTGGGCCTGCGGGATGCGCAGGTACTCGGCTTGCCCGCCGGGCACCGAGCCGTAGAGCGAGGTGTAGCCGAACAGTGCGGCGCCCTTGCCCTGGCTGGTCACCTGGGTGGTCTCGCACTGGGCGTAGAGCTGCCGGTCGCACATCCAGCAGGAGCCGCAGGAGATGTTGAACGGGACGACCACCCGGTCGCCGGGCTTGAGCCGGGTCACCCCCGGGCCGACCTCCTCGACGATGCCCACCGGCTCGTGCCCGAGGACGTCACCCGGCTTCAGGTACGGCCCGAGCACCTCGTACAGGTGCAGGTCGGATCCGCAGATCGCGGTCGAGGTGATTCGGACGATCGCGTCGGTCGGCTCCTCGATCCTTGGGTCCGGTACGTCCTCGACGCGGTCACGCCTGCCGTGCCAGGTCAGTGCCTTCATGTCCGTTCGTCCCCTCTTCGGTGCCGCCCATCGGGCTGCTACCCGCGAGGAGGGACTTGAACCGGCCGCCGGCACGTCCTCGGCCCTCCCGGCGGTCGACGAGCCTCGTGCCGGGCTCCGGGGCCGGTCCGACCGGTGATCGGGATGGGGCGGGGAGCGTCATGTGTGCGGGACGCTACGAGCTTGATGACCCGAACCGCGTCCGCGTACTCCCTGGAAAGCCGACCGCCGCACCCTTGGAAGGGGTGCGGCGGTCGGTGCGGCTCGACGGGCGGGGCTCAGGAGCCGGGGGTGCCGGCGCGCTTGGACGTCGCCTTGAGGTAGTCCCGGTTGAGCCGGCCGATGGTGTTCAGCGGGATGCCCTTCGGGCAGGCCGCCGCGCACTCGCCGATGTTGGTGCAGCCGCCGAAGCCGGCCTCGTCGTGCGCGTCCACCATGCCGATCACCCGGGTGTACCGCTCGGGCTGGCCCTGCGGCAGCAGCGAGAGCTGGGTGACCTTGGCGGCGGTGAACAGCATGCCGGAGCCGTTCGGGCAGGCCGCCACGCAGGCGCCGCAGCCGATGCAGGCGGCCGACTCGAAGGCGGCGTCGGCGTTGTTCTTGGCCACCGGCACCGAGTGGGCCTCGGGGGCGCTGCCGGTCGGCGCGGTGATGTACCCGCCGGCGGCGATGATCTTGTCGAAGGCGTTCCGGTTGACCACCAGGTCCTTGACGACCGGGAAGGCCCGGGCGCGCCACGGCTCGATGTCGATCGTGTCGCCGTCGGAGAACTGCCGCATGTGCAGCTGGCAGGCGGTGGTGCCACGCTGCGGCCCGTGCGCCTCACCGTTGATCATGAGGCTGCACATGCCGCAGATGCCCTCGCGGCAGTCGTGGTCGAACGCGACCGGCTCCTCGCCCTGGAGGATCAGCCGCTCGTTGAGCACGTCGAGCATCTCCAGGAAGGACATGTCCGGGGACACGTCGTCGACCTGGTAGGTCACCATCCGACCCTTGTCCTCAGGGCCCCGCTGGCGCCAGATGCGCAGGGTCAGATTCACTTGTAGCTCCGCTGCGTGGGGTGGACGTATTCGAACTGCAGGTCTTCCTTGTGCAGCACGGGCTGGTCGCCGGTGTACTCCCAGGCCGCCACGTAGGCGAACCGGTCGTCGTCGCGCTGCGCCTCACCGTCGGGGGTCTGGTGCTCGGCCCGGAAATGGCCGCCGCAGGACTCCTCGCGGTGCAGGGCGTCGATGCACATGAGCTCGGCCAGCTCGAAGAAGTCGGCCACCCGGCCGGCCTTCTCCAGCGACTGGTTGAGCCCCTCGCCGTCGCCCGGGACGCGGACCCGCTGCCAGAACTGCTCGCGCAGGGCCCGGATCTCGTCGATCGCCTTGCGCAGCCCGGCCTCGGTGCGCTCCATGCCGCAGTGCTCCCACATGATCTGGCCCAGCTCGCGGTGGAACGAGTCCACCGTCCGGTCGCCGTTGATCGAGAGCAGCTTCTGGATGCGCTCCTCCACGGCCGCGCGGGCGGCCACCACGTCCGGGTGGCTGGCGTCAACCTTCTCGAACGAGCCGGCGTTGGCCAGGTAGTTGGGCAGGGTGTTCGGCAGCACGAAGTAGCCGTCCGCCAGGCCCTGCATCAGTGCCGAGGCGCCGAGGCGGTTGGCGCCGTGGTCGGAGAAGTTCGCCTCACCGATCACGAACAGGCCCGGGATGCTCGACTGGAGGTCGTAGTCGACCCACAGGCCACCCATCGTGTAGTGCACGGCGGGGTAGATCCGCATCGGGACCTCGTACGGGTCCTCGCCGGTGATCCGCTCGTACATCTCGAAGAGGTTGCCGTACTTCGCCTCGATGGCCTTGCGGCCCAGCCGCTGGATGGCGTCGGCGAAGTCCAGGTAGACGCCGAGCCCGCCCGGGCCGACGCCCCGGCCCTCGTCGCAGACGTTCTTGGCGGCCCGGGATGCGATGTCCCGGGGCACCAGGTTGCCGAAGGAGGGGTAGATCCGCTCCAGGTAGTAGTCCCGCTCGTCCTCGGGGATGTCCTTCGGAGCGCGGTTGTCGCCCTTCGCCTTGGGCACCCACACCCGGCCGTCGTTGCGCAGCGACTCGCTCATCAGGGTCAGCTTCGACTGGTGGTCGCCGGAGACCGGGATGCAGGTCGGGTGGATCTGCGTGTAGCAGGGGTTGGCGAAGTGCGCGCCCTTGCGGTGGGCCCGCCAGGAGGCGGTGACGTTGCAGCCCTTGGCGTTGGTGGACAGGTAGAACACGTTGCCGTAGCCGCCGGAGGCGAGCACGACCGCGTCGGCCAGCTCGGTGGTGATCTCACCGGTGACCAGGTCCCGCACCACGATGCCGCGCGCCCGGCCGTCGACGACGACCAGCTCGAGCATCTCGTGGCGGGCGTTCATCTCCACGTTGCCCAGGCCGATCTGCCGCTCCAGGGCCTGGTACGCGCCGAGCAGCAGCTGCTGGCCCGTCTGGCCCCGCGCGTAGAAGGTCCGCTGTACCTGCGCGCCGCCGAACGAGCGGGTGTCCAGCAGGCCGCCGTACTCGCGGGCGAACGGGACGCCCTGGGCGACGCACTGGTCGATGATGTTGACCGACACCTCGGCCAGCCGGTGCACGTTCGACTCCCGCGAGCGGAAGTCGCCGCCCTTGACGGTGTCGTAGAAGAGCCGGTGCACCGAGTCGCCGTCGTTGCGGTAGTTCTTGGCGGCGTTGATGCCGCCCTGGGCGGCGATCGAGTGGGCCCGGCGCGGGCTGTCCTGGTAGCAGTAGGACTTGACGTGGTAGCCCTGCTCGGCCAGGGTGGCCGCGGCCGAGCCGCCGGCCAGACCGGTGCCCACCACGATCACGGTCAGCTTCCGGCGGTTGGCCGGGTTGACCAGTTTCGCCTCGAAGCGGCGGCGCTCCCAGCGGGTCTCGATGGGGCCGTCCGGGGCCTTGGTGTCGGCGATCGGGTCGCCTTCGGTGTAGAGATCCATGTCAGGCCACCAATCCGGTGAGTACGGCGAACGGGACCACCAGGTAGCCGGCGACCAGCACGACGGCGAAGACCAGCGCGGCGCTCCGGGCCCGGCGCTCGCCCTTCGGGGTCTGCTGGCCGAGGCTGCGGAACGCGCTGAACGCGCCGTGGCGCAGGTGGAAGCCCAGCGTGACGAGGGCCAGGACGTAGAAGAGGGTGACGTACCAGCGTTCCGGGGCGAAGTCGGCGACGACGTTGCCGTACGGGTTGGCCGGGTCGCCCTGGGGGTTCAGGTGACCGGTGGTCAGGTCCAGGATGTGGTAGATCACGAAGAGCAGGATGATCACCCCACCCCAGCGCATCGTGCGGGCCGCGTAGTTCACGTGGATCTTGCGGCGGTGCGCGTACGGCACCGGGCGGGCGGCGTGGGCGCGCATCGACAGCACGGTGGCGGCCCCGATGTGCGCGAGCACGGCCACGGCCAGCACGGTGCGCTGGATCCACAGGTACCAGGTCGACGGCAGCAGGGGCGTCCCGATCTCGCGCAGCCAGTGCGCGTAGTGGTCGAACGACGTCTCGCCCGTGAAGACCTTCAGGTTGCCGAGCATGTGCAGGATCAGGAACAGCACCAGGAGAATGCCCGTCACCGCCATGACGACCTTGAGGCCGACGTTCGAGCGGATGGGCGACCGAGTTTTCGTGATTACCACGCGCCCGACGCTAGGAGCACTTCGATCAGTCGTCCAATGCATCGACTGCGCAGTCTTGATAGCCATAAGCTATGTAGATGCAGCTCCATCAGCTCCGGTACTTCGTTGCGGTCGCAGAAGTACGACATTTCACCCAAGCTGCCGACCTGGTGGGCATTACCCAGCCCTCGTTGAGTAAGCAAATTCACGCCCTGGAGGCCGACCTCGGGGCCCCGTTGTTCGAGCGGGTAAGGGGCAACATCGCCCTCACCGCGGCCGGCGAGGTGCTGCTGCCGCTGGCCAAGCGGATCCTCGCCGACGTCGACACCGCCACCCGGGAGGTGCAGGAGCTGGTGGGGCTGCGCCGGGGGCGGGTCCGGCTCGGCGCGACGCCCAGTCTGGCCACCTCGCTCGCGCCCCTGGTGCTGCGCCGCTTCCGCGACGCCCACCCCACCGTTGACCTGCGGGTGGAGGAGGGCGGCTCGCAGGACCTGGTCCGCGACCTGCTCCGCGGCGACCTCGACCTGGCGCTGATCATCATGCCGGCGGCGGGCACCGACCCGGGGCTGCGCGCCGACCCGATCCTGCGGGAGAGCCTGGTGGTCGCCTCGGTGGACCCGCTACCGGCCGACCCGGTCACCGGCGAGCTGCGCATCACCGACCTGCGCGACGAACCGCTGGTGATGTTCCGCGAGGGCTACGACCTGCGCGACGCCACCCTCCAGGCGTGCCGGGAGGCCGGCTTCGAGCCGCGGCTCTCGGTCGACGGCGGCGAGCTGGACGCGGTGCTCAGCTTCGTCGAGGCGGGGCTCGGCATCGCGCTGGTGCCCGGCATCGCGGTGGCCCGCCGGCCCGGCATCCGAGTCACCCGCCTCGCCCGGCCCGGCGTACGGCGGACCATCGCGGTGGCCCGCCGCCGCGATGTGGTGCCCACCCACGCCGGCCGCGAGCTGCGCCGCATCCTGCTGGAGTACGTCCACGACGCCACCGTCGGCAACGAGCTTCCGCCGGGCGTGGAGCCGCTCTAGGTCGCTGTGGCGGGGCAGCGAACTGCCTGTGGCGCGGGTTACATTCCGGCTGCTTGTCCATTTCAGACCCCAGGGGGCACCTGATGGCACGACAAAGGCGTCTGTGGGCTCGGCTCGCCGTAGTGGCGGCCACCCTGATCGCGGCGGCCGGGGCGGCATCGCCGGCGGCCGCGGCGCCGATCGCCGACCTTCACGTCACCGCACCGGACGTCACCATGGCCGCGGACTCCGCCGGCAAGCCCGTCCACCTCACCCTGACCAATCATGGCCCCGCCGACGTCCCCGTCGCGACGCTGGTCGTGGACACCCGCGACCTGGACACGTCGAAGGTCCGTGTCGAGCCGGTCCTCTGTGATGAGCCGCAGTCGGGGGTCTACGAGTGTCACTCGGCCAGCCTCGAGATGGACGTCGTGCCGAGCGGCATGGCCCTCGACTGGCCGTTCATGATCACCCGGCTGCGGGGTGCCAGCGGGGACGCCGGCTCGATCACCTTCACCGCCAGGCACGACGGCACGGACCCGGAGCCGGGCAACAACCTGGCCCGCGTCGGCGTGACCATCGGTGGTCACGGTCCGGACCTGATCGTCAGCGCCGGCGACGTGCGGCACGCCGGCCGGGTCCTGCCCAACGGCGACACCGACGTGACCGGGCCGCTGCACCCCGGCGAGAACGGGCTCTTCGGTTACCTCGTGCGCAACGTCGGCGACCGGCCTGCCGCCGGGATCAAGCTCACCGCGAAGCTACCCGCGCACGTCACCTTCACCCGGGTCGGCAAGGGTTGTGCCCTCGCCGCGGGCCGGGGCTCGATGACCTGTACCTATCCCGACCGGGTCCTGGTGCCGGCCGGCGAGGACCAGGGCGACGACTCTGTGCTGTCCGCTGTCGACCTGGTGAGGGTCGCGGCCGGCACGACCGCCCCGGTCACCCTGACCGGCGGCCTGATCACCGTGGAAGCGCTCGCCGTCGGCCCGGCCGAGGCTGAAGCGCCCGGCCGCGCCGACGCCGCGCCGACCGGTGCGGTGGAGACCGAACCGTCCGGCCCCGCCGAGCCGACCCGTGCGGCGGACGCCAAATCGCCGGGGCCGGCCGACGTGGAGCCGTCGCCTCCGGCCGTCACCGGGTCGTCGCCCGCGACCAGGAGCGGCGCGCCGCAGGATGCCCTGGCGGTCGTGGCCACCGAGCTCGATCCCGGCGACAACCGCGATGGGTTCCAGGTGGCGGTGGTCGCCGCGCCGTCGGGCGGCGGATCCGGTGGTGGCGGCAGCGGCGGTGGCACCGGAGGCGGCACCCTGCCGATCACGGGTGTCCAGGTGGGACTCATCGGCGGGATCGGCGCGGCGGTGGTGCTGGCCGGTGTCCTGCTGCTGCTGGCCGGCCGCCGGCGGCGTGTCGTGACGGCGGTGCCGACCGCCGAGAAGTCGGAGTCGTGAGCCCGGACGGGCGCGGGTCACGGTCGAGAGATCGCCCCGCGCCCGTCCGTCCGGTTCGGGCTCAACGCCCCTCGGCGTCGTCCATCGCCCGGTAGATGCGCTGCTCCGACACCGGGTACGGGGTGCCGAGCGCCTGGGCGAAGACGTTCACCCGCAACTCCTCGATCATCCAGCGGATCTGCCGGACCGCCGCCGACTGCCGCTTCGCGGGCGGCAGCGCGGCCAGCAGGTCCTGGTATTCCCGCTGCACCACGGCGATCCGGTCCTGCTGCTGCTTGTCCCGCTGCGGGTTGCCGGGCAGCCGGTCCAGCCGGCGCTCGATCGCGGTGAGATAGCGCAGCAGGTCGGGCAGGCGGGCGTACCCGGCCTCGGTGATGAACCCCTTGTGCACCAGGCCGCCGAGCTGGTTGCGGACATCGGCCAGGGCAGCCACCACGGCCAGGTTCTTCGTCGCGCCGAGCCGCTGCTCCACCGCGTACCCGGCGGCGAGCACCTGACGGACCCGGCCCATCACGTCGACCACGGTGTCGACCAGGTCGGCGCGGACCCGGTCACGCAGTGCGGCGAACCCGGCGGCGTCCCAGGCCGGGCCGCCCGCGTCCGCCATCAGCTTGTCGATCGCCGCGCCGGTGGCGTCCTCGATGAGCCCCTGCACCCCGCCGTGCGGGTTGCGGCTGAGCGCCAGCTTGGCCTCGTTGCTGAGCCGGCCCTGGAGGAACTTCGCCGGCGACGGCAGGGTCAGCCGGAGCAGCCGCCGGGTGCCGGCCCAGTGTGCGGCCTCCTGCTCGGCCGGGGAGTCGAACACCTTCACCCCGACCGTGGCGCCCTCGTCGACCAGGGCCGGGTACGCGGTCACCGCGTATCCGGCGCGGACCTGCTCGATGGTGCGCGGCAGGGTGTCGAGGCTCCACTCGGTGAGCCCGGTCCGGGCCACGTCCGGCGCGGCGGCGGCGACGACCTGGCGTACCTCCTGGCGGAGCTCGCGTTGCAGGGACGGCAGGTCCTTGCCCTCGGCGACCGGCTTGTCGTCCTCGCCGAGCACCCGGAAGGTGACCCGCAGGTGCGGCGGCAGCTTGGCCAGGTCCCAGGCGTCCGGCGGCACGGTCACCCCGGTCATCCGGCGCAGCTGCCGGGTGAGCGCGTCGAGCAGCGGCTCCTCGCCGGGGGTGATCGCCGCCAGGGCCGCCCGGGCGTAGTCGGGCACCGGGACGAAGTTGCGCCGGATCGCCTTGGGCAGCGACCGGATCAGCGCGATGACCAGCTCCTCGCGCAGCCCGGGCACCTGCCAGTCGAAGCTCTCCGCCGGCACCTGGTTGAGCAGCGGCAGCGGGATGTCCACGGTGACCCCGTCGGTCGGCGTGCCCGGGTCGAACGTGTAGGTCAGCGGCAGGGTCACCCCGTCGGCCCGCCACTCGTCCGGGTAGTCCGCCTCGTCCACCCCGCCGCGACCGGAGTTGATCAGCAGCTCGCGGGTGAAGGTGAGCAGGTCGGGCTGCTCCCGGCGGGTCTGCTTCCACCAGGAGTCGAAGTGCCGGCCGGAGACCACGTCGGCGGGGATTCGCTCGTCGTAGAACTGGAAGATCGTCTCGTCGTCGACCAGGATGTCCCGGCGCCGGGCCCGGTTCTCCAGCTCCTCCACCTCGGTGAGGAGCCGTTGGTTGTCCCGCCAGAACTGGTGGTGGGTCTGCCAGTCGCCCTCCACCAGGGCGTGCCGGATGAACAGCTCCCGGGACAGCGCCGGGTCGATCCGGCCGAAGTTGACCTTGCGGGAGGTGACGATCGGGACGCCGTACAGGGTGACCTTCTCGTAGGCCATCACCGCGGCCTGCTTCTTTTCCCAGTGCGGCTCGCTGTAGCTTCGCTTGACCAGGTGCTGGGCGAGCGGCTCCACCCACTCGGGCTCGACCCGGCCGGCGACCCGGCCCCACAGCCGCGTGGTCTCCACCAGCTCGGCGGCCATCACCCAGCGCGGCGGCTTCTTGAACAGCGCCGAGCCGGGGAAGATCGCGAACTTCGCCCCGCGCGCGCCCAGGTACTCGTGCTTCTGGGCGTCCTTGAGCCCGATGTGGGACAGCAGGCCGGGCAGCAGCGACTGGTGCACCTTCGGGGTGTCGATCTCCTCCGGCAGGTCCGCACCGGCGCCGCGCCGACCGCCGTCGGTGTCGGCCGCCGGCCCGCCGCGCCGGCCGCGCCGCCCCTCACCCGGTTCGGGCGTACGCAGCACCTGGCGCAGCTGGCTGACGATGTCCTGCCACTCGCGGACCCGCAGGTAGTTGAGGTACTCCGCCTTGCACATCCGGCGGAACGCGCTGGAGGACAGGGCGCGCTGCTGCTCGCGCAGGTAGCGCCACAGGTTGAGGAACGCGACGAAGTCCGACTCCTGGTCGGCGAACCGGGCGTGCGCCTGGTCGGCCTGGGCCTGCTTCTCCGCCGGCCGCTCGCGGGGGTCCTGGATGGAGAGCGCCGCGGCGATCACGATCACCTCGGTGGCGCAGCCGTTCCGTTCGCCCTCCAGCACCATCCGGGCCAGCCGCGGGTCGACGGGCAGCTGGGCCAGCCGCCGACCCAGCTGGGTGAGCCGCTGCGCCGGGTCGGTCTCGGCCGGGTTCAGCGCGCCCAGTTCGTGCAGCAGGTGCACGCCGTCGGTGATGTTGCGCCGGTCCGGCGGATCGATGAACGGGAACGCCCCGACGTCGCCGAGCCCGATCGAGGTCATCTGGAGGATGACCGAGGCGAGGTTGGTCCGCAGGATCTCCGGGTCGGTGAACTCGGGCCGGGACTCGAAGTCCTGCTCGTCGTAGAGGCGAATGCAGATGCCGTCCGAGGTACGCCCGCAGCGCCCCTTGCGCTGGTTGGCCGACGCCTGCGAGATCGGCTCGATCGGCAGCCGCTGCACCTTGAGCCGACTGGAGTAGCGGGAGATCCGCGCCGTGCCCGGGTCCACCACGTACTTGATGCCGGGGACGGTCAGCGAGGTCTCCGCGACGTTGGTGGCGAGCACCACCCGGCGCCCGGTGTGCGGGGCGAACACCCGGTGCTGCTCGGCGGTGGAGAGCCGGGCGTACAGCGGGAGGATCTCGGTGCCCAGCAGGGACCGTTTCTTCGCCACCAGCTTGCCGAGCGCCTCCGCGGTGTCCCGGATCTCCCGCTCGCCACTGAGGAACACCAGGATGTCGCCGGGTCCCTCGGCGGCCAGCTCCTCGACCGCGTCGCCGATGGCCTGGATCTGGTCCCGGACGTTCTCCTCGTCCCCGTCGTCCTCCTCCTCGGCCTCGACCACCTCGACCAGCGGTCGGTACCGCACCTCGACCGGGTAGGTCCGCCCGGACACCTCGACGACGGGCGCGGGGTTGCCCTCGGCGTCGGCGAAGTGCCGGGCGAACCGGTCGGTCTCGATGGTCGCTGAGGTGATGATCACCTTGAGGTCGGGACGCCGGGGGAGGAGCTGCTTGAGGTAGCCCAGGATGAAGTCGATGTTGAGGCTGCGCTCGTGCGCCTCGTCGATGATCAGCGTGTCGTACTGGCGCAGCATCCGGTCGGTCTGCAGCTCGGCCAGCAGGATGCCGTCGGTCATCAGCTTGACCAGGCTCTGCTCGCTGACCTGGTCGGTGAAGCGCACCTTGTAGCCGACCACGTCGCCCAGCTCGGTGCCGAGCTCCTCGGCGATCCGGTCCGCCACCGTACGCGCGGCGAGCCGCCGGGGCTGGGTGTGCCCGATCAGCCCGTTGATCCCGCGGCCCAGCTCCAGGCAGATCTTGGGCAGCTGGGTGGTCTTGCCGGACCCGGTCTCGCCGGCCACGATCACCACCTGGTGGTCCCGGATCGCGGCGGCGATGTCGTCCTTGCGCTCGCTGACCGGCAGCTGCGCCGGGTAGGTGACGGCCGGCACGGCGGCCCGCCGGGCGGCCAGCCGCGCCTCGGCCCGCGCCACGTCGGCGGCGATCTCGGCGAGCGCCGACTCGCGCCGCTGCGGGTCCCGCAGCTTCCGGACGCCGTCCAGCCGCCGCTGGAGCCGGCGCTGGTCACTGAACATCAGGGGGGAGAGACGGCGGTGCAGGTCGCGGGCGGTCTCGGGCGCGGCGGGTACGGCTGGATTCTGCATGTCGTGGCCAAGGATAGGCAGCCGCCGGGAACAGCGCCCCCGGGTTATCGCCGCCGGACCGCGTCCCGCGCGCGCCGTCCCAGGTCGCGCTCGGTCACCGGGCTAAAGTGGCCGCCGATCGAGGTTGACGACGGGACGGGATGATCATGCGCGACACCGACCGGGCACTGGTCCAGGCCGCCACGGCCGTTGCCAAGCTGCGCTGCCGCAGCGACAACCACACGGTCGCCGCCGCCGCGCGGACCACCGACGGTCGGGTCTTCACCGGCGTGAACGTCTACCACTTCACCGGCGGACCGTGCGCCGAGGTGGTGGCGATCGGCGCCGCCGCCACCCAGGGCGCCGGCGACCTGGAGACCATCGTCGCGGTGGGAAACCGGGGCCGGGGGGTCATCCCGCCGTGCGGCCGCTGCCGCCAGGTGCTCCTCGACTACTTCCCGTCGATCAAGGTGATCGTCGGCCCGCCCGACGGCCTGCGCGCGGTCCCGGTGGCCGACCTGCTGCCCGAGACGTACGTCTGGTCGGACCACCAGGTCGACGTGCCGGCCGTGCCGCGGACCGGGGTGTGGCCGATGCCGGTGGTGCCGGGCAGCCGCCAGGCCGCGGAGGACTGAGCCGGGTCAGTCGCCGGCGGCGGCCTCGAGCATCGAGCGGGGCACCGGCACCTGCTCGAAGCGAACCTGGCCCTCCGGCACCATCCAGCTCATCACCTGGGCGACCAGCCGCCCGGCCCGTACGGCCGGGTCGTTGGCGTAGAGCTCGCGGGCCATCTGCGGGTCCACCGACAGCACCACGAAACCGCGGATCCGCTCGTCGTCGCCGCCGAGGAAGGGGCCGGCCGCGAGGACGGCGCCCTGCTCCACCAGCCCGGCCTGGTGGGCCAGGTGCGCGTCCTGCAACCGGTCGGCCGCGTCCCGAGGCAGCTCGGGCGGGTCGTCGGGACGGACCAGGAGGACGACGGTGTGCTGGTCGAATCGCATGTCCCCAGGGTAGGAGCGCAAACCGGTCCAAAAGGGGCTACCCCGAGGTCCGGGTCCGCAGGGCGCGGATCGACCAGTCGAGGACCGGGGCCAGTAGAACCAGATGGTCTTGACCGTCAGCCCGGTCCGCCGGGTCAGGTCGCCGATCGAGTAGCGCGTCTCGCCGTTCATCTCCCTCACCGTCTCGGCTCCCCCTGGTGGAGGCGCAACCTGTTGTTCTCCAGATCGACGGTCCCGAGTTAGGTCCGCCTAACCTCCTCCGCTAAGGTAAGGCGAACCTAATCCGAGAGGGACCAACCCCGTGACCACCGTCGCCGTCCGGCCCGCCCAGGTCGACGCCCCGATCCGCCGCCGCGCCGGTCGTCGCGTCGCGGTGGCCCTGGCGGCGGCGCTCCTGCTCGCCGTCGCGCTGCTGGCCAGCCTGGCGCTGGGCAGCCGCCAGCTTCCCGTCGACCAGGTGTGGGCCGCGCTCACCGCCCCGGACGGCGGGGAGGCCAGCACGATCGTCCGGGAGCTGCGCCTGCCGCGTACCGCCCTGGGGGTGGTCGTCGGCCTCGCCCTGGCGGTCGCCGGGGTGCTCTTCCAGGCCGTCACCCGCAACCCCCTCGCCGAGCCACGCATCCTCGGGGTCAGCGCCGGGGCGTCCTTCGGCGTCGTGCTGGCGATCGCCGTCTTCGGCGTGAGCACGCTCACCGGATACGTCTGGTTCGGCATCGCCGGCGCGCTGCTGGCCGGCCTGCTGGTCTTCGCCGTCGCCAACCGCACCCGCGAGGGCACCAGCCCGGTCACCCTCGCGCTGGTCGGCGCGGCCCTCGACGCCAGTCTCGGTGCCGTCGTGTATGCGCTGCTCAGCATCGACGCGCGCACCTTCGAGGACTACCGCTTCTGGGTCGTCGGCGGGCTCACCGGCCGGGACGTCGGAGTCGCGGGGCAGGTGCTCCCGTTCGTCCTCGCCGGGGCGGTGCTGGCCGCCGTGGTCGCCCGGGGCCTCGACGCGCTCGCCCTGGGCGACGACGTCGCCCGCGGCCTGGGCCACCGCATCGCCCTGGTACGCCTCGGCGCCGGCCTCGGCGGTGTGCTGCTCACCGGCGCCGCCGTCGCCGCCGCCGGGCCGATCGCCTTCGTCGGGCTGGCCGTGCCGCACCTGGCCCGGGCCCTGGTCGGCGCCGACCACCGGTGGACCCTGCTGGTCGCCGCGCTGCTCGGGCCGGCGCTGCTGCTCGGCGCCGACATCGTCGGCCGGCTCGTCGACCCGCCGGGCGAGGTCCCGGCCGGCATCGTCACCGCGCTGATCGGCGCCCCGCTGCTGGCCTTCCTGGTCCGCCGCGCCCGGGTGGTGACGGCATGAACGCCGCCAGCCCCCGCGATCTCGCACCGGTGGCCCCGGCAACGGGGGCAGCCGCCGCACCTGGCCGGCAGAAGATGCGGGATCGCGCCGCGGCGGAGGCATCATGAGCGCGCCGACCACCACCCTGCCCGGGCGGTCGCTGCTGCGAGTCGGGCCGCTGGCCGTCCCGGTGCGCCGCCGCCCGGCGCTCGTCGCCGCCACGCTGTTCCTGCTGCTCGTCGGCGCCCTCGTGCTCAGCCTCTCGCTCGGCACCCCGTACGTCGCGCCGGCCGACGTGCTGCGCGCGCTCTCCGGCGCCGGCACCCCGTACGACCTCGTGGTCCTCGACCTGCGACTGCCCCGCGCGGTGCTCGCGGCGCTGGCCGGGGCGGCCTTCGGCGTGGCCGGCACCCTGATCCAGAGCGTGGCCCGCAACCCGCTCGCCAGCCCCGACGTCGTCGGCGTCACCCAGGGCGCCGGGCTGGCCGCGACAGTGGCCCTCACCAGCGGCGCGGCGGCTGTCCTGGTGGCCCCGGCGGCGCTGCTCGGCGGCCTGGTCGCGGCGGTCCTGCTGTTCGCCCTCGGCTCCCGGCACGGGCTGGCCGCGCAGCGCTTCGTCCTCGCCGGGGTGGCGGTGGCGTTCGCGTTCCGCGCGCTCACCGAGGTGGTGATGCTCACCGCCGACCCGATCGACGGGCTGCGCGCCCAGATCTGGCTGATCGGCACGCTCGCCGGCAAGGGCTGGACCGAGACGGTCTGGATCGCCGTGACCCTGGCCCTGCTGCTGCCCGTGCTGGTCTGGGCCGGCTGGGCGCTGCGCAGCACCGCCCTGGACGACGACACCGCCCGGGGCGTCGGAGTGCGGCCGGTGGCCCGGCGGATCGGCCTGGCCGCCACCGGCGTGCTGGCCGCCGCCATGGTCACCGCCCAGGTGGGCGCGGTGGACTTCGTCGCCCTGGTCGCCCCGCAGGTGGCCCGGCGGCTGGTCCGGGCGGAGCGGCCGCCGCTGCTCTGCGCGGCGCTGCTCGGGGCGTTGCTGCTGGTGCTGGCCGACCTCGCCGGCCGTCGCCTCTTCGCCCCCACCCAACTCCCAGCCGGCGTGCTCACCGCCGCGATCGGCGGGCCGTACCTGATGTTCCTGCTGCTCCGAGGGAGGCGGTCGTGACCACGCTCTCCACCCGCGACCTGGTCGTCGGCTACGAGGGCCGGACGGTCCTGGACGGGCTCGATCTCGACCTGCCCGCCGACGCGTTCACCGTGATCGTCGGGCCGAACGCCTGTGGCAAATCCACCCTGCTGCGCACCATGGCCCGGCTGCTCACTCCGCGACGTGGCACCGTGCTGCTCGACGGCGCGGTGATCCGCGACCTGCCGACCCGTGAGGTGGCCCGCCGCCTCGGCGTGCTGCCGCAGAGCCCGCTCGTGCCCGAGGGGATCAGCGTGGCGGACCTGGTCGGCCGGGGTCGGCAGCCGTACCAGAGCTGGTGGCGGCAGTGGTCCGCCGAGGACGGCCGGGCGGTCGAGCAGGCGATGGCCCTGGCCGATGTCGCCGGGCTCGCCGACCGCCCGGTGGACACCCTCTCCGGCGGGCAGCGCCAGCGGGTCTGGATCGCCATGACCCTCGCCCAGGACACCGACGCGCTGCTGCTGGACGAGCCGACCACCTTCCTCGACCTCGCCCACCAGGTCGAGGTGCTCGATCTGCTGCACCGGCTGCGGACCGAACGCGGCCGCACCGTCGTGGCCGTGCTGCACGACCTCAACCAGGCCGCCCGGTATGCCGACCACCTGATCGCCATGCGGGCCGGCGCGGTGGTCGCCGCCGGCCCGCCGCGCGAGATCCTCACCGCCGACCTGGTCCGGGAGGTCTTCGGGCTCGACTGCGTCGTCGTGCCCTGCCCAGTCACCGGCGCCCCGCTGGTGGTGCCGGGCCTCACCCACACGTCGGCCGTACCGGCCACCACGCCGGCCCCGGCCGGCGCCTCCGTCGGCGACGCCTGAACGCGTCGACCCCGTACCTCGAGAAAGGACCCTCATGCGTCGCCTTGCCGCCGCTCTCACCGCGGCCCTCGCCCTCGGCGTCGGCCTCACCGCCTGCGGGGAGAGCGACCCCGCGCCCGGTACGGCCACCGGGGAGACCCGGGAGATCACCCACGCGATGGGCACCACCAGGGTGCCGGCCGAGCCGAAGCGCGTGGTGGTGCTCGACACCGACAAGATCGACACCGCGCTCTCGCTCGGGGTCACGCCCGTCGGCGCGGCGGTCGCCGGTCAGGCGAAGAGCTGGCCCACCTACTTCGGCGCGGACAAGCTCGCCGGCATCAAGGAGGTCGGCGTGCTCACCGAGCCCGACCTGGAGGCGATCACCGCGCTCAAACCCGACCTGATCCTCGGCAGCAAGTTCCGCCAGGAGAAGTTCTACGACGAGCTGTCCGCCATCGCGCCGACGGTCTTCACCGAGAAGGTGGGCATCACCTGGAAGGAGAACTTCCTCCTCGACGGCAAGGCGCTCGGCAGGGAACAGCAGGCCAAGGACCTCCTCGCCCAGTACGAGGCCCGGGCCAAGGAGTTCGGCGGCAAGCTCGGCGACGCCGCCAACCGCAAGGTCTCCATCGTCCGCTTCATGCCGACCGAGATCCGGCTGTACGGGCCGGACTCGTTCTCCGGCATCGTGATCGGCGACACCGGCCTGGGCCGCCCCGAACGGCAGCTGCTCGCCGGCAAGGAGGACAAGCGGATGGACCGGGTGAGCCCGGAGCGGATCGGCGAGGCCGACGGAGACGTCATCTTCGTGACCGCGTACGGCGAGAAGGCCGCCGCCGAGCAGGCCAAGGTCACCGGTGGCACGCTCTGGAAGAACCTCCCCGCGGTCAAGGCGGGCAAGGCGCACGTCGTCTCCGACGAGATCTGGATGACCGGCATCGGCGTCGGCGCCGCCAACAAGATCCTCGACGACCTCGAGAAGTACCTCTCCGCCTGAGCCGTCCCACCGTCGCGCCGGCCCGGCACCACGACGCGCCGGTTCCCCGATGTGGCGGTGTCCGGGCCAGCCCGACACCGCCACATCGCCGACGTGACACCAAGCGAAGACGCCGGGGGAAGGGTCAGGCGGCCGTGGACCAGATAGCGCGGAAGGCGGCGGCCTCGCCCGTGAGCCACTGCTCGACCTGCTCGGGTTTGACGTCCGCGGGCATGCGGTGGGCCTCGCCGCGCCGGACGTCGACCAGCACCGGCTCGGCGTGCGGCAGGACCGCGTCCATGTGGCGGGCCATCAGGTGCAGCGTCGCCAGGGCGGCCTCCTCGCTCGGCGGGGCCTCGTCGAAGTGCAGGCGGATCGCCTCGGCGCGCCCGTCGGCGTAGCGGACGCCGAAGTGCGGGTTGATCTTGACGGGAAGGTCGCCCAGCATGGCCAGGGCGTCCCGGGTCTGCGCCAGGTCGACGCCCGCCGGCTCGCCGAGGGAGTGCAGCCAGGTCGCCGCGCCCGGGACGAGGGCCTCGTAGAGCGGGCGCCAGCGCGGCTTGACCAGGTCGGCGACCTGGGCCAGGTGGGTGCCACCGGTGTGGAAGGCGACGTCGGCCTTGAGCGCCTTGACGAACTGTCCGTGCGGGTTGAAGCCGGACTTGCTCGCCCGCTGCCGGCGCAGGCCCCCGACGAAGGTGGCCTTGGTGGGCCCGGTGCGATCGACGTACCGGGTGAAGCCGAGGAGGGTGGCGTAGGGAGTCAGAGGGGCGGTGGAGGTGGGCGCGGTCACGAGCATCCTCCCAGGTCAACGGCTCGATTAGTACATACATTCTAATCGACGGGTCTGACATCGCCCAGGGATGGGAAGGGCCGGAGGTCAGGTTTCTGGACGGCCACTACGGCCGGTCCCTGCCCGGCGGCGGTGGCCATCGCCAGGTGCCGGGTCAGCGCGACCTCGGCGAGCAACGCCAGCAGGCCGCACACGCCCAGCCAGCCGAGGTGGGCGTAGGCCCGGACCCCGAGCCATAAACCCGCGCTGCCGCCGAGGTAGGCGCAGGTCATGTAGGCGGTGCTGACTCTGCTCCGGGCCTCGGGGCGCAGGGTGTAGTTGCGGACCTGGTTGGCGACCATGCCGGACTGCATCGCGACATCGAGCAGCAACGTGCCGAGCACCAGGGCCGCCAGGCCCCTCGCCCCACCCAGGCTGGCGAACGCGAGAACGGCCGCCGAGATGCCGACGCCGACCAGGCAGGCCAGGTTGACCGCATCGCTGCCCCGACGGTCCACCTGGCGTCCGGCGACCGGGGTGCAGAGCATGGTCGCCGCGTTGACCAGGGCGAGCATCCCGACCGCCGGTGCGCCCAGGCCGTACGCCGGGCTGGTCAGCAACAGTGCCAGGCCGGTCCAGACCGCGGAGAACCCGGCGAAGACGGTGGCCTGGTAAAGGCAGGAGCGGCGCAGCTCGGGCTCGGTGCGCAGCAGGCGTAGCGGCTCGCCCAGCAGCGCCGGGTACCGGTGCCCGGACGACGGTCGCGTCGCCGGCAGTACGCGGGCCATGACCACCGCGATGAGCAGTACGGACGTCGCGGCCGTCAGGTACGGCGCCCGCCAGCCCCACCAGTCGCCGATCGTTCCGGCGGCAGTACGGGACAGCAGCATGCCACCGATCGAGCCGCTCAGCAGCGTGCCGCTGACCACGCCACGCTGGTCGTCGGCCACCAGTCCGGCCGCCATGGGGCCGATGATCGGGGCGACCACGGTGGCGATCCCGACGAGGGCGTTCGCGCCGACGAGAAGCGGCAGCGTGGGGGCCACCGTCGCGGCGAGCAGTCCCAGCCCGGTGAGGCAGAGCAGGATGGTGATCAGCGGGCGGTGGGGGAACCGGTCGCCGAGCGGCACCAGCAGGAACACCCCGGCGGCGTAGCCGAACTGCACCGCGGTCACCACCAGGGTGGCCGAGTCCGGGCTGACCCGCAGGCCGGAGGCGACCAGTGGGGCGACGGTCTGTGGGAAGTAGATGTTTCCGACGGCCACCCCGCAGGCGAGGGCGAGGAGCAGCAGCAGCCGGCGGCTCACCGCAGCCTCGCCAGCACCTCGACCCCGGCCGCCAGGGACGTTCCGCTGCGGGCAGGGCTGGGCCGGTCGGCGAGAGCGCGGTCACCCCGATCGATCGCGGCGGCCGTGCGGCCGTCCCCAGCCGTACGCCGTGCGGCCGGGATCGACAAGTTGATCTCGCGTGTCATGCCTGCCAGTCCACGGCAGGGGTGGGTCGCCGCCCAAAGGATGTAGCGTGTGGCTTAACGATCAGCTTTGCGCTCGGCGTTGAGGACCTCGCCGACACCCGGTTCGCGATCTCGCCGCTCCACGAGACCGTGCTCAGTCTCCGGGTGCTGCGCGAGCCGGGACTGTACGCGCTGCACCTGCCGTGGCGCCGGTCGGTGCTCGGCAGCCTCGACGGGCTCGACACCGGCCTGCTGATGTCCCTGGTCGGACCGGACCGCGCCGTTCCGGATTTCCTCACCCCCCGACCGGCGAGCTTCGCCGCGGCCTTCGACGACGAACTGGCCGGGGTACGCCGGACGCCGCCGGATGTCGTGCGCCGCGACCTGCTGGCCGTGTACACCCGGGGCCGGCTGCCGGACGTACTGCAGGAGGCCACCGGGGGCGGCGATGCGGGCGTCCGCCGGCTCCGGGAGGCCGTCTGCGACCTCCTGGCGCGCTACTGGGAGATCGCCATCAGGCCGGCCTGGCCGCAGCTGCGACTCGTGTTGGAAGCCGACATGACCTACCGCGCCCGGCAGTTGGCCGTGGGCGGCGCCCGCCTGCTCTTCGCCGACATGCACCCGAACCTGCGTTGGCACGACGGCGTGCTGCACATCGACAAGATGATCGGCCGGCACCGCGTCGCCGCCTCCGGCCGGGGCCTGCTGCTGGTGCCGTCCGTGTTCGCCCACAAGCCCGCCCCGCCGGTCAGCCGGGACGAACCACCGGTGCTGGCGTACCCCTGTCGCGGCGTGGCGACGCTGTGGGCGCCGACGCCGACCACGGACGCCGGCGCCCTCACCTCGCTTCTCGGCGCGCCCAGAGCGCGCCTGCTCGGCCTCCTCGACGAGCCCCCGGCGACGGTGGAGATCGCCCGCCGGCTCACGGTGACGCCCAGCGCCGTGTCGCAGCACCTGCGGGTGCTCCACGCGACCGGACTGATCACCCGCACCCGGGACGGCCGGCACGTGCTGTACCGGCGCAGCCCCCTCGGCGATCAACTGGCCGGCCAGTCCCCCGATCGGTGACCCAACGAGGCCCTACAGTTGCCCGACGGCGGTGATCCGCACGACCGCGGCCCCCGCCTCGTCGGAGGCGGCCAGGTCGACCTCGGCGCTGATCCCCCAGTCGTGGTCGCCCTCCGGGTCGTCCAGGATCTGGCGTACGGTCCACCGCTCCCGGCCCTGCTCGATCATGAGCAGCGCCGGCCCGCGGGCGTCCGGCCCGACCCCGATCTCGTCGTACGACTCGAAGTACGGCTCCAACGCGTCCGCCCACGCGTCCGCGTGCCACCCGTGCTCGGCGTCCAGCTCCGCGAGGAGATCCCAGCGGCGCAGAGCGGCCAGCTCGACCCGGCGGAACAGCGCGTTGCGGACCAGCACCCGGAACGCCCGGGCGTTGCGGGTGACCGCCGGCGGCCGGTCGTCCAGCGACGCGGCGACCGCCTCGACGTCGGACGGGTTGCGCAGCCGCTCCCACTCGTCGATCAGGCTGGAGTCGACCTGGCGGACCAGCTCGCCGAGCCACTCGATGAGGTCGACCAGCTCCTCGGTCTTGGCGTCCTCGGGGACGGTCTGCCGCAGCGTCTTGTACGCGTCGGCGAGGTAGCGCAGCACGAGGCCCTCGGACCGGGACAGCCCGTAGAACTGCACGTACTCGGGGAACGTCATGGCCCGCTCGTACATGTCGCGGACCACCGACTTAGGGGAGAGCTGGTGGTCGGCGACCCAGGGGTGCCCCTGCCGGTACATCTCGTACGCCGACTCCAGCAGCTCGGCCAGGGGCTTGGGCCAGGTCACCTCGTCGAGCAGTTCCAGCCGGGCCTCGTACTCGATGCCCTCGGCCTTCATCGCGGCGACCGCCTCGCCACGGGCCTTGAACTGCTGGGCGGAGAGCACCTGGCGGGGGTCGTCGAGGATCGACTCGATCACCGACAGCACGTCGAGCGCGTACGACGGGGACTCCCGGTCCAGCAGCTCGATGGCCGCCAGGGCGAGCGGCGACAGCGGCTGGTTGAGCGCGAAGTCGAGCTGGAGGTCGACGGTGAGCCGGACCCGGCGGCCCTGCTCGTCCGGCTCCGGCAACTCCTCGACCACGCCACCGGCCCGCAGCGCGCGGTAGATGGCGATGGCCCGGCGGATGTGCCGCCGCTGGGCGGCCCGGTCCTCGTGGTTGTCGGTGAGCAGGTGCCGCATCGAGGCGAACGCGTCCCCGGGCCGGCCGATGACGTTCAGCAGCATCGAGTGGCTGACCTGGAAGCTGGAGGTCAGCGGCTCCGGCTCGGCCTCCACCAGGCGGTCGAAGGTGGGCTTCCCCCAGCCGACCGAGCCCTCCGGCGGCTTCTTCTTGACCACCTTGCGCCGCTTCTTCGGGTCGTCCCCGGCCTTGGCCAGGGCCTTCTCGTTCTCGATGACGTGCTCGGGGGCCTGCACCACCACCCGCCCGAGGGTGTCGAAGCCGGCTCGCCCGGCCCGGCCGGCGATCTGGTGGAACTCGCGGGCCTTGAGCAGCCGGGTCCGCGTCCCGTCGTACTTCGACAGGCCGGTGAAGAGCACGGTGCGGATCGGCACGTTGATGCCGACCCCGAGGGTGTCGGTGCCGCAGATGACCTTGAGCAGCCCGGCCTGGGCCAGGGTCTCGACGAGGCGGCGGTACTTGGGGAGCATGCCGGCGTGGTGCACGCCGATGCCGTGCCGGACCAGCCGGGACAGCGTCTTGCCGAAGCCGGAGGTGAACCGGAAGTTGCCGATCGCCTGGGCGATCATGTCCTTCTCGGCCCGGGTGCAGACGTTGACGCTCATCAGCGCCTGGGCGCGTTCCAGCGCGGCGGCCTGGGTGAAGTGCACGACGTACACCGGGGCCTGCTTGGTCTCCAGCAGCTCCTCCAGGGTCTCGTGCAGCGGGGTCATCGCGTACGAGAAGAGGAGCGGGACCGGCCGCTCGGCCGAGCGGACGACGGCGGTCGGCCGCCCGGTACGCCGGGTGAGGTCGTCGACGAAGCGGGTGGTGTCGCCGAGCGTGGCGGACATCAGGACGAACTGCGCCTGGGGCAGTTCGATCAGCGGCACCTGCCAGGCCCAGCCCCGGTCCGGCTCGGCGTAGAAGTGGAACTCATCCATGATCACCTGGCCGACGTCGGCCCGGGTGCCCTCGCGCAGCGCCAGGTTGGCCAGGATCTCCGCGGTGCAGCAGATGATCGGGGCGTCGGCGTTGACGCTGGCGTCGCCGGTGAGCATGCCGACGTTCTCCGCGCCGAAGATCTCGCAGAGCGCAAAGAACTTCTCCGACACCAGCGCCTTGATCGGCGCGGTGTAGAAGGTGGTCCGGTCGTCGGCCAGGGCGGCGAAGTGCGCGGCGATCGCCACCAGGCTCTTGCCGGAGCCGGTCGGCGTATTCATGATCACGTTCGCGCCGGAGACGATCTCGATGACCGCCTCCTCCTGGTGGGGGTAGAGGTCGAGGCCGCGCTCGGACGCCCAGCCGGCGAACGCGTCGTAGAGGGTGTCGGGGTCGGCGCTCTTCGGCAGCGCGGCGGTGAGGGTCATAGCCGCTCCATGGTGCCTGGATCATGGCCCGCCGCGCCAACCGGGCCGCCCCGGCTGTTCGGAAAGGCCCCTTTTGCCATGCCAGGCGTCAAGCAGGGACCCCTCCGGTCACCTCCGGCGGTGGACCAGGTCGAAGATCGGGCGGCCGGCGGTCAACGCCCGGCGCTCGAACTTGGTCACCGGCCGGTGTGCCGGGCGGGGGGCGTAGTCCCCGTGCACGTCCACCAACTCCGGGTCGGCGGTCAACGTCTCACGCATCGACTCGGCGTACTCGGCCCAGTCCGTGGCGCAGTGCAGCGTGCCGCCGGGGGCCAGCCGGGACCGCAGCAGCGCCACGTGCGCCGGCTGGATGATCCGTCGCTTGTGGTGGCGGGCCTTCGGCCAGGGGTCGGGGAAGAAGACGTGCACCGCGTCCAGCGAGCCCGCCGGCATCGCCCGGACCAGGTCCAGCGCGTCGCCCCGGGCCACCCGAACGTTGGTCAGCCCGTGCCGCTCCACCAGTTCGAGCAGGTTGGCAATTCCGGGCGTATGCACCTCAACCGCCAGATAGTGTCGGTCCGGGTCGGCGGCCGCCATCGCGGCGGTGGCGTCGCCCATGCCGGAGCCGATCTCCAGCACCAGCGGCGCCCGCCGTTCGAACAGCGCCGTCGGATCGAACGGCCCGTCCAGGTCGGCGATCTCCAGGCCGTACGCGGCCCAGAGCCGCGCCAGTGCGTCGCGCTGCCGGTCGCTCATCCGGCCGCGGCGCGGATGGAAGGTGCGGATCCGGGCGACGTGGGCCGGCGGAGTGGGGTTCTGGTCGACAGAGGTCACAGCGACCCGAGCGTACGCGACCGTTGCCGCGGATCGGATGTGATGTGCGACCGGGGGTGAGAGGATTCATCCACGGCAGGACGGGTGGCCCGCCACCCGACACCGTCGGAGCCCAGGAGGGGTCATGGTGTCAGTCACGCGACGCGGGGCGATGCTGATCGTGGCCGCTGCGTGCGCCGCCCCGCTGCTCGGCGCGGTCCCCGCGCTGGCCGCCCCGCCACCCGGCGCGCTCGCCGCCGGACCGACCCCGGGTCCGGCGGAGCAGAGCCAGCAGCAACAGCAGCCCGTCGACCTGGTCTTCGTCGAGGTCACCCCGAGCACCGTGCAGCCCGGATTCCTGGTCGGCATCCGGGCGAGCTGCCGGGACAACTCGGTGCCGGCGATCGTGGTCTCCGACGCCTTCGGCCGGGTCCAGGTGCAGCCGCAGCGCGGGCTGCTCACCGCCTCGCCGATGGTCCGGGAGCGCACCCGCCCGGGCAACTACCGGGTCAAGCTCGAGTGCCCCAGCGGGCAGACCGCGTCGACGATGCTCCAGGTGGTGAAGGGCCCGCCGCCCAGCCGCACCGCCGCGCCGCCGAGCCGTGGGCCGGCGACCGGCTTCGGTGGCACGGCCGGGATCGGGTTGGGCGGCCTGCTGGTGCCCGCCGGGCTGGCATTGACCGTGGCCGGCGCGGTGATCGGCGTGGCCGCCGCGCGCCGGCCCCGTACCGTCCGTGGCGTCGCCCGCCACTGAGGCTCGCCCATGATCGCGCCCCCCGCCTCCCCACCGCCCGCCCGGACGGCGCCCGCCCGCGGACGCAGCCCGTGGTCGACGCCCCTCGCGGTGGTGCTGGTGCTGGTCGGAGTCTTCGCCACCGGGGCCGGGCTGGGCCGCACCGCCGGGCCGTTCGACCTCCTGGACGCGGCCGTCGGGCCGACGCAGCGCGCCGCCGAACCGGCGCGGGCGGCGGCGACCGCCAGCCGACCGGTGAGCCTCTCCGTGCCGGCGATCAAGGTGACCGCGCCGATCACCCCGGTCGGGCAGGCGAAGGACGGCTCGATCGCCGTACCGCCGCTGAGCCAGCACAACCAGACCGGCTGGTACGACCGCGGCTCTGTCCCGGGCGAGCCGGGCCGGGCGATCATCGTCGGGCACGTCGACACCAAGAGCGGACCGGCGGTCTTCTATCACCTGCGCGACCTCAAGCCGGGGGACCGGATCCAGGTGACCCGGGCGGACCACAGCATGGTGACCTTCACGGTGGACACCGTCGAGCACTTCGACAAGGCCAACCTTCCCGCCGACCGGGTGTACGGCGACGACGGCCCGTCCGAGCTGCGCCTGATCACCTGCGGCGGCGAGTGGGTCGGCGGGCGGACCGGCTACGAGGACAACGTCATCGCCTTCGCCTCGCTGGCCGACACCCGGAAACCCTGACCGCTTCAGCCCTGCCCGCTCAGCCGGCTCCGACCACCGGTCGCCACGGGCGGAGCGACGCGACGGTCACGCCGGGGGTGGTGTAGTAGGGATCGGCTGCCATGATCTCCCGCACGGCCGCTACGTCGACCCGGAAGACGAGCATCGCCCCGGAGTCGTCCTGCCACGGGCCGGCCGCCGCCAGGCGTCCCTCCGCGTGCAGTCGGGCGAGCCGTTCGCGGTGGGCCGGACGGGCGGCGAGCCGACGCTCGTCGTCGGTGAAGGCGAGTTCCAGTACGACCATGCCGCCCACGCTAGGCACGTCTCCCGCCGCCCGCTGTATCCCGGGATACGCGCCGGGCGACCGTCGTCCGGGCCCGCGCCGGCTCGGCCCGTGCCGCGTGATACTTACCGGATGGACGACCAGGAGCTCGCCGCGGTGCCGCTGTTCGCGCTGCTCGACGGGGCCCGCCGCGAGCGGATCGCCCGGCGTCATCCGGTCCAGCGGGTGCCCGCGGGCCAGGCCGTCGCCCGGTTCGGGGAGCCCGCCCGCAGTCTGATCGTGCTGCAGCACGGCACCCTGTCCGCCGGCTACCACACCGTCGACGGGGCCCTGGTGCGGTTCGGCGCGGTTACCGGCCCCTGCCTGGTCGACAAGGCCGTCGTGCTGGACGCCGGGGCGCACACCGCGACCTGGACCACCGTGGACGCCTGCCGGATCCGGCTGGTGCCCGGCGAAGCGCTGCACGAACTCCTGCACGACCTGCCCGCCGTGCGGGACCACGTGCTGCGACAGATCTCCGCGCAGGTCAACCGGGACCGGCGGGCCCGGGTCCGGGTCGCCGCGGCCCGGCCGCTCGCCCGGGTCGCGGACTGGCTCGTCGAAGCCATGACCGGCCCGACCCGTCGGATCGTGCTGCCCGGCGGCCAGCAGGGGCTGGGCGAGGAACTGGGCCTGTCCCGGGTCACCGTCAACCGGGCCCTGCGGGCGCTCGCCGCGGCCGGTGCCGTGCGTACCGAGCCCGGTGCCGTGGTGGTGCTCGACGCCCGCCGGCTCGCCACGGCCGGGGCCGGGGCGCGGTAGCTCCGCCCGCGCCCGGCTCAGCCCTTGCCGGGGACCTGCTGGACCACCTCGAACTCCAGCAGCGTGGCCCCGGTGGCGACCGGCTTGCGCGGCTCGCCGCCCTCGCCACCCGCGTGCGCGGCCCGGGACGGCCCCTGCGCCCACGCCTGGTAGGCCTCCTCGGACTCCCAGCGGGTGTAGACGAAGTAGCGGCTCTCCCCGGCGACCGGGCGGAGCAGCTCGAAGCCGAGGAAGCCGGGGGAGTTCTCCACCGCGCCGGCCCGGGCGGCGAACCGCTTCTCCAGCTCCGCACCCGCGCCGGGCGGGACGTCGATCGCGTTGATCTTCACCACTGCCATGGTCCCACCCTACGGGTTCAGAACGTCTCGACGGCCGGCACCAGGTCCGCGTCCACCACGATCGGCGCGTGGTCGGAGGGGCCCTTGCCCTTGCGCGCCTCCCGGTCCACGTACGCGGAGCGGACCGCGCGGGCGAACGGCGCGGAGGCGTACACCAGGTCGATCCGCATGCCCTTGTTCTGGTGGAACATGCCGGCCCGGTAGTCCCAGTAGGTGAACGGGTGCGGACCCTTCATCGGGGTGGGCACCACGTCGCTCAGCCCGAGGTCCCGCAGCGCGGCCAGGGCCGCCCGCTCGGCCGGGGTGACGTGGGTGGAGGTGACGAAGAGCGCCGGGTCCCAGACGTCGGCGTCGGTCGGGGCGACGTTGAAGTCCCCGCAGACCGCCAGCGGCAGCGCGGCGGTCAGTTCCGGCTCCAACGCGTCACGCAACGACGCGAGCCAGGCCAACTTGTACGCGTAGTGCGGGTCGTCGGGGGACCGGCCGTTGGGCACGTACACCGACCAGACCCGCAGCCCGTCGCAGGTGGCCGAGAGGGCGCGGGCCTCCGGCAGGGGGAACCCCGGCTCGCCGGGGAAGCCGACCGCCACGTCGGCCAGCCCGACCCGGGACAGGATGGCCACCCCGTTCCACCGGCCGTCGCTGTGGCTGGCCGCCTCGTAGCCCAGCTCGCCCACCTCGGCGACCGGGAACGCCCCGTCGGGGCACTTGGTCTCCTGCAGGCAGACGACGTCGGGCTTGGTGGTGGCCAGCCAGTCCAGCAGCCGGGGGAGGCGGGCCTTCACCGAGTTGACGTTCCAGGTCGCCAGGCGCATGGGTCCAGCCTGCCGCATCACCCGCCGCCGCGCCGAGTCAGCGTGGCGGGGTGTCGCGCTGCTCGTGCGTCGGGTCCGCTCGGCTGCCGGTCAACGCTCGGGGGTGTCTCGCCGGCTCGTGCGTCGGGTCCGCGCGGCTGGGCAGTCAGCGCTCGGGGGTGTCCCCCGGGCGGGTCTGCTCGGCGAGGAAACGCTCCAGCTCGGCGCCGAGTTCGTCGGCGGTGGGCAGCGGGCCGGTCTCGGCGGCCAGCAGGTTCTTCTGGCCGCGGCCCCGAGCGAACGTGTCGTACTGCTCCTCCAGGGCCTGGACCAGGGTCGCCGCCTCCTCGGTCTGGGCGACCTGGCGGTCGATCTCCACCCGGACCACCTCGGCGGCGGCGCGCAGGCCGTCCCGGGGCAGCAGCAGCCCGGTGCTGCGGGACACCGCGGCGAGCAGCGCCTCGGCGGCGGCCGGGTACTCCGCCTGGGCGACGTAGTGCGGCACGTGCGCGGCGAAGCCGAGGGCGTCGCGACCCTGCTCGCCGAGGCGGTATTCCAGCAGGTGGCCGACGCTGCCGGGCACCTGGACCCGCTGGAGCCACGGCTCGTGGCCGGCGATCAGCTCGCGCCGGGTGGCGTGCGCGGTGACCCCGCTGGGCCGGGTGTGCGGCACCGCCATCGGGATGGAGTTGAGCCCGACGGTGAGCCGGACGTCCAGCCGGGTGGACAGGCCGGCGACCGCGGCCACGAAACGCTCCCACTGCAGGTCCGGCTCCGGGCCGGTGAGCAGCAGGAACGGGGTCTCGTCGTCATCGCGCAGCAGGTGCAGCTCCAGCGCCGGGGCCTCGTAGTCGGCCCAGTGGTCCTCGGCGAAGGTCATCACCGGCCGGCGGGAGCGGTAGTCGAAGAGCTGGTCGACGTCGAAACGGGCGACCGGCTGTGCGTCGAGGGAGGTGAGGAGCTGCTCGCGGGCCAGCCGGGTGGCGCTGCCGGCGTCGACGAAGCCGGTGAGCGCCTGGATCAGCACGGGCTGACCGAGCTCGGGCAGATCGTCGCTGAGTTCGTAGAGCTCGTGTGGGTCGAGCACCGGTTCGGACCTCCCTGGAGACGCGCGTACGGGTGGCCGTGCGGAAACGAACCATCCCGTTCGGCAAAACGTACCGGCTGGCGTGGTCCATTCCGTTACGGGCCGGCTGCACCCAGAAACAATGATCACGATTCGGCGACGGCGGGGAGCAGACCGGGGCGAATCCGCTGATCTTGCCCGGCTGGCCGGAGAACAGCCGAATGGGGGATCAGCCGAAAGGATGAGTTAGTCGATCGTGGGATGCCCTGGGGATGTTGGCGAGGTTCCTGCCCGGGGCCACCCGCCTCATGGCGGTCCAGAGGTTCGCGCGTTTGGGGAAGGTCAACACCAATTGATAGAGATCGCGGCATCCTGCCCGGTTTGAGCGGGGCAAATTGTGACGAGGGCCACCAGATCACCCTGGGTGATCAGCCGTCCTTCTGCCTAGCCTCGTCGAATGCGTGACGACGGCACCTTCGACGACCATCAGGGCCTCGGCGGTTCGGCTGACCGTTCGGACGATACCCACTCCACCGTTCGGTCAACCGGTTCCGTGGAGCCGGCCACCCCCCGACGCTTCTCCCTCGGCTTCCTCCGTACCCGCTTCGGCGACGCCGCTAACCCCCTCGCCCCCCGGCCCGGCCGGACCAGGCTGGCGGTGGCCACCGGCGCGGTCTGCTGCCTCGGCCTGCTCGGTGTGAGCCAGGTCGGCGCCGACGCGGTCGACGGCTCGGCCACCCCCACGCCGGCCCAGGAGGTCGCCCAGCGCGCGGCCGCCGACGCCGCCTCCCGTGGCCTGGACCGCCAGACCCCCACCCCCTCGCCCCCCACCCCCGCCGCCTCGACCCCGGCCCCGGTCGCCTCGACCGCCGCCCCGGCCACCACGCCGGCGACCACGAAGCCGAAGCCCAAGCCGAAGCCCAAGCGGATCGTCCCGGTGGCCGGACTGGACCAGGACCAGATGGACAACGCCAAGGCCATCGTCCAGGCCGGCCGGGCGATGGGCGTGCCCCGGCGCGGCCTGATCATCGCCGTGGCCACCGCCATGCAGGAGAGCAACCTCTACAACTACGCCAGCGGCGTGCTGCCCGAGTCGCAGAACTACCCGCACCAGGCCATCGGCTGGGACCACGACTCGGTCGGGCTGTTCCAGCAGCGCCCCAGCAGCGGCTGGGGCTCGGTGCGCGACCTGATGCAGCCCGCGTACGCCACGAGGCAGTTCCTCACCGCCCTGGTGCAGATCCCCGGCTGGCAGGACATGGCGCTCACCGATGCCGCCCAGGCCGTGCAGGTCTCCGCGTTCCCGTGGGCGTACGCCCAGCACGAGTGGCGCGCCACCGAGGTGGTCGACGCGATCCTGGCCTGACCGGGGCGGTTTGTCGGCCACTGTGGACGGTTGCCGGAGCGGCGGCCCGGGTACCGGTGGATTGCCGGTCCCGGGTACACATGAGGTGGGACCGCGGACAGGAGGACGCCATGTCACCACTGCAACGGATCGTCGCCTTCCTGCGGTCGCCCCGCGGTCAGCAACTGGTCGCGCGCGGCCGGCGCGAGCTGGCCAAGCCGGAGAACCAGCGCCGGCTCAGGCAGCTGGCCGCCCGGCTGTCCCGCCGTCGCTGACCCGTACGCCCCTCCGCTCGACCATCGGGAGCCCCTCGTGACCGACTCACCCGTCGACGGCGGGTCCACCGTTCCCACGCCGCAGGACGTCCCCGACACGTTGCCGGGCACGCTCTGGGACCGGATGCGGGACGACCCGCAGTACGCCCCGGAGCACCTGGCGCTGGAGGCGGTGCGCCGGCTGGGCCCGGAGGCGGCGCAGTGGGCCGCCCGGGAACGCGCGCTGCGTCCCGACATCGGCGCCGACGAACTGGCCGACCAGGCGGTCCGTCGGTTCGTCAACCGGGCCCGGCTCTCCGGCGCGGTCTCCGGGGCGGCCGGGCTCCCCGGCGCGGTGATCGACGTCGGGGTGCTGGCCTGGACCCAGGCCCGGCTGGTGCTGCACGTGGCGGCCGCCTACGGCGTCGACCCGACGCACCCCGACCGGGCCACCGACCTGCTCGTGCTGCAGAAGGTGCACAAGGTCGCCGAGAGCGCCCGGCTCGCGCTCGGGGTGGCCGCGGGGCGGGAGCGCGCCGGGGCGCTCTTCGGCATGGCCGGGGAGCGCCCGCTGGGCAGGGCGATGCTCCAGTTGGGCGTCCGGCTGGCCCGGATGGCCGGGGTGCGCGCGGCGAAGCGGATGGTCGCCAAGGTGGTCCCCGGCGCCGCGATCGTCCTCGGCACCTGGGCCAACTCGTCCGCCACCAAGGACCTCGCCGACCGGTCCCGGGCGCTCTACCGACCCGCCGGCGCGGGGCACCTGCCGGAACAGCGACGCCCCTGACCCGCGTCGGCGCCACGTCGCCGATGCGGAGAGCGCCCCAGCGTCAGCGTGCCCCGCGCCGCCACGGCGCGGGATGGCCGTGCAGCCACCAGTGCAGGACCCGGGTGATCCGGGGCAGCACCAGGTAGGTCATGAGCGGGGTCAGGCAGAGGGTGGTCAGCAGCGTCCGCACCGCGAGCGGCACGTCGGCGACGAACCGGGCGGTGAGCAGGGTCGCGGCGAGGCTCAGCGGAAAGAACGCCAGCCAGATGGTGACCGCCTGCTTCCACCGGGGCGGGGTGGGCGGCTCGGCCGGCCCGGCGTCGGCCCCGGTGATCGTCTCCACCACGTGGTCCACCGGCGGGTCGAACCAGCCCTCGATGCCGGTGCGGCGCTCGACCCGGGTGTGCTCGACGATGCCCTGCGCCGAACTCAGCCACCAGTGCCGCTGCGGCGACTCCTCCCAGCGGCGCAGCGTCTCGTCGTCGGCGAACCGGTACATCACGTGCCACTCGGGCGAACCGGGCGCGCTCTGCACGAAACCCGCGCCGAGGAAGCCGGGGAAGCTCTCCGCCAGCGCCGTCCCGGCCCGCATCCACGCCACCATCTCGTCGGTACGCGCGGGATCGGCACGCCGGGCGACGGCGACGGTCACCGGCACCGCGTCGGTCATGGTCATGCCCTCATCCTTCCCGCCGCCGTCGGGATCGGCCCGGGTCACGGGTACCGGTGTAACGCAACCCACCGGGCGGTCGCATCCACCCGCATACCCGCCGGGTGGCCCGGCCTCACCGGGGCGGCGAGCGCGGGCGGGTCGGTTAGCCCCGCCCGTGTGGGGGTAGCCCGGAAGAATGACGCGATCACAGCCCCGCCGCCGGATCAACGCCGCGTACAGCGCGTTGAACCTGCGGCTCGTGCTCGCCACCTTCGGGTTGGTGATCATGACCTTCTTCGCCGTGGTGGCGTTCTGGGCCCACGTCGTCTGGCTGGGCGTCGTCTGCGCGCTCCTCGCCGTCGTGGCCGTGGTCGACCTGGTCGTCATCCAGCGCCGTCGCGCCGCCCGCCACCGTGAGGAGCCGGGCGTGCGGCACTCACTGTTCGAGTGACAGGAGTACGCCATGCCCATCGCCACCACCAATCCCGCCACCGGAGAGGTGCTCAAGACGTACGACCCGATGTCGGACGAGCAGGTCGACGGCGCCATCGAGCGGGCCGACCTGGCCTTCCGGCAGTTGCACGGCACCACCATCGCGCAGCGCGGCCGGTGGCTCATCGCCGCCGCCGAGCTGCTGGAGGCCGAGCGCGACGAGACCGCCCGGCTGATGACCACCGAGATGGGCAAGACGTACGCGGCGGCCAAGGCCGAGGTGACCAAGTGCGCCGCCGCCTGCCGGTTCTACGCCGCCAAGGCACCCGAGATGCTGGCCGACGAGCCGGCCGACGCCGGCGCGGTCAAGGCGAAGCGGGCCTACGTCCGCTACCAGCCGATCGGACCGGTGCTCGCCGTGATGCCGTGGAACTTCCCGCTGTGGCAGGTGATGCGCTTCGCCGCGCCGGCCCTGATGGCCGGCAACACCGGCCTGCTCAAGCACGCCTCCAACGTGCCGCAGACCGCCCTCTACCTGGAGGACCTGTTCCGCCGGGCCGGCTTCCCCGAGGGCGCGTTCACCACCCTCCTGGTCGGCTCGGAGGCGGTGGACCGGATTCTCAGCGACCCGCGGGTCCGCGCGGCGACCCTCACCGGCAGCGAGGGCGCCGGCCGCTCGATCGCCCGGATCGCCGGGCGGGAGCTGAAGAAGACCGTGCTGGAGCTGGGTGGCAGCGACCCGTTCGTGGTGATGCCCTCGGCCGACCTGGACCGCGCCGCCGAGGTGGCCACCACCGCCCGCTGCCAGAACAACGGCCAGTCCTGCATCGCCGCCAAGCGGTTCATCGTGCACCGTGACGTCTTCGACGCCTTCGCCGAGAAGTTCACCGCCCGGATGGCGGCCCTGACGGTCGGCGATCCGATGGACGAGGGCACCGACGTCGGCCCGCTGGCCACCGACCGTGGCCGGGACGAGGTGCACGCCCAGGTACGGGACGCGGCGGACAAGGGCGCGCGCGTGCTCTGCGGCGGGGAGCTGCCCGCCGGGGACGGCTGGTACTACCCGCCGACCGTGGTCACCGACCTGCGGCCGGAGATGCGGATGTGGTCCGAGGAGGTCTTCGGGCCGGTCGCCGGCCTCTTCCGGGTGTCGTCGTACGAGGAGGCGATCGAGGTCGCCAACGGCACCCACTTCGGCCTCGGCTCGAACGCCTGGACCAGCGACCCGGCCGAGCAGGAGCGCTTCGCCACCGACCTGGACGCCGGCAACGTCTTCCTCAACGGCATGACCACCTCCTTCCCCCAGCTGCCGTTCGGCGGGGTGAAGAACTCCGGCTACGGCCGGGAACTCTCGGCGCTGGGCATGCGCGAGTTCTGCAACATCAAGACCGTCTGGATCGGCGAGGGCGAGGCCGGCCCCGGCGCCGGCGCGCACGCGGAGTAGTGATCACGCCGGTAACGGGGCCGCCTAGGCTCCTGTCTCATGGAACCGCTCATCGAGGTCGTGCTCTTCCTGGCGATCGCGACGTTCGGCGCGGCGCTGGCCCGGCGGCTGGGCCTGCTCGCGCCGATCCTGCTGGTCGTGCTCGGCCTCGTGCTCTCCTTCGTCCCCGGCTTCCCGCACGTCCGGCTCGACCCGAACCTGGTGCTGGTGGGCATCCTCCCGCCGCTGCTCTACGTGGCGGCCCTGGAGACGTCGGTGCCCGCGTTCCGGCTCAACCTGCGGCCGATCCTGCTGCTCGCGGTCGGGCTGGTCATCTTCACCGCGTTCGTGGTGGGCACCGTGGTGCACCTGTTGCGGCCCGACCTGCCGTACTCGATCTGCCTGGCCCTCGGCGCGGTGGTGGCGCCGCCCGACGCGGTCGCCGCCACCGCGGTGGCCCGCCGGGTCGGCCTGCCGCGCCGGATCGTGACCATCCTGGAGGGGGAGAGCCTGGTCAACGACGCCACCGCTCTGGTGCTGCTCCGAGTGGCGATCGTCTCGGCCACCACGGCGACCGGCGGGATCGGCGTCGGGGACGTGGCCTGGGAGGTGCTGGTGGCCGCCGGCGGCGGCGTCCTGATCGGGCTGCTCGGCGTGGTGGTCTTCGGTTTCCTGCACAAGCGGATCACCGATCCGGTGCTGGACAACGCGCTGTCGCTGATCGTGCCGTTCGCGGTGGTGTTCGCCGCCGAGGAGATCCACGCCTCCGGCGT
Organism: Micromonospora sp. RTBAU3-60; assembly: GCF_054963695.1. NCBI lineage: Bacteria > Bacillati > Actinomycetota > Actinomycetes > Micromonosporales > Micromonosporaceae > Micromonospora > Micromonospora sp. RTBAU3-60. Next base: position 41,196 of record NZ_JBUEGB010000016.1, on the reverse strand, counting down.
GATGGCGGTGGTGGTGACCGGGCTCGGCATCGGGCACAAGCTGCCGCTGCTGATGTCCGCGGCGTCTCGGCTCCAGGTCGACGCGTTCTGGCGGCTGATCCGGTTCCTGCTGGAGGGGCTGGTCTTCCTGCTGGTCGGGCTCCAGTTGCCCGAGGTGGTGCGCGGCCTGAACGAGCCGGTCGGCTTCCTGTTCGGGATCACCGCGGCCGTGCTGCTCGCCGTGTTCCTCGCCCGGTTCGTCTGGCTCTTCCCGGCCACCTATCTGGCCCGGTTGCTGCCCCGGGTCCGGCGTCGGGATCCGGCCCCCTCGGTGCAGGTGCCGATCGTCATCGGCTGGGCGGGGATGCGCGGCGTGGTCACCCTCGCCGCCGCGCTCGCCCTGCCGCTCACCCTGGCCGGCGGGGCGGCCTACCCCCGACAGCTGTTCATCTGGCTCGCCTTCGCGGTGATCGTGGTGACCCTGGTCGCGCAGGGCGCCACCCTGCCGGCCGTGGCCCGCAAGCTCAACCTGCCGCCGGACGATCCGGTGCAGGACGCCCTCTCCGCCGCCGCGGTGCAGCAGCAGGCTGGCCGGGCGGCCCGGGAACGCCTGGAGAAGCTGGCCGAGGGGGCACCCGCGGCGGTCGTCGAGCGGCTGCGCGGGCTGGTGCAGAACCGCACCAACCTGGCCTGGGAGCAGCTGGGTGGCACCGCGAGGGAAACCCCGTCCCAGGCGTACGGTCGACTGCGGCAGGAGATGATCGACGCGGAGCGGGAGGTTTTCCGGGCCGCCCGCGACACCGGGAAGATCCCCCAGGAGGTGCTGGTCCGCGCCTATCGCGACCTGGACCTGGAGGAGTCGTTGCTGCGACGGGAGAACGATTGATGAGCTGTGCGCACCTGGCCGAGGCGGGCGACGCCGAGCCGGCGACCACGACCGAGTGCCCGGACTGCGTGGCCGTCGGCAATCCCGACTGGGTGCACCTGCGGTCCTGTCTCGCCTGCGGGCACGTCGGCTGCTGCGACTCCTCGCCCTACCAGCACGCGACCAAGCACTTCGAGGCCAGCGGGCACCCGGTGATGCGCTCGATCCAGCCGGGGGAGTCGTGGCGCTGGTGCTTCGTGGACGAGGAGATCGGCTGAGGTCAGTCGAGCCGGCGTTCCAGCACCTGGCCCGGCCAGGGCGGGCGGCCCGGCCGCTCGACCGTGAACGGGTCGGTGGCGGTGAAGCCGCAGCTCTCGTAGAAGCGGACCAGCGCCCGGTCGTCGCCGCCGTAGCAGTCCACCCGCAGCAGCCCCAGGCCGCGGTCGCGGGGCAGCTCCTCCGCGTACGCCAGCAGCCGGGCCCCGATCCCGTGGCCCGCGTACGCCCGGTCGGAGACCAGCAGGTTGACGTACAGCTCCGGCTCGGTGGCCGGTGGCACATACTCGGTGGCCGCGCCCACCACCAGGGCGCCGACCGGGGTGTCGCCGAGCCCGGCCAGGTACAGCCCGCCGCTGGTCGCCCACGCGTCGGCCTGGGCGATCCGGCGCGAATCGCGGGACGCGCGCTCGGTGCCCCACTGCCCGGTCCGGCCGCGCGCCGCCAGCCAGGCCGTGGCGGTGTCGAGCAGCCGCAGCACGGTGGAGGCGTCGTCCGGCCCGCCCGGGCGGATGGTGAGGGTCGACTGGTCCGTCATGCCGGCCATGCTGCTACATCGGCGCCGACCGGCGGGACGCGGGCACCGTCCATCAGCGCGTCACCGGCACCGCCGCGGACACCTCCGTGATCAGCTCGGCGATCCGGTCGCCCCAGTGCGAGGCGATGACGAGGTCCCGGGCAGGGTCCACCCAGAGCAGGTGCCGACCGCCGTTGCCACGCGCGCAGCGACCGGTCGTGGGCGCGCCCGGCTGCACCCGGCCGGAGTCGTTGCGCCACCACAGGTAGCCGTAGTCCGGGTTGAGCGGGCACGGCGACCAGGCGCGGGCGATCCACTCCGCGCTGAGCAGCCGCCGGCCCCGCCAGGTGCCGCCGCCCCGGTACACCTCACCGAGCAGGGCCAGGTCGGCGGCGGAGATCCAGAGCCCGCCGCCCCAATGGGCGCCACCGCTGACCACCGGCACCGAAGCGCCGTCGATGTCGACGACCGAGTCCGCGTACCCGTGCCAGGACCAGGACGACGAGGCGCCGAGCGGGTCGAGCAGCGCCTCGCGGAGCACCTCGCCGAGCGGCCGGCGGAACAGCAGGGTCAGCGCCAGGCAGAGCAGGTTGACCCGGACGTCGTTGTAGGCCCAGCCGGCACCGGGTGCGCCTTCCCGCTCAAAGCCCTCGCGGCGGCTCTGCGCGTCCACTCCGGTCGGCTTGCCCCACAGCTCGCCGGTCCAGCCGCTGGTCTGTTGGAGCAGGTGCGCCCAGGTGATCCCCTCGACCCGCAGCGCGGTGAGGAACGGGTGGTCGACCGTGGCGAGCACCGGCGCGGCCGGGTCGAGCAGGCCCCGGTCGAAGGCGACGCCGGCGAGGGTGGCGGCGACGGCCTTGGTGCCGCTGAACAGCATCTCGGGGGTGGCCGGGTCGCCCCAGGTGGCGACCACCTCGCCGCGGTGGCGGATCACGCCGCTCGCCCCGGACCCGGCCAGCAACGGGCCGGTCACCTCGCGGTGCGACTCGTCGGCGACCTGCGCGTCCCGATACCGGGCGATGTCCTCGATGCCCTCGGTCACCCGCTCGGCCTGCCGGGCAACGGCGGCCCGGATCGCCGCGAGGTCGATCCCGACGTCTCCGTTGGCGGTCATGATCCCGACCCTAGGCCGGGCCGGTCGCGGCCGGTGATCCCGTCGGGCGCGACGCCGATCACACCGCGTCGGCGGGCTCGACCTCGTCGACCGTCAGGTACGCCCAGGCCGGCCGCAACCGGTCGGCCAACTCGGCCGGTGGGTCAGGCCGCGGTCGCCCGCTCCCACGGTGCCGGTACGCGGACCGAGGCCATGCCCGCCGCCGTGGCGGCCCGGATGCCCAGCTCGGTGTCCTCGAACACGAGGCAGTCCGCCGGCGCCACACCGAGCCGCTGCGCGGCCAGCAGGAACGCCTCCGGGTCGGGCTTGGGTCGGGTGTAGTCCCCGGCGCAGACCAGCACGTCGAACCGGTCGAGCAGGCCCAGCGTGGTGAGGGAGGCGGTGACGCCGTCCCGGGTGCTGCCGGAGACCACCGCGAACGGGATCCGCCCGTGGTCGGCCTCGATGTGCGCCAGCACCTCCGGCACGGCGGTCAGGCTGGGCAGGGAGCCGTGGTAGAGCTCCTCCTGGCGCCGTACCACCGTGTCGACCGGCATGTTCAGCCCGTGCCGTTCGTTGAGCGTGGCGACGATGTCGGCGATCGGCCGGCCGCCCCAGGCGTAGAACAGCTCCTCGGGGAACTCGCAGCCCCACTCGTCGAGTGCCGAGCACCACGCCGCGTAGTGCAGCGGCATCGAGTCGGCGATGGTGCCGTCGCAGTCGAACAGGTACGCGCGGAAGTCGCCGATCGGCAGGGTCAGGGGCATGGCCGCAGCCTACGGCCCGAAGCTGAAAAAGCGCTGGCCGGGGCCGCCCGCCTCTGGTTGGCTCGCCGCCGTGGAACCCACCAGGATCGCCCGGGCCGACGAGTTGACCGAGGTGCAGCGGATCGAGGTGGCCTCCGGGGCGCTGTTCCGGGAGATCGGGATGGCCGACGTCGCCGACATGCCACCGCTGCCGCTGGAGGTGCTCGCCGACCGCCAGCGGGCCGGACGGGTCTGGGTGGCGGTGGACTGTGACAACCGGCCGATCGCCTTCGCGGTGGTCGACCTGGTGGACGGCTGCGCGCACGTGCAGCAGCTCAGCGTCGACCCCGCGTACGCCCGGCGCGGGATCGGGCGGGGGCTGCTCGACGACGTGGCCGGGTGGGCCGCCGCGCGGGGGTTGCCGGCGCTGACCCTGACCACATTCCGGAGCGTGCCGTGGAACGGGCCGTACTACGCGCGCTGCGGGTTCCGGGAGCTGACCGGCGCGGAGGTCACGCCGGGGCTGGCCGAGCTGCTCGCGGCCGAGGCGGCGCTGGGGCTGGACCCGGCCGAGCGGATCGCCATGCGCCGGACACTCGGCTGACCGTCACCGGTCGGCCGGGGCGGGCGTGGATGTGGTCCCGGTCTGGTCAGTGCGCACCGCCGAGGTTGAGCACGACGACCCCGGCGATCACCAGGCCGGCGCCGGCCACCTTGGCGACGCTGAGCGGCTCGCCCAGGAAGGTCGCGCCGATCGCCATGATCGCGGCGGTGCCGAGGCCGGACCAGATCGCGTACGCGACACCGACCGGGATCTCCTTCACCGCCAGGGCCAGCAGAAAGAACGACGCCACGTACGCCACCGCCAGGCCGACGGTGGGCCAGAGCCGGGTGAAGCCGTCGGTCGCCTTGAGCAGGCTGGTGCCGATCACCTCGGAGGTGATCGCGGCCAGCAGGAACAGGTACGCCATGACCGGACCGTACCGGTGGCTCAGGGGCGGCGGGGCTCCCGCGGCTCGCCGATCGGGGCCGGCCGCGGCGGCATCCCGCGACGCGGTCGCCGCCGTCCGGGGCATCGCTGCCGCCCCGACCGGCTCGTCGACACTGGTTGCTCGGCGGTCCCGGCAGCCCGACCCGGTCACCTAGAGTGTCCGTCGCCGGTGTGGGCCATGGTGGTCGCAGCCAGGAGCGGGGGAGCGCGGTGCACGTACGGGGAGACGGGGTGGCCGACAACGGTGCCGGCGGCGGGGCGGCGATGGTCGCCCCCGACCCGCCCGAGGACCGGGTCGACGGTGGTTCCTGGCCGCGCTGGCGGGGTTGGCCACTGGTCGGGATGGCAGCCACCGCGGCAGCCCTGCTCGCCTTCTGGCTGTGGAGCCAGACGCGCACGATCAAGTTCGGTTACTTCCGCCGTCCCCCCATCTACGGGGAGATGATCCCGATCTGGGACGACCTGGCGCTGACCGTGATTCCGGCCGGCGTGCTGCTGGCCGGGATCGGGTGGCTCGTCACCTCGTGGCGCCGGCTGCCGACCTGGCTGGCCCTGGCGCTGGTGGTGCTCGCCGGCGTGGTCACCGCCACCGCGGTCAACCTGGTCCGGGGCCAGGCGGGCGACCTCACCCGGGGCGTCTCGACCGACCCGGCGTCGCCCTACTACACGTCCGACCTGCACTTCCTCTACGAGTTGGGGCCGCGCGAGTTCGTCGAGCGGCACGCCGAGCTGAGTCCGCGGTTCCACTCGGCCAGCACCCGGACCCACCCGGCCGGCGTGATGGTCTTCCTCTATCTGCTGTTCCGCGCCGTCGGCGCGTCGCACAGCCTCCTGATCGCGGTGGTGATCGCCGTGATCGCCTTCAGCTCGGCGGTCTCCGCGTGGCTGATCGGCCGCACCCTGGGTGGGGAGCGGGCCGGTCGGATCGCCGCCGTGCTCTTCGCCGCGGCGCCGGCGCCGTTGATGATGGCGTACAGCAACCTCGACACGGTCTTCGCCGTGCCGCTGACCATGAGCGTCGCGCTCTTCGTGCTCGCCGCGGACCGTCGGTCGTGGATCCTGGCGGCGGCTGGGGGCGCGGTGCTGGGGGTGGCCACCACGATGACCATGGCCACGTCCTTCATCGCGTTCGCGGCGACCGTCGCGCTGGTCGTCCAGACCGGGTGGCGGACGGCGGTGCGGCTGCTGGCCGCCGCGGCGACGGGCGGGGCCATCGTGGTGGGCCTGGCCTGGCTCGTCCTCGGCCTCGACATCCTCGCCACCTACCAGGCGACGGCGAGGATCAGCCACCCCTACGACTGGTACTGGCTGGCGGGCAGCCCGGTGGCCTGGCTGATCTACGCGGGTCTGCCGCTGGCCGCCCTCGGCGTCTACGGCCTGTTCCGCCGGGTGCCCGGTGCCGGGCGGCCGGTGCTGGTGCTCGTGCTGGTGCTCTTCCTGGTCGTCTGGGCCGGACTGCCGGCGCAGGTGACCAAGCTGCGCCCGGGCGAGGTCGAGCGGACGTGGATGTTCCTCTACCCGATGGTGGCCGCCGCGGCCGGCGTGGTGGTGGACCGCTGGACCGCCGGGTTCGGCCGGCGCTGGCTGCGGGGCGGGGTGATCGCCGGCCTGGTGCTCGTCTCGGTCGGTCAGGCGGTGCTCATCCAGGGGCTCTACGAGAACTTCTACTGATCTGGCGCCGCGCGGTGGGGTCGATGTCAGTTGATCCTGCTCGATGGCTGGCCGCCGCGCCCGACAGTGAGATTCGCCGCGCCACGCCAGCATCATCCTGATCTCCTAGAGACAACTGCCGCCTTCGCCTGGCAGGCTGCCTCCCATGACCCTGAAGCTTCGTTCCGTGGGGGCGAGCGACCGTGGGCTGATCCGCAGTGGCAACCAGGACGCCCAGCACGCCGGCAGCTGGCTCGTCGCCGTGGCCGACGGCATGGGCGGCATGGCGGCCGGTGACCTGGCCAGCCGCATCGCCATCGACGCGGTCGGCCCGCTGGACGTGGAGACGCCCGAGGACGCGCTGGTCGCCGCCCTCCAGAGCGGCATCGAGCTGGCCACCGCGGGCATCCGCCAGGCCGTCCTCGAGGACCCGGAACGCCAGGGCATGGGCACCACACTCACCGCGCTGCTCTTCGCCCGCACCGGAAGCTGCCTGGCCCTGGCCCACGTCGGCGACTCCCGCGCCTACCTGTTCCGCGAGGGCGTGCTGAAGCAGGTCACCCGGGACGACACCTTCGTGCAGATGCTGGTCGACCAGGGCGTGATCACCCCCGAGCAGGCGAGCAGCCACCCCCGCCGGGCCGTGGTGACCCAGGCGTTGCAGGGCGACGAGGTCTCCCCGGCGTACGCGACGATGGTGCCCCGGGCAGGCGACCGCTGGCTGCTGTGCAGCGACGGTCTCTCCAACGTGGTCCGTCCGGACACCCTCGCCGAGGTGCTCGGCGAGTACGCCGACCGGGAGGCGTGCGCGCGCAAGCTGATCGACCTGGCGCTGCGGGCCGGCGGCCCGGACAACGTGACCGTGGTGATCGCCGACGTGGTGGACGAGTAGGCCGGGTCAACGGCGGCGCGGCGCGGCCCGGCGGGTCGGCTCGGCGGTGGTCGGATCCTCCGGCCACGGGTGCCGTGGGTAGCGTCCGCGCAGCTCCGCCCGCACCTGCGGGTAGCCCACCCGCCAGAACGAGGCCAGGTCGGCGGTGACCGCGACCGGCCGGCCGGCGGGGGAGAGCAGGTGCAGCAGCACCGGCACCCGACCGTCGGCGATCCGCGGCGCGTCCCGCCAGCCGAAGGTCTCCTGCAGCTTGACCGCGAGCACCGGCGCGGCCGGGTCGGCGTAGTCCACCCGGATCCGGGAGCCGCTCGGCACCGGCAGCCGTTCCGGCGCCAGCTCGTCGAGCCGGGCCGCCTGCCGCCAGTCGAGCAGCCGGCGCAGCGCCGCCGCGACGTCGATGCGGGCCAGGTCGGCGCGGCGCCGGGCGCCGGCCAGCTCCGGAGCCAGCCAGGTGGCCGCGTCGGCGAGCAGCGCCTGGTCGGACACGTCCGGCCACTCGTCGCCGAGCGCCTGCCGGCAGAAGGCCAGCCGCCGGCGCAGCGCGCTGGCCTCCGGCGTCCAGGTCAGCAGGCCGAGGCCGGCCTGGCGCAGCCCGGTGAGCACCGCGTCGGCCACCAGCTCCGGGTCCGGCGCCGCGAGGGGGCGGTCGACCAGCTCGATCGCGCCGAGCCGTACCACCTCGCGGGCCACCACGTCCCCGCCGGACCAGCCGACCTCCCGGTCGGCGCGCAGCAGCGGCCCGCCGGCCTCCCGCGCGGTCGGCTCGTCCACGGGGGTGGCGAGCCGCACCCGGGCGGTCGGCGCGCCCGGGGCCCGGTCGGCCACCGCGATCGCCAGCCACGACGACCCGGCCAGCCCAGACCCGGCCGCCAGCTCCGCGGCGGTCCCGCCCGCCATCAGGTACGCGGACCCGCCGGCCCGGCGCGCCCGGGCCAGCCGTTCCGGGTACGCCAGCCCCACCAGCAGCCCGGCCGCGAGGTCGTCGGGGAGGTGCTCCCCGGCGGCGTCCACGCCCGGCCCGCCGCCGTTGCGCCCGGCACGGGCGGCGGCACGGGGACGGCCGGCAGCCGGGCCGGCCGTCGGCAGGGCGGCGCGGAGCCGGCGTACCTCGGCGCGCCAGCGGGCGGTGGCGGCCTGGTCCGTGCCGCCCCGCAGCCGCCGCCACAGCGCGGTGAGATCGTCGCCCGGGCCGGCGAGGGTCTCGTCCGCGAGCAGGGCGACCACCTCGGCGGCCCGGTCGGCACCGACCCGCTCCGCCCCGTCGAGCAGCGCCCGGGCCAACCGGGGGTGGGCGCCGGCCGCCGCGATGGCCCGCCCACGAGCGGTGATCCGACCGTCCGCGTCCACCGCGCCCAGCGTGGTCAGGGTCTCCCGGGCGACCGTGAGGGCGGCGGGCGGTGGCGGGTCGGGCAGCGCCAGCCCGGCTCCGTCGGGATCACCCCACGCGGCCAGCTCCAACGCGAACCCGGTCAGGTCGGCGGTGGCGATCTCCGGCTCCGGCTGCGGGGCGAGCCGGGCGTGGGTGGCCTCGGACCAGCACCGGTAGACCGCGCCCGGGCCCTCCCGCCCGGCCCGGCCGGCGCGCTGGGTGGCCGCCGCCCGAGACACCGGCACGGTGACCAGCGCGCCCAGCCCCCGGGCCAGGTCGGTCCGGGGCACCCGGCTCAACCCGGCGTCCACCACCACCCGTACCCCCGGCACGGTCAGGCTGCTCTCCGCCACGGCGGTGGCCAGCACCACCCGGGTTCCGCCCAGTGGCGTCGAGTCGCCGGGCCGGGCCGCCGGCAGCCGCAGCGCGGCGTCCTGCGCCGCCCCGGGCAGCCGGCCGTGCAGCGGCAGGACCGTGACCGAGTCGGGCAGGTCGACCAGGCGGGCGCCGACGGCGGCGATCTCACCGGCGCCGGGCAGGAAGACCAGCACGTCCCCGGTCTGCTCGCGCAGCGCCCGGCGCACCGTGGCGGCCACGTGGTCGAGCAGGGCCGGCGCGACCCGGCCCGCGCCGGGCGCGGCGACCGGCCGGGGCGGCGGCGCCCAGATCCGGGTCACCGGGTGCAGGGCCGCCTCGGCCCGGACCACCGGCGCGGGCCGGTCGGACCCGCCGAGCAGCGCGGCGAACCGGTTCGCCTGCGGGGTGGCCGACATCGCCAGCAGCCACAGGTCGGGCCGGAGCGCACCCCGGGCCTCCACGCCGAAGGCCAGCGCCAGGTCGGCGTCGAGTTGCCGCTCGTGGCACTCGTCGAGCAGCACCGCGCCGACCCCGGGCAACTCCGGGTCGTGGTGCAGCCGTCGGACCAGCAGGCCGGTGGTGACCACCTCGATGCGGGTCTGCGGCCCGACCCGGCGTTCGCCCCGGACGGCGTATCCGATCCGGCCGCCGACGCGCTCGCCGAGCAGGGCGGCCATCCGGTGCGCGGCGGCCCGGGCGGCCACCCGGCGGGGCTGGGCGATCACCACCCGCCCCGGGACCGCGTCGGCCACCGCGAGCGGCGCCAGGGTGGTCTTGCCGGTGCCGGGCGGTGCCACCAGGACCGCCGTACCGGCCGCGCGCAGCGCCTCGACCAGGGCCGGCAGCACCGACCGGACCGGCAGGTCGAGGGCTACGTCGGAGAGCACCGGTCCACTCTCGCATCCGGCGCTCAGGCCGGCCGCACCCCGTCCAGGCCGGACACGAAGGCCGCCCACGCGGCCGGGGCGAAGACCAGGGCGGGACCGGGCCGGTCCTTGCTGTCCCGCACGGCGATCCGACCGCTCACGGCGGCGACCTCCACGCAGTTGCCGTTGCCGCTGCTACGCGTGCTGGTGCGCCAGTCCGCCCGGGACAGGTCGAGCGCGGTCATCCCCGTACCTCATCTTCCGTCGGCGTGCCGCCGAGCGGTCACGCAAAGTTACGCGAAGCCTCCTCCAGGCGGGCCAACGACGCCGCCGGATCCAGTGCCATCCGGCACAGCTCCTCATGCAGAAGGCTATACCGTTGCACCTGTGCAACCTCCTCCAGAGCCAATCCCATCGTGAGATTGTCCAGGTAGACCACGGAGGCGTCGGCCGCGTCGGCGAAGCCGAGGATGACGTAGGACGTGCTCATCGCCGGATGGCCGCCGGCACTGAATGGAAGTACGTGGATGGTTACGTTAGGTAGTTGAGCGAGTCTCGCCATGTGGGTGAGCTGATCGGCCATCACGGTCGGTCCGCCCACGGCGCGCCGCAGCACCGCCTCGTTGAGCACCACCGACAGCCGGACTGGCGACTCCTGGCGCAGCACCTCCTGCCGGCGCAGCCGGGCGGCCACCTTGCGCTCGATGCCCTCCTCGCCCGCGGTGATCCGGTAGATCTCCCGGGCGTACGCCTCGGTCTGCAGCAGCCCCGGCACCGCCTCGGCCTCGTACGTGCGCAGCGTCGCCGCCTCGGCCTCCAGTCCGACGTAGAACTCGAACCACTCCGGCAGGACGTCGCTGTAGTTCTGCCACCAGCCGCGTTGCTGCGCCCCACGGGCGATCTCGATCAGCGCCTCGGCGTCCGCGCCGGTCACCTGGTAGAGCGCGAGCGCGGCGCGGACGTCGCGCGGTTTGATGCCGATCTGCGCGTTTTCGATGCGGGAGAGGTTGCTCTTCGACATGTCGAGCTGGCGGGCGGCGACGTCGAGGGTCATCCCGGCGCGTTCGCGTAGTTGGCGGAGTTCCCGGGCGATGCGGCGGCGGCGGACGGTGGGGCTGGCGGTCACCTCCCGAGTCTGGCATGCCAAGATCCGCAGCTCGCGCCGGCCGCCAGGCTGCAACCCCCGAATTCGGGAGTTGCATCCCGGGGATTCGGCGTGCATTCTCTTCCCGGTATCCGCCATCACTTGTGGACAGCCGGGAGGCTCGTTTGCTCATCGCTGACGAGTTCTTCCTGATCGCGCACAACGACAGCCGGGGCAGGGCCAAGCTGCACCCGGCCGCGACCGGGCTGGGGCTCGCCGCCGGCCTCCTCGGCGAGCTGGTCCTCTTTCGACGGATCACCGTCGCGTCCGGAATGGTCACCGTCCTCGACCGGCGGCCGCCGGCCGACGCGCTCGCGCACACGGTGCTCGACCAGCTGATCGGCGAGTCCCAGCACCGGGCGGTCCGCACCTGGCTCAGTTTCCTGGCCCAGACCGGGGTGGCCGCGGTCGGCGAGCGGCTGGCCCGCGCGGGCGTGCTCCGCCGCCAGGAGCAGCGCCGCCTGCTGCGGACCAGCCTCAGCTACGTGCCGGCCGACCTGAACGCGGCCGCCTGGCCGGCGGCCCGGCTGTGGACGCTGCTGGAGCGCCCGGAGCCGATCGCCGTACCGGACGCGCTGCTGCTCGGCCTGGTGGCCGCCACCGGGCTGACCCGCGAGGTGCTGTGGAACGCCGGACCGCAGGCCCACCAGCGGCTGACCGGGCTCATCCCGATGCTGCCCGCACCACTGAAGGAACTGGTCGGGCACACCGAGGCCGCCGTCGGCACCGCGGTGCTGCGCGGCATCCCCTGACCTCCGGGTCACCGCCCCCTTTCCTCCCCTTCCACCGGAGCAGCCCCCATGCCCCCTGCAGCCACCGTCGAACGTGCGAGCAACGTCTCCGAGGCCCTGGCTCGCGGCCGGCTCGGCATACCGTCGGTCGTCTTCTTCGTCCTCTCCGCCGCCGCCCCGCTGACCGTGGTGGCCGGCGTGGTCACCACCGGGTACGCCGTCACCGGCGTCACCGGCATCCCGCTGGCGTTCCTGGCGGTCGCCGTGGTGCTCGCCCTCTTCTCGGTCGGCTACGTGGCGATGGCCCGCCGGCTGACCAACGCCGGCGCCTTCTACGCGTACATCGCCCGTGGGCTCGGCCGGCCCGGCGGGGTCGGCGCGGCGTGGGTCGCGCTGATCGCGTACAACGCGCTGCAGGTCGGCCTCTACGGCGCGATCGGCGCCGCCGCCGAGCCCGTGCTGGACCAGCTCTTCGGCGGCGCACCCGCCTGGTGGGTGGTGGCCCTGGTCGCCTGGGCGCTGGTCGCGGTGCTGGGCGTGCTCCGGGTGGACGTGAACGGCCTGGTGCTGGCCGTGCTGCTGCTGGCCGAGATCACCGTGATCCTCGTCTTCGACCTGGCGCAGGTCACCCACCCGGCCGGCGGCTCGGTCAGCTTCAGCACGCTGTCCCCGGGCAACCTGCTGGTGCCGGGGGCCGGCGCGATCCTGGTGCTGGCCACGACCGGCTTCACCGGCTTCGAGTCCGCGGTGGTGTTCAGCGAGGAGAGCAAGGACCCGAAGCGGACCGTCCCGATGGCCACCTACCTGTCGGTGGCGATCATCGCCGGTCTGTACGCCTTCTCGGCCTGGACGATGACCGTCGCCACCGGGCCGGACCGGATCGTCGAGGCGTCCCGGGAACAGAGCACCGGGCTCATCTTCAACCTCGCCGGCGGGCACCTCGGCGACACCGCGGTGACCATCGGCCAGGCGCTCTTCCTCACCTCGCTGCTGGCGGCGATGATCTCGTTCCACAACACCACCGCCCGGTACGCCTTCGCGCTCGGCCGCGAGCGGGTGCTGCCGGCACTGTTCGGGCGGACCTCGCCGCGCACCGGCGCCCCGCGGGTCGCCTCGCTGGCGCAGAGCGCCCTCGGCCTGGTCGTGATCGTCCTGTACGCGGTCGCCGGCTGGGACCCGTTGGTGCAGCTGTTCTTCTGGGGCGGCACCGGTGGTGGGTTCGGGGTGCTGCTGCTGATCACCGCCACCGCGGTGGCGGTGATCGCCTTCTTCGCCCGGACCCGGGTCGAGGAGACGCTGTGGCGGCGGGTGATCGCCCCCGCCCTCGCCGCGATCGCGCTGATCGCCGTCATCGTGGTGGCGGTGGACAACTTCGCCATCCTGCTCGGGGTCGCCCCGGACTCGCCGCTGCGCTGGGCGATCCCGGCGGTCTACCCGGTGGCGGCCCTGCTCGGGCTGGGCTGGGGGCTGGTGCTGCGTGGCGCCCGGCCGGACGTGTACGCCCGGATCGGGCTGGGCGCGGAGAGCGCCGTCATCGGTGTGCCGCGGGCCGCCGACGAGGCCACGCCGGCCGGGGCGGCGGCGCCGTGATGAGCGAGCGAATCATGAGTGCCGTGCCGTGGTGCCTCATGCCGGCACCGGGCGGAGGGAGGTGACGGCATGAGTGACGTGCCGATCGAGCGGCTGGGCGCGGCGGAGACCCGGTCGGTCGCCGAGCGGATCGCCCGGGCCTTCCGGTTCCTGGCCGTCAGCCGGTGGCTCGTGCCGGACGAGGCGAAGCGGGAGGCGGTGCTCGCCGACGACTTCGAGATCCTGGTCGACCACGCGATGCGGCACGGGATCGTGCACGGCACCGCGGACCGGGCGGGGGTGGCGGTCTGGTTCCCGCAGACCGGCGAGCCGGCCCCGCCGCCGGCCGACTACGCCGCCCGGCTCGCCGCCGCCTGCGGCGAGTGGGCGCCCCGGTTCCAGCACCTCGACGAGTTGTTCGAGGCCCACCACCCGCACGCCGACCACCACCATCTGGCGTTCCTGGCGGTCGCCCCAGAGCGCCAGGGCCGAGGGCTGGGCAACGCGCTGCTGCGGCACCATCACGCCGTGCTCGACGCCGAGGGCGTGCCGGCGTACCTGGAGGCGAGCAGCGAGCGCAGCCGCGACCTGTACGCCCGGCACGGCTACCGGGCCGCCGAGCCGTTCCGCGTCCCGGACGGCGCGCCCTTCTATCCGATGTGGCGCGACCCGGTCGGTTGAGCGGTGCGCGGGGGCGACCCGCTGCCGTCCGCCGCGGCCGGGTCGCCGGTCGCCCCGCAGGTGGAACGGGTACGGCCCGGTCGGCGAACCGCCGACCGGGCCGCGTGGACGCGACGGCGGCCGGGCCTGCCGGCCCGACCACCGTCGTCCACCCCGTCAGTACGTTCCGTCGAGCTGCCCGCGCAGCTTCGTCAGCGCCCGGGCCAACAGCCGGGACACGTGCATCTGTGACACGCCGATCTGCTCGGCGATCTGCGACTGGGTCAGGTTGCCGTAGAACCGCAGGGTGAGGATCTTCTGCTCCCGTTCGTCCAGCGTGGCGAGCGCCGGGCCCAGGGCGACCCGCAGCTCGGCCAGCTCGAACTCGGCGTCCTCACTGCCGAGCATGTCGCCCAGCTCGGTGGCCCGGTCGCCGTCGCCGGTCGGGGTGGACAGCGACAGCGCGTTGTAGGCGCGAGCGCCCTCCAGGCCCTCCAGGACCTCCTCCTCGGTGAGGTTGAGGTGAGCGGCGATGTCGGCGACCGTCGGCGAGCGGCCGAGGGTCTGCAGCAGCGCGCTGTTGGCGTCGGAGATGGCCAACCGCAGCTCCTGCAGGCGGCGGGGCACCCGGATGTCCCAGGTCCGGTCGCGGAAATGCCGCTTGAGCTCGCCGATGATGGTCGGGATGGCGTAGCCGGCGAAGTCGACGCCGCGGGAGGGGTCGAACTTGTCGATCGCCTTGATCAGGCCGACGGCGGCGGTCTGCGCCAGGTCGTCGGTGGGCTCGCCCCGGCCGCCGTAGCGGTGGGCGAGGTGGTTGGCGAGCGGCAGCCAGGCCTCGATCGCCCGGTCGCGCATCGCGGGGCGCGACGGGTGGTTGGCGGGCAGCGCGGCCATCGCGTGGAGCAGGTCGGCGGCGCTGTCGGTGAGCGCGCGCGGGTCGAGCTTCCCGGTGGTGGACGGGGTGGTCGCCTGCTCGCTGATCGTGTGCGCGGTCATGGGTGGTCCTCCCTGCACCTCGTCTGCGGAGAAAAGGCGTGGCCCTCGGGTTTAGCGTCCGTCGGTACGTTCGGGAGCCACCGTAACCCGATCGGCCGGCAGAAATCTAGCCGAAAGTACGATGTACTTAAGGGATTTCTGCGCACCTAACCGGCCGAGTCGGGACATATACGACTGCCCGGTTCGGCGCTGCGGCCCGGCCGAGCGGCCGACCGGAAAAACGACAACTGGTTCGCATTGCCGACCTTCGGTCGTTGTCCCACGCACGAGACAGCCCGTAGCGTCACGGGATAGCCGTCCACGGAGGCAGCCGTGTTGGATCCCGCCGCTCCGCAACTCGTGCTCAACGCCCGGGTGCTGCAGTTCAGCTGGCTCCCGGCGGACCCCGACGCGGTCGCGGCGCTGCTGCCCGCCGGGGTGTGTCCCCGCCCCGACCGCCAGGTGTTCTTCTCCCAGTACGTGGTGGACGACGCGGCGCAGACCTCCGGGCTCGGCGCGTACTCCCTCACCTATCTCGGCGTCGCCCTCGACGGATTCGACCCGCCGCCCGTGGGTGACATCCCGGGCGGCCTGTGGACCCACTACTTCGCCTCCAGCGCCCGGGTCTGCGACTACGCCGCTGCCCGCGGCGCTCCCGCGGCACCCGGGGAGACCCGGCTCGACCTGCGGGGCGGGCAACTGACCGCGGAGACCTGCGCGGACGGGACGCCGATCATCCGTACCGTCGCCCGGGTTGGGCACACCGGCTGCCGGGTGTACAGCGGGCACCACCGCTACCTGACCCTCCGGGGCGGCCGGCTGCTCTGCGCCGAGTTCCCGTACGTGGCCGAACCGGTGAGCCCGTTCGAGATCGAGTCGGTGGAGTTCCTCGTCCCGGAGCACCCGGCCTACCCGCTACGCCCGGCCAACCCGCTCACGATCTGCGGCGGCCTGTACTCGCCCCGGGTGTCGTTCGCGTACCCGGCGCTGCCGCTGGCGGTCGACCAACCGCCGCCCGCCGGCTTCCGGCCGATTCACCAGGTCCCGGCGCGCCGGTCCCGCAGCGGCCTGCCGTCCGGGTCGTAGACGAGCCGGTAGGCCGGCAGCGCCCAGAGCCGGGTGTGCCAGGGCAGCCGTTCGGGGCGGTGCGGCCGGAGCCGGCCCGGCGGCCGTGGCCCGGTACGCCCCGACTCGTGCCAGCGTTCCAGCGCCGCCGCGGCCGAGGTGATCGCCGCGATCGCGTCGGCCGGGTCCAGCAGGTCGTGATCCTCCCCGCCGTCCGGGTCGCGGTCCAGGTGCTCGCGCCACAGCCGCAGCCGCAGGTCCCGGGCGAAGACGCGCGCGCCGTCGCCCAGCCCGGCCGGGTCGGTCGGCGCCCGCTTGTCGTGGGCCTCGTCCAGCACCGCGCAGGACAGCTCGCTGTCGTGGGTCCAGGAGCGGCGGTTGAAGTTGTCGCTGCCCACGCTGGCCCAGACGTCGTCCACCACGCAGACCTTCGCGTGCACGTAGACCGGGGTGCCCTCGTGGTTCTCCAGGTCGTAGACGTGCACCCGGTCCCGGGCGGCCTGCTGGCAGAGCGCGAGCGCCTGCTCCCGGCCCACCATGTTGGGCGGTAGCGCCAGCCGGCCGTCCACGTCCGGGTGCCGGGGCACCACCGCGACCAGGTGCAGCTCCGGGTGCTCCCGCAGGGCCCGGGCGAACAGGGCCGCCACCTCGGTCGACCACAGGTACTGGTCCTCCAGGTAGATCAGCCGGCGGGCCCGGCGGATGACCTTGGTGTAGCCCCGGGCCACCGTCCGCTCGCCGTCGGGGGCGAAGGAGTAGCGGGGGCGCACCGCCGGATAGGTGCGCAGCACCTGGATCTGGTGCGGGCCGCACGGCGGGGGATCGGCCGGCTGGGCGGGCAGCGGGTCCGGGCGCAGGTCCGCGCCGCGCAGCCGGTCCCGCAGGTACGCCAGCGGGTTCTCCGAGTCCAGCGGCATCGGGTCGGTCCACCGCTCTCGGAAGGTGGTGTCCAGCGCGCCGACCACCGGCCCGCGGACCGCGAGCTGGACGTCGTGCCAGGGCGGGTGCTCGCCGTAGCGCGCGGACATGCCGACGGGTTGCGGGTCGCCCCGGTGCGCGGCGTCGTCCCGCCGGCTGTGACAGAGGTCGATCCCGCCGGCGAACGCGACGTCCCGCTCCGGGGCCTCCGGGTGGCGCAGCACCACCAGCTTCTGGTGGTGCGAGCCGCCGCGCCGGACCCGCTGGTCCAGCAGCACCTCGCCGCCGGCCGCGCAGATCGCCTCGCTGAGGTCGCGGTTCTCCGCCTCGCTGTAGGAGAGAGCGTCGAGATGGGAGCGCCAGATCAGGCCCTTGACGACGACGCCGCGCTGGGCGGCCTGGGCGAAGAGCTGCACCACGGTCGGCCCGTCGGGGCGCATCCGCTGGTCCGGGTCGCCCCGCCAGTCGGTGAAGAACAGGTGGTCGCCGGCCTGCAGCGCCGCCACCTCGCGGGCCAGCCGGTCGAAATACGCGGCTCCGTGAATGAGCGGCTCGGCGAGGTTTCCGCTCGTCCAGACGGGTAACTCAGACCCCGGGTTGGCGCGTTCCTGTGCGGTGAGGAACCAGTCCCGCATCGCCACGTTCCAGCCTCCCGAGGTCGACCCCGACCTCACGGTAGGTCCCCCGAGACGGCCCCGCACGCTGACCGCCCCTGGTTGGCCGGCCCTCCCGTGGGTCCCGCCGGACCCCTGGACCGCGCAACTGAGGAGGCCACACCATGTCCGCCGAGACGACCGACACCGTGACCGAGCACCGCGCGCAGGCGGTGGAGGGGGAGCGGGGTGCGCTGGTGGCCGTCTTGGTGATGGTGATCCTCGGCGTGGCCGGCATCTTCGCCGTCTCCTGAGCGCGCGAGGGCGCCCCGGGTCGCCCCGGGACGCCCGTGCCACGCGGACCGGTCAGGGCCGGGAGGCCTCGCCGTCGGTGTGCGGCATCCGCCCGGCCGGGATCACGCCGAGCCGGCCGGCCTGGTAGTCCTCGAACGCCTGGATCAGCTCGTCCCGGGTGTTCATCACGAACGGGCCGTAGTGCGCCACCGGCTCCCGGATCGGCTGCCCGCCCATGATGTAGAGCTCCAGGGCCGGGGTGTTGCCGTCCTGCTTCGCGTCCGCGGTGACCCGCAGCGCGTCGCCCGGGCCGTGCACGGCGAGCTGGCCGAGGTGGATCGGCCGGCGGTCGGTGCCCACCGTGCCCCGGCCGGCCAGCACGTAGACCAGCGCGTTGAAGTCCGGCCGCCAGGGCAGGCTCAGCTCCGCGCCGGGCTGCAGCGTCACGTGGGCGATGGTGATCGGGGTGTGGGTCGAGCCGGGGCCCTGGTGCCCGGCGATCTCGCCGGCGATCACCCGGATCAGCGCGCCGCCGTCGGGCGTGGTCAGCAGCGCCGACTCCCGGCCGCGGATGTCCTGGTAGCGCGGCGGGTTCATCTTCGCCACCCGGGGCAGGTTGACCCAGAGCTGCAGGCCGTGGAAGAGGCCGCCGCTCGTCACCAGGTGCTCCGGCGGCGCCTCGATGTGCAGCAGGCCGCTGCCGGCCGTCATCCACTGGGTGTCGCCATCGGTGATGGTCCCGCCGCCGCCCTGCGAGTCCTGGTGGTCCATGATCCCGTCGATCATGTAGGTCACCGTCTCGAAGCCGCGGTGCGGGTGCCAGGGCGTCCCCTTCGGCTCACCCGGCGCGTAGTCGACCTCGCCCATCTGGTCGAGGTGGATGAACGGGTCCAGTTCGCTCAGCGGGACGCCGGCGAAGGCCCGGCGGACCGGGAAACCCTCGCCCTCGTATCCGCTCGGCGCGGTGGTCAGCCGGCGGACCGGGCGGAAGGTGGTGGACTCGTCCAGCTGCGGCAGGCGGGGCAGGACGAGGACGTCGTCGACGGTGATGGCGGGCATCGCGGGCTCCTTACATGTCGGCCGGGGTGGACGACGCGTCGCGGTCGGCGCGCAGGCGCCGGCCGAGCCGCTCGAAGACCCGGGTGAGGCAGGCGACCTCGGCGTCGTCGAGGTCGTCCATCAGGTGGGTGCGCACGGAGCGCAGGTGGTGCGGCGCGGCCTCGCGCAGCGCCAGCAGGCCGGCCGCGGTCAGCACGGCCTCGCTGCCCCGTCGGTCCTCCGGGCAGGACTGCCGGGCGACCAGGCCGCGCTTCTGCATCGAGGAGATCTGGTAGGTCAGCCGGCTCGGTGAGAACACCAGCCGGCTGGCCAGCTCGCCCATCCGCAGCCGCTGCCCCGGCGCCTCGGAGAGCAGGACCAGCACGTGGTAGTCGGCGAAGGTCAGCTCGCTGTCGGCGCGCAGGTCGTCCTCGAGTTGGGTGAAGAGTCGCTGGCTCGCCTCGATGTAGGCGCGCCAGGCGGTCATCCGCTCGGGGCTCAGGCTCTCGGTCACGGCTACGAGAGTAGCACTACTTAAAATTTAAACAAGCCGTCTGGCGGGCGTGTGACCGGCGCGACAGCCGGTCGAGCGGCAAATGCCCTTGGAATTTGAACGAAGCGGTCCGGCTACGGTCGGGGGATGGATGATCTCGACCTGCTCGACTGGCGGGAGCGGGTGGCCCGGCTCCACCTCTCCGACCTCGACCTGGCCGGCTTCCGGGCCGCCCGGGACGAGCTGTTCCGCACGCATCCGTGCAGTCCGCTGCCGGTCGCCGACCGGCCCGGTTTCCCCGGGCTGCGCTGGTTCCCGCCCGACCCGGCGGCCGTGGTCGAGGCGCCGCTGCGCCCCGCCTCCGGCACGGAGACCATCGACACCGGCGGGCCCGACGGGGTCGTCCACTACCGCCGGGTCGCGGTGGCCGAGACGCCGTGGGGCCCGCTCACCCTGTGGTGGATCGAGGCGTACGGGGGTGGGCTGTTCGTGCCGCTGCGGGATGCCACGAGCGGCGTCGAGACGTACGGCGGGGGGCGCTACCTGACCGACACGGTGAAGGGCACCTTCGGGCGCGGCCTGACCGTGCTGCCCGGTCGACGGGTCCGCCTCGACGCCAACTACCTCTACAACCCCAGCTGCGCGTACGACGACCGCTGGGCCTGCCCGCTCGCCCCGCCGGAGAACCGCGTCGACGTGCCGATCCGGGCGGGGGAGTTGGCGTACCACGACTGACGGGCGTCACCCCGTTCGTGGGGCGGCCCAGGCCAGGAAGCGGTCGAAGAGTTCCGCCGGGGACGGGGCGGCGTCCGGGTTGAGCTTCATCAGGTCCGCCGTGGCGTCGAAGAGCTGGCCCGCCAGGTAGACCGACAGGGCCACCCGATCCCGCCGGTACTCCATCAGGAGTAACAGCCGCGCCGGCTGGCACGGCCAGGGTGCGGCGCAGATCCGGCACAGCCACAGGGGCCGCATGGGCAGGTGCGGGCGCACGGCCCGACGCTGGCGGTCGTGTAGGGGAGCGGTCACCTGCCCATGGTGATGCAAAGCGTTGACTACGTCAACGGCCTGCGTAGTTGTCGCCGTCTAGGTACATCGCCGCTGTCATCGTCAACATGTGGAGCTTGTCGGCGTGTCGGAGATCCGGATGATGCTCGGCGGGGTCTCCCGGCAGCGCGCCTCGGTGATCGCCAACCAACGGAACTTCCCCGAGCCGGTCGCCGTCCTGGCCATGGGCAAGGTGTGGCGGAAGTCGGACGTGGAGAAGTGGATCCGGGAGCACCGGCCGGACCTGGCGACGGACTGAGAGAGGGCCCCGGGCGGGGCCCTCTCTCGTCGCGCCTGAGCTAGCGGGCGGTGGCGCCGGTCGGGGTCAGGTGCATCCGGCCGAGCAGCTGCCGCGCCTGGTCGGCCAGGCCGGCGTCCACGGTGACGGCGTACTGGCTGGCGCGCAGCGAACTGGCCGAGGTGAAGTCCCGCTGACCCCCGGTCATCGCGTGGGCCACCGCGCCGAACACGGCCCCCCAGATCGCACCGATCACCAGCCCGACGACGATCACCGCGACCCAGTTCCCGGCGGTGAAGATGCCAAAGAGCAGGCCGATGAAGAGCCCGAACCAGGCGCCCGTGCCCGCGCCGATCAACGCTGCCCGGCCCGTGGTCATCCGGCCCATCACCGTCTCCACCAGGGTGAGATTGGTGCCGATGATCGCCGAATGTTCCACCGGGAAGCGGTTGTCGGCCAGATAGTCCACGACGCGCTGGGCGGACGGATAGTCCGGGTACGTGCCGATCGTGACGGTCGGTGGACCCGGCTCCGGCCCGTGACCGTCCCCGCTCGGGGCGGCCGGTCGGCCGCCCGGTCCGGACGGGAGGTTGGAGCCGCCCGGCATCCCGGGTTGCCAGGCCGGAGACGGAGTCGAGGGTCTGGTCATGAGCGTCCTCCTTCGTCGACCCGCCGCGTTCCCAGCGCCGTCGCCGGGTAACGCGTCGGGACGACGGATGCGGCACGCATGCCCCCGGGTACGTCGGGTAGGCATCGGCGTGGAGGCGGGACGGATCAGCGAGCACGGGTTCCTCGCCGACGGGCGCAGCGCGGCGCTGGTCGACCGGGCCGGCGCAATCACCTGGTGGTGCCCGGCCCGCTTCGACGGCCCGTCGGTCTTCGGCCGGATCCTCGACGACGACGCCGGACACTGGAGCATCCGGCCCGTGGACGACTTCACCACCGAGCGGTCCTACCTGGAGGACACGCTCGTGCTGCGTACCGTCTTCACCACCCGGACCGGGGCGGTGGCCGTCACCGACGCCCTGGCGCTGGAGCCCGGCGCGCGCGGCCACGAGATCGGCCTGCGCTCGCCCCGAGTGCTGGCCCGGGTCGTCGAGGGGCTTTCCGGCGAGGTGCCGATGCGGGTGGACTACCAGCCCCGCTTCGAGTACGGGCGGGTGCGCGCCTACCTCACCGGCGCCGAGGAGGTCGTTGACGCCGTGGCCGGCGGCACCCGGCTGAGCCTGCGCGCCAACGTCCCGATGAGCTGCGACGACGGCGCCGCCTTCGGGCGGTTCACCGCCCTCGCCGGCACCGCCCACCACTTCACCCTCGGGTACGCCCCGACCTACGACGGGGGCGAACCCGCGCTGCCGGACGCCGACCAGGTGGTGGCCGACGCGGTCGCCGGCTGGCGGTCCTGGGCCGGCCTGCACGACTACCAGGGCTGCTACCGCGACCAGGTGCGGCGCAGCGCGATGGTGGTGCAGGGGATGACCTACCAGCCCAGCGGCGCCGTCGTCGCCGCGGCCACCACCTCGCTCCCCGAGGAACTGGGCGGCGAACGCAACTACGACTACCGCTTCGTCTGGGTACGCGACTTCAGCCTCACCCTCCAGGCGCTCTGGCGGGCCGCCTGCCCGGACGAGGCGAATCGGCAGTTCGCCTGGGTGTCCCGGGCCATGGGCCGGATCGACGACGAACCGGTGCCGATCATGTACGGCGTGGAGGGCGAGCGGGACCTCACCGAACACCGCCTCGACCACCTCGGCGGGTACGGCGAGAGCCGGCCGGTCTTCATCGGCAACGACGCCTGGCGGCAGCGGCAGACGGACGTGCTCGGCGAGATCCTCGACGCCGCCTGGCTGATGCGGTACTACCTCGACCCGATGGCGCCCGAGGTCCGGCACCTGCTGCACGCCCTCGCCGACCAGGCCGTGCTGGACTGGCACCGGCCGGACGCCGGCATGTGGGAGGCACGCGACGTCGAGCGGCACTACGTCTCGTCCAAGGTGCAGTGCTGGACCGCCTTGGACCGGGCGGTCCGCTTCGGGCGGCGGATCGGCGACGAGCGTGCCGTCGCCCGCTGGGCGGCGGCCCGGGACGAGGTACGCCAGGCGGTGCTCACCCGGGGCTGGAACGACCGGCTCGGCGCGTACACCGGGGCGTTCGACTCGGACCAGCTGGACGCCTCGGTGCTGATCATGCCGCTGGTCGGTTTCCTGCCGGCCGACGACCCGCGGATGCGGTCGACGATGGACGTGGTGGAGCGCCGGCTCTCCCGGGGCGGCCTGCTGCGGCGCTGGGACACCGACCCGGCGGGCTTCGTGATCTGCTCGTTCTGGCTGGTCGGCTGCCTCGCCGAGGCCGGCGAGCTGGACCGGGCGCGGCGGCTGTTCGAGCAGCTCGCCGCCCGGGCCAACGACCTGGGCCTGTACGCCGAGCAGGTCGACCAGGCCACCGGCGAGCAACTGGGCAACTTCCCGCAGGCCTTCTCGCACATCGGGCTGATCAACGCGGCCGGTCACATCACGGACGCCGCGGAACGACTCGGCGGCCGAACCGGGCGAGCGGCCGTGCCGACCGGCGCGGCGACCACGGAGGGAGCACACGGATGACCGGACGACTGGCGGGGAAGACCGCCCTGATCACCGGCTCGGACTCGGGCATCGGCCAGGCCACCGCCATCGAGTTCGGCCGGGAGGGCGCCGACGTGGTGGTGCACTACCTGCACGACCACGCCGGGGCGAACCACACCAAGGCGGAGATCGAGAAGGCCGGCCGCCGGGCCGTGGTGGTGCAGGGCGACATCAGCGTGGAGCATCAGGTCGACGCGATGTTCGACGAGGCCCTCGCCGAGTTCGACCGGCTGGACATCCTGATGAACGACGCGGGGGTGGACGCCTCCGGCATCCCGGTGGCGGACCTGGACACCGAGACCTGGGACCGGTGCATCCGCACCAACCTCTACGGGATGTTCTTCTGCTGCCGCCGGTTCGTGCGGCACCGGCGCGACCAGGGCGGGCAAGGGAAGATCATCAACATCACCTCCATCCACCAGGAGGTGGCGCGGGCCGGTGGCTCCGACTACGACGCCAGCAAGGGCGGCATGCTGGAGCTGGCCAAGAGCCTGGCGCTCGAGGTGGCGCCGATGCACATGAACGTCAACAACATCGGCCCGGGAATGGTGCTGACCCCGTTCAACCAGCGGGCCATCGACGACCCGAAGTACCTGGAGGAACAGGTGCAGAGCATCCCCTGGAAGCGGGCCGCGCAGCCGGAGGAGGTCGCCAAGGTGGCGGTCTTCCTGGCCAGCGACGACGCCGAGTACGTGACCGGGTCGACGTACTTCATCGACGGCGGCCTGATGCAGAACCAGGGCCAGGGCGCCTGACCCCACCTCCACCCCGCCCCGCACCCCACCCCCGTGATCATGAAGTTGGCGGCGGAGTGGATCTCCCCGACTGCCGCCAACCTCATGATCGACGCGGAGAAGGGCGGGGTGGGGGAGGATTGGGGGGTGGAGTTGGTGATCACCGCCGATACGCATGTGCCGAAGCGGGCGCGGGACCTGCC
Source organism: Micromonospora sp. RTBAU3-60 (assembly GCF_054963695.1). NCBI lineage: Bacteria > Bacillati > Actinomycetota > Actinomycetes > Micromonosporales > Micromonosporaceae > Micromonospora > Micromonospora sp. RTBAU3-60. The sequence continues at coordinate 17,272 of NZ_JBUEGB010000016.1, read as the reverse complement.
GCCGGCGCTCTGGGCGGCGATCGACGCGGCCGACGTGGTGCTGCACGCGGGGGACTGGGTGGACGTGTCGCTGCTGGACGCGCTGGCGGCCCGGGCCCGCCGGCTGGTCGGCGTGTACGGCAACAACGACGGGCCGCCGCTGCGGGCCCGGCTGCCCGAGGTGGCCCGGGTCGAGCTGGCCGGGCTGCGGGTGGCGGTGGTGCACGAGACCGGACCGAAGACCCGCCGGGAGGAGCGCTGCGCGGCCGCCTTCCCCGACTGTGACCTGCTGGTCTTCGGGCATTCCCACATCCCGTGGGACAGCGTCGCCCCGAACGGCCTGCGCCTGCTCAACCCCGGCTCACCCACCGACCGGCGGGCCCAGCCGTACGCCACGTACCTGACGGCGCGGGTGGCGGCGGGGCGACTCGACCGGGTGGAGCTGCACCGCCTGCCCCCACGCTGAGTCACTGACCGCGACCGGTCTCCGCCTGGAGCTCGTCGATCCGGCGGGACGCCTCCGCCTTGGTCAGCCCCTCCGGCACCTCCTCGCCCGCCTCCCGGGCCAGGGTGTGCAGGTACGACTCCTGGGCCGCGGTGGGCGGCTCCGCGCCGGTCACCCACTCGTCCGGGTCCTTGATCGCGGCCTGCGGATTAATGGCGCGGTCGGTGCCGCTGCCGTCGCTGCGGTCGGCCATGATGATCACCTCTCCTCGAACAGGTGTACCACTACCCCGTCCGGGGGGCCTTCATGCCGGCCGCCGCTTACGATCATGGAGTGACGACGGACCGGGCGGGCGCGATGGTGGTCGGGGCCGGCATCGCCGGGGTGGCGTGCGCCATCGAACTGGCTCGGGCCGGCATCCCGGTGGAGGTCCGCGAGCGGGCCGGGGTGACCGGCGGGCGGATGGCCAGCAAGCGGTTCGACGGCCGCCCCGCCGACCTCGGGGCCGCGTACCTCACCGTCGACGACCCGGACTTCGCCGAGGTGGTCGAGGGGTGGCGGGCCGCCGGCCTGCTCCGGGAGTGGACCGACACCCTGGTCGCGTACGGGCACCTGGGGCGGCGCGAGGCCGCCGGCCCGATGCGGTGGGCCGCCCCGCACGGGCTGCGCTCGCTGGTCGAGCACCTGGCCCGGGACCTCGCCGTGGTGCACGACCGGCTGGTGATGACCGTGGAGCCGGGGCCGCGGGTGGACGGCCGGGCGTGCGAGGCGGTCGCGCTGGCCATGCCGGGCCCGCAGGCGGCCCTGCTGCTCGACCCCGGGCTGGCGGCGGCGAGCCGCGCGGTGGCGGCGCAACGCTGGTCGTCGACCCTGGCCGCGGTGCTGAGCTTCCCGGCCCGCCGCTGGCCGGACTTCCGGGGTGCCTTCGTCAACGACCACCCGCTGCTGAGCCTGGTCTGCGACGACGGCGACCGGCGCGGCGACGGCGCGCCGGTGCTGGTCGCGCACACCACCCCCGAGTTCGCCTCGAGGCACCTGCGGCAGCCCACCGCCGCCGGCCCGGCGATCGAGCAGGCGGTCCGCGACCTGCTCGGCCTGCCGGAGCCGGCCGAGCTGGTGCACGTGCACCGCTGGACGTACGCCACGCCCGCCGGCGGCGGTGACGGGACCTACCACCTGGACGATGACGGGATCGGCGTCGCCGGGGACGCGTTCGGGCGGCCCCGGGTGCAGACCGCCTGGCGCTCCGGCCGCGACCTCGGCCGGGCCCTCGCCGCCCGGCTGCTCGCGCAGCGCGGCTGACCGGTTCCCGAACCGCCCGACCCGGCGATGCGGCGACCTTCCCGGCAGCCCGTCGCCGGAGGCGTTCGAGAGCGTCGGCAGCTCGATCTCGCCCACCGATCTCACCGCGAACCACGACCACGTGCGGGCGCTCGGTGCGGTTCCGTCAGCCCCGGACGCCGCCCAGCGCGGGTTCGCCAGCCCGGTCCCGCGCCGAGGCGTCGCGGCTCCGCTCGCCCGCCCGGTCGAGCAGTTGCATCACCGGGGTGGCCGCGATGCCGTGCACCACCACCGACACGACCACCACCAGGCCGACCGTGGCCCACAGCAGCTCGGCCTGCGGAAAGTCGGTCCCGCTGGTCGCGTACGCCAGGTAGTAGAACGAGCCGACGCCGCGGATGCCGAACAGGGCGATCACCCAGTGCTCGGCCGGGCGGCCGGGGGCACCACGCAGCGACAGCCACCCGGACAGCGGCCGGATCACGAAGACCAGGGCCAGCCCGACCAGGGCCGCGGGCCAGGTCAGCGGGACGAGCAGGCCGCCGACCACCGCCCCGCCGAAGAGCAGCAGCAACAGCACGGTGAGCAGGCGTTCGACCTGCTCGGCGAAGTCGTGCAGCACGGAGTGGAACTCGTGGGTCCGCTCGGCGGATCGGATCGCCCGGGCGGCCACGAAGACGGCCAGGAAGCCGTACCCGCCGGCCACCTCCACCAGCCCGTACGCCAGGAAGGTCGCGGCCAGCGCGAGGAAGCCCTCGGCGTGCCGGGCCAGCCGCAGGTTGCGCGGCGCCCGGAAGAAGAGCTTGCCGAGCAGCCAGCCGATCAGCAGCCCGCCGCCCACCCCGACGGCGATCTGGTAGAGCACGTGCACGGTGAACCAACGGGCCAGCCAGTCCGCCGGGGCGAGGCCGGCGGTGGCGATGGCGATGGCCGCGTACACGAAGGGGAAGGCCAGGCCGTCGTTCAGCCCGGCCTCGGCGGTGAGCGCGAAGCGGACCTCGTCCTCGGAGTCCTCCACGTCGGTCGGCTCGCCCACCTGCACGTCGGCGGCGAGCACCGGGTCGGTCGGGGCGAGCGCGGCACCCAGCAGCAGCGCCGCCGCCGGCACCAGACCCGCCCACCACCAGCCGAGCAGCGCCACCGCCCCGATGCACAGCGGCATGGCGATCGCCAGCAGCCGCCAGGTCGACGCCCAGCGGACCCGGCTCAGCGGCCGGTCGATCTTCAGCCCGGCACCCATCAGCGCGACGATCACGCCGATCTCGGTGAGGTGGGTGGTGACTTCCGGCCAGCGCCGCGGGTCCGGGGTCGGCAGCCCGGTGGGCAGCAGGAACACCAGCATGCCGAGCCCGAGGAAGGCGATCGGCATGGACAGCGGGCGGCGCTCCAGCATCCGCGGCAGCACCCCCGCCAGCAGGGCGCCGGCGCCCAGCAGCGCGATCGCGACATCCACCGGTTCCACGGCACCACCCTCCCGCCGCCCTGCGGCGGCCAGGTGGTCACCAGTGCCCCGTACTCCGGCCCGCTATGCCTCGGTGTCCGGCTTGTTCCGGGTGCGGCCCGTCACCGCGCCGCCGGTCTCAACCCAGGGCCGCGATGGCGCTCTCGCCGAGGGCGTCGAGCAGCGCCGCCGGGTCGTCGTACACCGCCACCGCCCCGGCCGCGGCCAGCTCCGCCCGGCTGGTGCCGCCGCAGGTCAGCCCGATGCAGGGGATGTCCAACCGGCCGGCCGCCGCGACGTCCCAGACCGAGTCGCCGACGAACACCACCCGCTCGGCGGCCAACCCGGACTGGTCCAGCGCGGCGACCAGGATGTCCGGGGCCGGCTTGCTCTCCTGCGCGTCGGCGGAGGAGGTGACGGTGTCGATCACGTCGTCCGCGTCGAGCGCCGCCCGCAGCGCGGCCACCTCGTGCTCGGCCGCCGAGGTGGCCAGCACCACCCGCAGCCCGCGCGCCGCGCAGGCCCGCAGCAGGTCCACCGCCCGGGGCAGCGGCGTCAGCCGCTCCCAGTACTCGGCGTAGCTGGCGTCGTGCCCGTCCCGCAGCTTGCCGTCCGCGTCCCGGTCACGCTCCGGCCCGAGCAGGTGGTCGAGGAGCTTGTCCGAGCCCATGCCGATGGACCGGTGGATGGCGGCCATCGGCACCCGGTGGTCGGCCCGTCGCAGCGCCTCCCACCAGCTCACGGTGTGCAGGTACGTGGTGTCGACCAGGGTGCCGTCCACGTCGAAGAGGACGCCCCGGCGGTTGTCGCGTGGCATGGCTCCCCTCCTACCCGCCGGCGGCGTCGCCGACGCGGGACTCAGCCGGCCGGAATGAGGATCTCGAACCAGACGGTCGACCCGCGCACCGTCGGGTCGGTGCCCCAGGCGTCGCTCAGCTCCTCGATCAGCCCCAGCCCGCGCCCCCGGCTGCTCAGGGTGTCGGTCTGGGCCCGGGTCACCTGACCCCGGGTGCCGGAGTCGGCGACCGAGACCAGCAGGCGTTCCACGGTCAGGTCGATCTCCACGCGGGCGGCGGTGCCGGCGTGCAGCAGCGCGTTGGTGGTCAGCTCGCTGGTGCACAGCACGGCGGCGCCGATCACCGAATCGGGCACCTGCCACTCGATGAGCTGGGCACTCATCCAGTGCCGTACCCGGCTGGGCGCGGTCGGCTCCGCCGGCACCGCCATGCTGGCCGAACGGCTCGGCCGGACCGCGTGCTCCACGGCGAGCACCGCCACGTCGTCCTCCGTGGTGCCGGCCACGGCGGCGGTGGCCACCGCGCAGAGCGCCCGGGGATCGCCGCTGCTCGCCGCCGTCACCGCCCCGGCCAGCCCGGCCAGCCCCGCACTGAGGTCCTGCCAGCGCCGCTCCACCACCCCGTCGCTGTACAGCAGCAGGGTGTCGCCGGGACGGAACGGCACGGTGGTGGTCCCGGGGTGATGGCCGAGCCCCAGCGGCGGGCTGGGGGGCACCTCGACGTACTCGGCCGCCGGCCCGCCCTCGGGCGGGCAGCGCCGGATCAGCGGGGCGGGATGGCCGGCGCTGGCGAGGGTGATCCGCTCCCGGTCGGCGTCGACGACGCCGAACACCACGGTGACGAAGAGTTCCTGGGTCCCGCGTTCGACGCCCAGACTGGCGACCAGCCGGTCCAGGCCGGCGAGCACGGCGTCCGGGCGGGGATCGGTGAGCGCCAGCGCGCGCAGTGCCGCGCGTACCTGACCCATCCGGGCGGCGGCCTGCACGTCGTGTCCGGCCACGTCGCCGAGGACCACCCCGAGCGCGCCGGTGGGCAGCAGGAACGCGTCGTAGAAGTCACCCCCGGCGGCGTTGCCGTCCACGCCCGGGTCGTACCGTGCGGCGATCCGCAGCCGGGGCAGGTCCGGCAACTGCTCGGGGAGCATGCTGCGTTGCAGCAGCTGGGCGGTGCCGTGCTGGGTCTCGAAGCGGCGGGCCCGCTCGGCGGCCTGGCTGACCAGCTCCGCCGACGCGGCGAGCAGCGCGCGCTCCGCCGGGGACCAGGGGTGCGGGGACTGGTAGCCGACGGTCAGCGCGCCGCGGATCACCGTCGAGCGCAGCGGCAGCGAGGCGAGCGAGCGGACCTTCTGGTCGTGCCGGTCCGCCGCGCTGTCCCGCAGCGGCTGGCCGTCCGTGGTGAACGTGGACACGCCACTGCGGGCGGTGACCACGATCGGGACCGGCGAGTCGCCCGGCACGCGGCGCCACAGCGGGGGCAGCCGCTCGTCGGCCTCGTCCAGCAGTTCTCCGTGCACGCGGCGGACCATCCGCCAGGCCGACCCCTCGTCGATCAGGAACGACACCCGGTCGGCGTCGAACGAGTCGAGGCAGTATCGGAGGGTGACCCGGGCGACGTCGTCCAGGGTGAGGGTGCCGGAGAGCGCGGCGGCGAAGTCGCTGAGGCTCTGCAACTGCTGAGTGACGTGCGTGGTCTGGGCGGCCACGCTGAGCACCCCGATGATCCGCCCCCCGCTGTCCCGGACGGGGGAGTAGCCGCGGGTGAACACCGGCGGCTCGGCGGGCCCGGTCCGGTGCCGGTCCACCGGCAGCACCGCCTCCCGTTCCAGGAACGGCTCGCCCTGCCGGTAGGCCCGCCCGATCACCTCCCCGGCGTCCGGTTCGTGCCAGACGTCGGCGAACACCTCCGCCGCCGGCCGCCCGAGCGCCTCCGGGTGCCGCGCGCCGATCAGCTCGGCGTACCCCTCGTTGTAGAGCAGGACCAGGTCGTCGCCGTAGAGCAGGGCCATCGGCACCGGCGAGGCGAGCACCAGGTCGACCACCGCGCGGACCGCCGGGTCCCACTCCTCCGGCGCGCCGAGCGGCGTACCGGCCCACGAGTGGGCCGGCCCGGCAGGCGAGGCAGCGGCACCCGCGCCCGTGGGCGCCCCCGAGGTGGGGGCTGATGGCGTCGGGACCCGCCCGACCGTGCCTGGCATGACCGCAGCCTATCCGGAGCGTGCCGGGTCGGTTCCGATCACGCGCGGTGGCGAGCCGGCGAACCGCCCGTGGCCGGGGATCACGGCAGGTCGGGGCCCACCAGAGGGCCATGTCCGAAATTCCGGGCAGGTCGCGCGGCGTGTCGGCGGACCGACCGGGTATGCCGGCGTTCGCAGTTCACCGACAGGAGGGACATCATGCAGACAACCCTCGCGGCCGACCAGGTCAACATCGGCGCTGCCCTGGGCGACCTGTGGCGGGCCGTGCTGCTCTTCGTGCCGAAGGCGGTCGCGTTCATCGTGATCCTCGTGGTCGGCTGGCTGGTCGCCCGAGGCGTGTTGAAGCTCGTGGACACGGTGCTGGAACGACTCGGCTTCAACCGCGCGGTCGAGCGAGGCGGCATCAAACGCGCGCTCGAACGCACCAAGTACGACGCCAGCGACATCCTGGCCCGACTGGCGTACTACGCGATCCTGCTGTTCACCCTGCAGTTCGCGTTCGGAGTGTGGGGGCCGAACGCCATCAGTGACCTGCTCCGGGGCGTCATCTCGTGGCTGCCGCGGGCGTTCGTGGCGATCGTCATCGTGGTGGTCGCCGCCGCCATCGCCAACGCGGTCCGGGACCTGATCACCGGCGCGCTCGGCGGGCTCTCGTACGGCCGGGTGCTGGCCGACCTGGCGGCCGTCTTCATCCTGGCGCTCGGCATCATCGCGGCGCTGAACCAGGTGGGCATCGCCACCACGGTCACCATGCCGGTGCTGATCGCGTTCCTCGCCACGGTGGCCGGCATCCTGATCATCGGGGTCGGCGGCGGCCTGGTGAAGCCGATGCAGGCCCGCTGGGACCGGTGGCTCGACCGCATGGCGGAGGAGTCCCGGGCCATCCGGGAGCAGCGCGCCGCGCAGAGCGCGGGCCGTGCCGACTACGAGCGGCAGCTGGCCGACCGGGGTGCGCAGCCGGCCCGGGTGTCCGAGTCGTCGATGTCCGAGGCCCAGGGCGGGCAGGGCACGTACCGGTCCGGGAACGTGGGCGAGGAGACCCAGCAGTTCCGCCGGCCGAACCCCTGAGCCGGGACACGGAGGGAGGGGCGTCCGCCGGGCGCCCTTCCGCCGTGTCTCAGGCCAGGTGCCGGGGGTCCAGCGAGCGGGCCAGGGCGCAGACCGCGAGCAGGCGGGTGAGCAGCCAGTCCGGCTGCGACCAGTCGACCGGTTCGACCGGCGGCTGCCAGCCGTGCTCCACGGCCGCGGCGCGGACCCCCTCGGCGTATCCGGCCAGGGCGGCCACGGTCAGTGCGCGGCGGTCGCCGTGCAGGCTGTCGCGTACGGCGGCGGCGTGCTGGTCGACCACGGCGAGCAGGCCGGGGTCGGCGGCGGCCGCGGCGAGTCCCGCGCTGCCGACGGCGGCGGTGAGCCTGACGAGGGTGGACCGCGCGGATGCGGCCGCGGAACGGGCCGCCATCCGGTTGTTCGGCACGCGCATGGTGACCGAGGCTAACCGGGCCGCTGGCGCGGCGACCTCGGCCGACCGGCCGATGCCGGGGTCGTCCGGGCGCGGCGCGGCCCCGTCCGCCGGGATTGAGTCGGCCGCCAGCGGGCAGAAGGGAACCGCGCGAAGGGCACCACGAACCCCGCGGAGGAACGGAATGGGACAGCAGGCGGACGGACCGGACGAGGCGCACCGCCGGCCGGCGGGCGTGCGTGACACCACGGTCGAGGCGCTCGGCAAGCTCAGCGAGGCGCTGGAGTGCGTGGAGCGGGCCCGGGGGCACCTCTACTCACTGCACCAGCTGATCGGCCACGCCGACCTGATGCTGGACGACGCGGTGGCGCTGTTCCGGTCCGCCGGGCACGACGGGATCGCCGACCGGATCGAGGTGGACCTGCTCGGCCGCAACGTGATCGCCGGACGCTGGACCTTCCAGATCGTCGAGGACTTCGACGACGGCTACTACGCGCTCTTCCGGGAGCTGGACCGCCGCGCCCGCGACGAGTTGGTCGCCGGCCGGCGGCACCTCTACGAGGCCGAGATGAAGGAGCGCCGGCGCACCCGGGGGCGGCCGGGACACGAGGCGCGGCCGGGCGCGGCGGGCTAGTCGGAGGAGCGGGCGTCCGCCGGCCGGCGCCGCATGGCGTCGTCGGCGATGATCACGGTCGCCACCATGAGCGCCACCACGAGGCTGAACAGCCATGAGCTGTCGGCCACCAGCTTGGCGGCGACGGGTGCCTGGGCGGCGACGAGCAGGAAGCCCAGCCAGGCGAGGCGGCGCTGACGTGGGGTGAGGAAGCCGGAGCCCTGTTGCATCCGGAAAGTCTTACGCGGCAAGGGGCGATCGCCGTCCCCCATTCGGCCGATTCTGGATAGGCTGTCCGTTTTCCCGGCCGCCCGTACCTCACTTTTTGTCGTTTCGGGTGAGCCGAGCGTCACCCGGGGGCGGCCCCGGGACGCCCGTGGGCGCCCGGAGGCCCGCTCACGTGTCGGGGCCGGTCCGGCCGATGGTCGACGGCCGGTACGCCCGGTCCGCGTCGGTCATCTCCCGCCGCTCGGCCTCCGGGCCGGCACCCCGGTCCACCGCCTCGGGCCCGTGGCCGAACGCGGCCTCCTCGCCGGCGTCGTTGCCGGTGACGTCGTCGGCCTGCCCGTCGATGGTCGAGCGGGCGATCGCCCGGTCCAGTTCGTGCAGCGGGGTGCGTTCCTCGTCGCGCCACACGTGCTTGTCGTTGTCGGTCATTCCCCAGCGGTACCCGGACCCGGTGATCGCAAACGGCGGGGCCGCCGGACACGACGATGGCCGCCGGATCACCGGCGGCCATCGGAGCTGTCGTGTACCAGGGGGTCGTCACGTCAGGGGGTGGGTCGGTCGACCGTGCCACGCCACGCGCCGGTCTCCTGACCGCGCCGCTCGATGAACTGCTTGAACCGTTCCAGGTCGCCCTTGGCCCGGCGGTCCACCACACCGAGCTTGTCGCCGGCCTGCTCGACCACGCCGTGCGGCTCGAACTCCATCTGCAACGTGACCCGCGTGTGCGCCTCGTCGAGGCGGTGGAAGGTCACCACGCCGGCCTGCTGGGTGCCCCCGGTGGAACGCCAGGCCACCCGCTCGTCCGGCAGCTGTTCGGTGATCTCGGCGTCGAACTCGCGCTTCACGCCGCCGATCTCCACCGTCCAGTGAGTCATCGTGTCGGAGAGCTGCCGGACCTCCTGCACTCCCTCCATGAAGTGCGGAAACTCCTCGAACTGGGTCCACTGGTCGTAGGCGGTGCGGATCGGAACGGAAACGTCCACGTGTTCCATCACGCCGCTCATCGTCGAATCCTCCTGTTCCGCCGGTGTCGTCTCACGGACCGTGGGCCGGTCCGTTCACCAGCGCGTCGTCTCGTTCTTGTGCCCGAGTGCGGCCCACACCTCGGAAACCGTCTGGTAACGGGTGCCGTCGGGCAGGCGTTCCAGGGCGGCCACGATGTCCGCCGGCGCCTGGTTCTCCCGCGCGTTGGCCACCAGCGCGTCGCGGTCACCGGGCAGGGCGGTCATGGTGATGAACCTGCCGAGGCGGCTGCGCCCCTCGACGTCGTCCATGCTCATCCCCTGCGGATTGCCGCCGCGGCTCGCACCGGCCGTCAGCGTCTTCGGCTCCGGCTGGTCCTCACCCGCGGGCTCCGGCTGGCGGGACTCCTCGACCCGGGAACCACCGGCCCCCGGCCCCTGGATCAGGCCGCTGACGTCCTGGCTCATGTTGTCATCGACCCTGGGCGAGTGCTTGCTGTTGCCACGTTCCATGCCGACAGACATGCCCGAGGGGACCGCCGGTAAACCGGGGCCGGCGGGTGGAGGCGGTCACCGCACCCCGAACCGGGCGAAGCCGGTCACGACTCGGCCGGCGCGCGGGGCGGCAGCACCGGCTCGCCCGGGTCCGCCGCGCCGGCCTGGATCACCCGGCCCCGCTGCAGTTCCGCGTTGACCTGCACGCCGAGCATCAGCGCGCAGTTGGACAGGTAGAGCCAGACCAGGAAGGCGATGACCGCGCCGAGACTGCCGTACGTGACGTCGTACGAGCCGAAGTTGGCGACGTAGAGGCCGAAGCCGGCGGAGGCGAGCACCCAGGCCAGCAGGGCGAGGGCGCCGCCGGGGGTGAGCCAGCGGAACCGGGGCTGCCGGACATTCGGGGCGATCCAGAACAGCAGCGACAGCAGGGCCATCGCCACCAGGGCGAGCACCGGCCACTTCGTCACCGTCCACACCGTGCGGGCCAGCCCGCCGGCGTGCAGCCGGTCGCCGACCGCGTCGGTGACCGGACCGCTGACGATCAGCCCGGTGGCGACCACCGCCAGCAGCACCAGCGACACCCCGGCCAGGCCGATCTGCAGCGGGCGCAGCCGGTAGAACGGCCGCCCCTCCTCGACGCCGTAGATCGCGTTGGACGCCCGGGTGAACGCGCCGATGAACCCGGACGCCGACCAGAGTGCGCCGAGCAGACCGAAGCTGAGCAGCACCTTCGCCGAGCTCTGCTGCTCGACCACGCCGCGGACCACGCCGACGAAGCCGTCGTTGCCGACCACGGACCCGGCGCCGATCTCCCGCGCCAGGCCGATCACCGTGTCGACCGTCCGCTCGCCGTCGGAGACCAGCCCGACCAGGGCGACCACCACGACCGTGGCCGGGAAGAGCGCCAGCACGCCGTAGTACGTCAACGCGGCGGCCCAGTCCGCGCAGTTGTCCCGCACGAAGTTCCGCCCGCTGCGGACCAGCACCCCGCGCCAGGTCGCCCAGCTCAGCTGGCGTACCCGGCGGGGCAGCCGGGCCCGCCGCCGGGCGGGGACCGCCGGCTCCGTCGTCGCCGCCATGACCGCCTCCTCCTAGCCGGGCGCGCCGGTTGCGCGTGGCCCGGCGGTACCCCGCCCCGGAAATCGACAAACCGGATTGCGGTTTGCGGCCGTGACGTGGGGGAACGGTCATAGGAACCGATCGAGACGGAGGGAGACGAGATGCCCGGGCGCGAGGTAATGCCCAGCACGCTGCGGCGCTCCCCGGCGAAGGCGCAGCGGACGTGGGAGAAGACGCACGACTCGGCCGTCGAGACGTACGGCGAGGGACAGCGGGCGCACCGCACGGCGTTCGCCGCGCTGAAGCACGAATTCGAGAAGGTGGGCGACCACTGGGAGCCGAAGGGACGCACCGGCCCGAGCGACCGGCAGGCCGCCGGCGGTGGCCCGGCACGACGGGCGCCCACGGCCGCCGGGGTGGACGCCAACGCGCCCAAGGAGCACCTCATGGAGGTCGCCAAGAAGCTGGACGTGCCCGGCCGGTCCCGGATGACCAAGCCGGAACTGGTCAAGGCGATCCAGAAGGCCAACGCCCGCCAGACCACCAAGGCCCGCGAGACCGCCAAGTCCCGGGGCCGCTGACCACCGAAGAGAGCCCGGGACCGTTGTCCCGGGCTCTCTTCGTGTCATCACCAGTGGCCGCCGCCCGGCGCCTCGATGTGCACCGTCTTGACCGTGCTGAACTCGTCGAGCAGCTCCGGGCCGTACCCGAAGCCCTGGCCGCTGCCGCGGCGCGGCTGCGCGGCACCGCCCGGTGCGCCCCCGAAGACCGCGTTCACCTTGACCGTGCCCACCGGCAAGTCCCGCCAGGCCCGGTGGGCGTGGCTCATCGAGCCGGTCAGCACCGTGGCGGCCAGGCCGTACGGCGAGTCGGCGGCGCAGCGCAGCCCCTCGCTGAACGAGTCGACCACGACCACCGGGGCGACCGGACCGAACGTCTCCTCCCGCACCAAGGCCATCTCGTGCCGGCAGTCCGCCACCACCGTGGCCGGGTAGAACGCGCCCGGGCCGTCGGGCAACTCCCCGCCGGTGCGGATCCGCGCCCCCTCGGCGACCGCCGCGGTGACCTGCCCGTGCACGTGGTCCCGGTGCCGCCGGTCCACCAGCGGCCCGAGCTGCGTGCCGGGCTCCCGGCCGGGGCCCACGGTCAGCGCCTCCGCCCGCTGCACCAGCGCGTCGACGAAGTCCTCGGCCACGTCGCGGTGCACGTAGATCCGTTCCACCGCGACGCAGATCTGCCCGGCGTTCGCGAAGCAGCCCAGCGCGGCCTGGTCGGCCGCCCAGACCGGGTCCACCCCGCTGTCGATCACCAGCGGGTCGCTGCCGCCGTTCTCCAGCAGGACCTTGGCGCCGGTGCGGGCGCCGGCGGCGGCGATCGCCCGGCCGGTGGCGGTGGAGCCGACGTGGGCCACCACGTCCACCTCCTGGCCGGCCAGGGCCGCGCCCACCTCGGCCCCGCCGGTGAGCAGCGACAACACGCCGGCCGGCAGCGCCGAGTCGAGGGCCCGCGCCAGCAGCCAGCCGGTCGCCGGGGTGCGCTCGCTCGGCTTGTAGAGCACCACGTTCCCGGTCACCAGCGCGGCGCCGAGCAGTCCGCAGGAGACCGCGACCGGATCGTTCCACGGGGTGATCGCGGCGACGACGCCGCGTGGTTCGGGGGCCATGAAGTCGAGGGCGCCGTGCCCGCCGTGCAGCGTCCGTCCGCCGCGCAGCGGGCCGAGCTCCGCGTACTGGCGGAGGGTGCCGATGCCGGCCGTCACGCCGCCGCGGGCGTCGTCCAGCGGCTTGCCCATCTCGGCCGTGGTGGCCGCCGCCAACTCCTCTGCGGCGGCCTCGACCGCGTCCGCCGCCCGGTGCAGCGCCGCCGCCCGCTCCGCCGGGTCGGTCGCCGCCCAGTCCGCCGCCGCCCCGCGGGCCGCCTCGACCGCCTTCCCCACCTCGTCCGCCGTCGCCACCGGCACGGTGGCGACCGGGGAGCCGTCGGCCGGATCACGGACGACCAGTTCGCCTCCCTCGCCACCCGCGCCCCACACTCCACCTATGAGCTGTGCAACCGTGTACATGCGGCAGTGGATGCCCGGACCCCGCCGAGGCAAACGCGTTTTGCCCGGTAACCGGCCGGGTAGGCGGATCGGATGAGCACGCCCGGCGCGCCGAGCGCGGACGCTGTCGTCATCGGTGCCGGCCACAACGGTCTGGTGGCCGCCAACCTGCTCGCCGACGCGGGCTGGGACGTCCTGGTGCTGGAGGCCACCGAGACGCCCGGCGGGGCGGTCCGCTCCGCCCAGGTCACCGCCCCCGGCTATCTCAGCGACCTCTACAGCTCGTTCTATCCGCTCGGCTACGCCTCCCCGGTGCTGCGCCGGCTCGGCCTGGACCGGTACGGGCTGGCCTGGACGCACGCCCCGGTCGTGCTGGCCCACCTGTTCCCCGACGGCCGGGCGGCGGTGGTCAACCGGGACCTGGACGTGACGGCGGCCTCGCTGGAGGCGTTCGCCCCCGGCGACGGGGACCGCTGGCGGCAGGCGTACGCGGCCTGGTGCGAGGTGGCGGAGCCGATGCTCGGCCTCGTCACCAGCCCCTTCCCGCCGGTCCGCGGCGGGCTGGCCCTGCTGCGCCGGCTCCGTGTGTCGGGCGCGCTGCGGCTGGCCCGCCGGCTCGTCGTGCCGGTCCGCAAGCTCGGCGACGAGATCTTCGCCGGCGAGGGCGGGCCGGCGCTGCTCGCCGGCTGCGCCCTGCACACCGACCTGTCACCCGAGGAGGCCGGCTCCGGGGTGTACGGGTGGCTGCTCGCCATGCTCGGCCAGCAGGTCGGCTGGCCGGTGCCGGTCGGCGGGGCTCAGAAGATCACTGACGCGCTGGTGGCCCGGCTGGTCGAGCGGGGCGGCCGGATCGACTACGGCGCCCGGGTCGACCGGGTGCTCACCGCCCGGGGGCGGGCCATGGGTGTCCGCACGGCCGGCGGCGCCGTGTGGCGGGCCCGGCGGGCGGTGCTCGCGGACGTGCCCGCCCCGGCGCTCTACCTGGACCTGGTGGGCCCGGCCGCGCTCCCGCCCCGCCTCGTCGAGGACCTGGCCCATTTCCGGTGGGACGGTTCCACGCTCAAGGTCGACTGGGCGCTGTCCGCGCCGGTGCCGTGGCGCAACCGGGCGATTGCCGGCGCCGGCACGGTGCACCTCCGCGCCGACCTGAACGGGCTCACCACGTACTCGGCGGCGCTGGCCCGGGGCGAGCTGCCCCGGGACCCGTTCCTGCTGGTCGGGCAGATGTCGGTGGCCGATCCGAGCCACTCCCCGCCGGGCACCGAGTCGCTCTGGTCCTACACCCACCTGCCGTTCCGGCGTGACTGGCGGACCGAGGAACTCGCCGCCCACATCACGCGGATGGAGGAGGTGCTGGAGGAGGCCGCCCCTGGGTTCCGTTCGCTGATCGTCGGGCGGCACGTGGCCGGCCCGGGCGAGCTGGAGGCGGGCGACCCCAACCTGGTCGGCGGCGCAATCGGCGGCGGCACCGCGGCCGCGTACCAGCAGCTCTTCCTGCGGCCGATCCCCGGCCTGGGGCGCGCGGACACCCCCGTGGACCGGCTCTTCCTGGCCAGCGCCTCGGCGCACCCCGGCGGCGGCGTGCACGGGGCGCCCGGCGCGAACGCCGCGCGGGCGGCCCTGGCCCGGGACCGTGCGCTCACCGGTGGCCTGTACGCGGGCGCGATCGGCGCCGCGCACCGGGCGGTCTACGGCTGACGCCCGGCCTGCCCTGGCGCGGGATGGTGCGGTGGTAGCTGCAGAGCAAGCGAGCGAGACGTGTGGAGTGGAGGGCAGTCTGACCTCACGCGGCGTCATGCTGACGCAGCGTGAGGTCGGAGTTGGTGGAACGGCGGTGTCAGCTCGGCAGGTTGCGGTGGCGGGTCCGCAGCTTGAACGGCATCAGCGCGCTCTCGATCTTGGTGGCGGTGGTCATCTTCGACGCGCCGTCGCGCCGCTCCTCGAAGCGGATCGGCACCTCCAGGATGGTGTGCCCCAGCTTGGTGGCCAGGTAGTGCATCTCCACCTGGAAGCTGTAGCCGTTGGACTGCACCCGGTCCAGGCCGATGTCCCGCAACGCGTCGGCCCGCCAGATCTTGAAGCCGGCGGTCAGGTCGCGGATGCGCACCCGCAGCAGGGTGTGCACATAGAGGTTGGCCCAGCCGCTGAGCGCGCGCCGGTAGAGCGGCCAGTTCTCGTCCAGCTCGCCGCCGGGCACGTAGCGGGAGCCGATGACCACGCTGGCCTGGGTGGAGAGCAGCGCGCCGAGCATCCCGGGCAGCGCCTCCGGCGGGTGCGACAGGTCCGCGTCCATCTGCGCGACGAACTCGGCGTCGCCGGCGAGCGCCCGCCCGATCCCGTCCACGTACGCCCGGCCGAGGCCCTCCTTGCCCGGGCGGTGCACCACCAGCACCCGGTCCGGGTGCTCGATGGCCAGTTTGTCGGCCACCTCGCCGGTCCCGTCCGGGGAGTTGTCGTCCGCGACGAGCACCTTCAACCCGGGCAGCGGCAGGGCGAGGAGCCGCTCGACCAGCACCGGGAGGTTGCCCGCCTCGTTGTAGGTGGGAACGACGACGGTCAGGCGTGCGTCGCGCCACGGGGCGGGCAACTGCACGGGTTCGATCATCACGGACATCCTCGGTCGGCCGACATGGTTCACCTGAGAGGGTAGCCAGTCGCTCGCGCCGGGTCCGCACAGACGCCCGCTCGGCGGGCCGGAAGCGCCGTTCGGGGGTTGCCGGCCAGCGGAACCGTGGTCCCGTCCGGGCGGTCACGGAGTGTGACGTCAGCGCTTCGCCCGCTGCCTGGTGGCGATGTCGGAGAGGCGGTTCAACGTCTCCTTGTTCCGGGGGCGGAGCAGCAGGTCGTTGAGCCTGCTCGAGACCCAGCGCAGCGGCCCGGCGGCGAAATCCTCGCCCATCCGGACCCGGGTCCGGCCGCCGCCGTCCAGCGGCTCCAGGGTGAAGTCGACGATCGCCTCGCCCGCCGGCCAGAGCCCCGCCCTGAGCACGAGCCGGTGCGTTGGTTCGCAGGCCACCACCTGCGAGGAGTCCTGCAGCGAGAAGGGCCACGGCCCGGTCCGGTGGTGCAGCCGGCTGCCGACCCGCGGCCAACCGTCGTCCACCCCCCGCACATGTGCCGTGCCGACCACCCAGTCGCTGTACGTCCACCCGTCGGCGAGCACGTCGAAGACCCGCTGCGGGGGTGCGTCGATCACTTTCTCCACCATCGCCACCCCAATCCCGTACCCCGCCTCCACCACGGCTAACGACGGCCCCGGGTTAGCTTCTCGGCAGCGGCGGGTATCGCCGGACCGAGCCGGCGGAGTGCGGGACGGCCGGCCGTGCGGCACCGGCGGAGTCGGCTCCGCCGAAGTTGATGTTTACTCCTCGGGGGGTCGGGAACCCGCCGCCCGTGCGACGGGACCACGAGCGGGATCAGTGCAGGTCAGCCCGGGTTGACCCGGGTGCTGACCGGTTCCCGTCCGCCCTGTTCGACGCGGTGCTGCTGGACCGGGACGGCACGCTCATCGAGGACGTGCCCTACAACGGCGACCCGGAGAAGGTCCGCCCGGTGCCCGGTGCGCGGGAGGCGCTGGACCGGCTGCGCGCGGCCGGGCTGCGTCTGGCCGTGGTCACCAACCAGTCCGGCCTGGCCCGGGGCTGTTTCACCGCCGCGGACCTGCACCGGGTCAACGCCCGGGTGGAGGAGTTGCTCGGGCCCTTCGACAGCTGGCAGGTGTGCCCGCACGGCGAGCCGGACGGCTGCGCCTGCCGCAAGCCGGCCCCGGGCCTGGTGCACGCCGCCGCCCGGGCGCTCGGCACCACACCGACCCGGTGCGCGCTGGTCGGCGACATCGGCGCCGACATGACCGCCGCCGCGGCGGCCGGCGCCACCGGCATCCTGGTCCCCACCCCAGCCACCCGCGCGGCGGAGGTGGCCGCCGCGCCCACGGTCGCCCGCGACCTGCCGGAGGCGGCGACCGAGATCCTGTGCCGGGTGCGGCTGGTGGCCGCCCCCGGGTCTCCGCCCCGGCGGGGCACCGTCCTGGTGGCTCGCAGCGACGCGGCCGGGGACCTGCTGGTCACCGGGCCGGGCATCCGCGCCGTCGCCGCCGGAGCGGACCGCGTCGTGCTGCTCTGCGGGCCACGCGGCCGAGCCGCCGCCGAACTGCTGCCCGGCATCGACGAGATCATCGAATGGCCCCTGCCCTGGATCGACAGCAACCCCGAGCCGGTCGACCCCACCGACATGCACCAACTGACCACCCGCCTCACCGCCGTCGCCGCCCACGAA